>NZ_JBFBBN010000004.1:0-343545 GCF_040682715.1 Amycolatopsis sp. NPDC051128 | reverse complement strand
GCCAGCCCGCCTTGCCCACCGACATAGAGTCCCTCAATGGGCCATTCACGGCTGTGGGCGAACGGGAGATTCCACCCGGCCGATCCTCCCCGCCGGACCGCCGTCACCACAAGAACGCCGAAGGCCCGCCTGACGAGTGCCAGGCGGGCCTTCGGGTATTACACGCTGCTCAGTTGGTGGTGGCCGAACCGCCGGCCGCCTCGAGCTTCTCCTTGGCGGAGCCCGAGAAGGCGTCCGCCGTGATGTCCAGCTTGACGCCGTTCACGTCGCCGTTGCCGAGGACCTTCACCAGCTTGCCCTTGCGGACCAGACCGCCCTTGACCAGCTCGTCGGCACCGATGGTGCCGCCGTCCGGGAAGACGCGGGCGATGTCGCCCACGTTCACCGGCTGGTACTCGGTGCGGAAGCGGTTCTTGAAGCCACGCAGCTTCGGGAGCCGCATCTGGATGGGCATCTGCCCACCCTCGAACCCGGCGGGCACGTTCTTCCGGGCCTTGGTGCCCTTCGTACCGCGACCGGCCGTCTTGCCCTTCGAACCTTCACCACGACCGACGCGCATCTTCTCGCGCTTCGCGCCCGGGGCCGGACGCAGGTGGTGGATCTTGATGGCCGTCATGCCTTGACCTCCTCGACCTCCACCAGGTGGCGGACGGTGTGGATCAGGCCGCGCACCTGGGGGGTGTCTTCACGCACGACGCTCTGGCGGATCTTGCGCAGCCCGAGGGTGCGCAGCGACTCGCGGTGAGCGTGCTTCGTGCCGATCTTGCTCTTGACCTGGGTGACCTTGAGCTGAGTCATGATCAGACCCCCTGGCCCGCACGCTGGCGCAGCATCCGGGCCGGAGCGACGTCCTCGAGCGGCAGGCCACGACGGGCCGCCACCTCTTCGGGACGCTGCAGACCCTTCAGAGCCGCCACGGTCGCGTGCACGATGTTGATCGCGTTGTCGGAGCCGAGCGACTTCGACAGCACGTCGTGGACGCCCGCGCACTCCAGCACCGCGCGCACCGGACCACCGGCGATGACGCCGGTACCGGCGGACGCCGGACGGAGCAGCACGACACCGGCGGCTTCCTCACCCGTAATCGGGTGAGGAATGGTGCCACCGACGCGGGGAACGCGGAAGAAGTTCTTCTTCGCTTCCTCGACGCCCTTGGCGATCGCCGCGGGAACTTCCTTGGCCTTGCCGTAGCCGACGCCGACCTGACCGTCGCCGTCGCCGACGACCACCAGGGCGGTGAAGCTGAAGCGACGACCACCCTTGACGACCTTGGCGACGCGGTTGATCGTCACGACCTTCTCGAGGTGCGGGGTCTTGTCCTGGCCGGCCCCGCCACGGCCGCTGTCGCGCCGGTCCCGGCCGCCACCGCGACGTTCATTGCGGTCGTTGCCGCCCTGCCCGCCGGGTCCGCCCTGTCCGCCGCCGAATTGCCGTGTACGTCCCGGCATCAGGCTTCCTCTCCATGCTGCTTCTGCAACTGCATCATCCTCAGAACTCCAACCCCGCCTCACGGGCGGCGTCGGCGAGCGCGGCGATGCGGCCGTGGTAGGCGTTGCCCCCACGGTCGAACACCACAGCCGAGATCCCGGCGCTCTTCGCCCGTGCGGCGACGAGTTCCCCGACCTTGGCGGCCTTGGCCTTCTTGTCGCCGTCGAGCGACCGGACGTCCGCCTCGAGGGTGGACGCCGACGCCAGCGTGTGGCCGACGAGGTCGTCGATGACCTGCACGGCGATGTGCCGCGAAGACCGCTTGACGACCAAGCGCGGACGCTGGTCCGTGCCCGAGACCTTCTTGCGGAGCCGGAAGTGCCGACGGGCCTTCGCGACGCGGCGGCGGGTCGAGCTGTCCTTGCCCACCGGCTTGCGCTTCGTAGTCGTGTCGCTCATGATCACTTACCCGTCTTTCCGACCTTGCGGCGGATCTTCTCACCCTCGTAGCGCAGGCCCTTGCCCTTGTAGGGGTCGGGGCGCCGCAGCTTGCGGATGACGGCCGAGATCTGGCCGACCTTCTGCTTGTCGATGCCGGAGACCGAGAACCGGGTCGGGGTCTCCACCTTGAAGGTGATGCCCTCGGGGGCCTCGATCTTCACCGGGTGCGAGTAGCCGAGAGCGAACTCGAGGTCCGAACCCTTCGCCTGCACGCGGTAACCCACGCCGTGGATTTCCATCTTCTTCTCGTAGCCGGCGGTGACGCCGACGACGAGGTTGTTCACCAGTGTGCGGGTGAGCCCGTGGAGCGCCTTGGAGGTGCGCTCGTCGTCCGGGCGCTTCACCTGCAGCGTGCCGTCTTCACCGCGCTCGACGGTGATCGGCTCGGCGATGGTGTGCTCCAGGGTGCCCTTGGGCCCCTTGACCTTGATCTGCTGACCGTCGATGGTCACCTCGACCCCGGAAGGGACGGCGACCGGCAGCTTTCCGATGCGTGACATGCCTGTACCCCTTCCCTTACCAGACGTAGGCGAGGACTTCGCCGCCCACGCTGTTGCGCTTGGCCTGCCGGTCGGTCTGCAGGCCACCGGACGTCGAGATGATCGCGATGCCCAGCCCGCCGAGGACGGACGGCAGTTCGGTCGATTTGGCGTAGATCCGCAGACCGGGCTTGGAGACGCGCCGCAGGCCGGCGATGCTCCGCTCACGGTTGGGTCCGTACTTGAGCTCGACGACGAGGTTCTTGTGCTTCTCGCCCGGCTCATCGTGGTAACCCGCGATGTAACCCTCACGCTTGAGAATCTCGGCGATGTTCGCCTTGAGCTTCGAGTGCGGGAGCTTGACCTCGTCGTGGTACGCCGAGTTCGCGTTACGCAGACGCGTCAAGAAGTCTGCGATGGGGTCGGTCATCGTCATGGTGACCTGTCAACCTTTCTCGCCCTGGTTCCCCGCCGCCCGGAATGCGGGCGGCAGGGCCTGTGGCGAAGTGGGAGTTAAAAAGAAGCTCTTACCAGCTGGACTTGCGGACACCGGGCAGCTCGCCCGCGTGCGCCATCTCGCGAAGGCAGATCCGGCAGAGCCCGAACTTGCGGAACACGGCGTGCGGGCGGCCGCACCGCTGGCAGCGGGTGTAGCCGCGCACGGCGAACTTCGGCTTCTTCGCGGCCTTGTGGACCAGTGCTTTCTTGGCCATCGGCTCAGTTCTCCTTGAACGGGAAGCCGAGCTTGCGCAGCAGCGCCCGGCCCTCGTCGTCGTTCGTGGCGGTCGTGACGACGGTGACATCCATGCCGCGCGGGCGGTCGATGGCGTCCGGGTCGATCTCGTGGAACATCGACTGCTCGTTGAGACCGAACGTGTAGTTGCCGTGGCCGTCGAACTGCTTCGGCGAAAGCCCGCGGAAGTCGCGGATACGCGGCAGCGCGATGGTCAGCAGGCGGTCGAGGAACTCCCACATGCGGTCGCCGCGCAGCGTGACGCGCGCGCCGATCGGCTGGCCTTCACGCAGCTTGAACTGCGCGATGGACTTGCGGGCCTTCCGGACTTCCGGCTTCTGGCCGGTGATCGCGGCGAGGTCGCGGACCGCACCCTCGATCAGCTTGCTGTCACGGGCGGCGTCACCGACACCCATGTTCACGACGACCTTCGTGACGCCCGGAATCTGGTGGACGTTGACGAAGGAGAACTCCGCCTGCAGCTGGCCCTTGATCTCCTCGCGGTACCGCACCTTGAGGCGCGGCGCGATCTTCTCTGCGGTGGTCATCAGATGTCCTTACCGTTCCGGCGCGAGATCCGGACCTTCTTGCCGTCCTCGCCGATGCGGTAACCCACCCGGGCCGGCTTGCCGTCCGAGTCGACGACCATCACGTTCGAGACGTGGATGGGCGCCTCCTGCGTGACGATGCCACCGGACTGCGCGCCGCGCTGGGTCTGGCTGATCCGCGTGTGCTTCTTGATCCGGTTCACGCCCTCGACCAGCACGCGGTCGCGCTCGGGGTAAGCCTGGATGACCTTGCCCTTGGCGCCCTTGTCCTTGCCGGCGATGACGACGACCGTGTCGCCCTTCTTCACCTTCATGGCTTACAACACCTCCGGCGCGAGCGAAATGATCTTCATGAACTTTCGGTCGCGCAGCTCGCGGCCCACCGGGCCGAAGATGCGAGTGCCCCGGGGCTCGTTGTCGTTCTTGATGAGCACGGCGGCGTTCTCGTCGAACCGGATGTAGGAACCGTCCGGACGACGACGCTCCTTGACCGTGCGGACGATGACAGCCTTGACGACGTCGCCCTTCTTCACCCCGGCAGCCGGGATGGCGTCCTTCACGGTGGCGACGATGATGTCACCGATGCCGGCGTAGCGCCGCCCGGAGCCACCGAGAACGCGGATGCAGAGAATTTCCTTCGCACCCGTGTTGTCGGCTACCCGAAGCCGCGACTCCTGCTGGATCACGTCAACTCCTGTATGTCGCGCCGGTTCTCGCCCGCTTGTGAGATCACATTGGCGAGCCTTGCGGAACTAAAGACTCCGAAGAGCCCTGCTTACTTGGCCTTCTCCACGATCTGCACCAGGCGCCACCGCTTCGCCGCGGACAGCGGGCGGGTCTCCATCAGGGTGACCCGGTCGCCCTCTCCGGCCTCGTTGTTCTCGTCGTGCACCTTCACCTTGGTGGTGGTGCGGACGACCTTCGAGTAGCGGGGGTGCTTCTTGCGGTCCTCGAGCTCGACCACGATCGTCTTGTTCATCTTGTCCGAGACGACGTAGCCCTCACGGACCTTGCGGTCGTTCCGGGCCGGCGTCTCCTCGGTGGTGGGCTCGCTCATGCGGCACCTTCACTCTCGGAGTCGGGGGCAACGGACAGGCCGAGTTCGCGCTCGCGCATGACCGTGTAGATCCGCGCGATGTCCGTGCGGACGGTGCGCAGACGGCGGTTGTTGTCGAGCTGCCCGGTCGCCATCTGGAAGCGGAGGTTGAAGAGCTCCTCCTTGTATTCCTTCAGACGCAGGACGAGCTCTTCCGCGGTGAGCTCACGCAGCTCCGATGCCAAGGCACCTGCGTTCGCCATCAGAACTCACCACCTTCACGGGTCACGATGCGGCACTTCATGGGCAGCTTGTGGATCGCGCGACGGAGCGCCTCGCGGGCGGTCTCCTCGTTCGGGAAGCTGATCTCGAACATCACGCGGCCCGGCTTCACGTTGGCGATCCACCACTCGGGCGAACCCTTACCGGAACCCATCCGGGTCTCGGCCGGCTTCTTCGTCAGCGGGCGGTCCGGGTAGATCGTCGTCCACACCTTGCCGCCACGCTTGATGTGACGGGTCATGGCGATACGAGCGGACTCGATCTGCCGGTTCGTCACGTAGCTGTGCTCAAGCGCCTGGATGCCGTACTCGCCGAAGCTGACCTTCGTGCCACCCTTGGCGGCGCCGTGGCGCTTCGGGGAGTGCTGCTTCCGGTGCTTGACCCTGCGCGGGATGAGCACGTCTCAGCCCTCCGTCTTTTCTGCGGTCTCGGTGGCCGGGGCCGCCTCGGTCGTGGCGGCGGCGGCGGCGCGACCGGCTTCGGTCGAAGTGGCGGTCGTGCCCGACGCGCCGGAGCGACGCGGGCGGGCCGGACGGTCGCTGCGCTCGCGACGCGGCGCGCGCTCGGCGGCGTCACGGGCTTCGCGGGCCTTCAGGCCACCGACGAGCTCACCCTTGTAGATCCACACCTTGACGCCGATGCGCCCGAACGTCGTCTTGGCCTCGAAGAAGCCGTAGTCGATGTCGGCACGCAGCGTGTGCAGCGGGACCCGGCCATCGCGGTAGTGCTCGGAGCGGGACATCTCGGCACCGCCGAGACGACCGCCGCACTGCACGCGGATGCCCTTGACCTGCGGCGAGCGCATGGAGGTCTGGATCGCCTTCCGCATCGCGCGGCGGAACGCCACGCGGTTGGAGAGCTGCTCCGCGACCGCCTGGGCGACCAGCTGGGCGTCGGCCTCGGGGTTCTTGACCTCGAGGATGTTCAGCTGGACCTGCTTCTTGGTCAGCTTCTCCAGCGCGCCGCGGATCCGGTCGGCCTCCGCGCCGCGGCGGCCGATGACGATGCCCGGCCGGGCGGTGTGGATGTCGACGCGGACGCGGTCACGGGTGCGCTCGATCTCGACCTTGGAGATGCCGGCGCGCTCCATGCCCGTCGCCAGCAGCTTGCGGATCTTGACGTCCTCGGCCACGTACTCGGCGTACTGCTTGTCGGCGTACCAGCGCGACTTCCAGTCCGTGGTGATACCCAGGCGGAAACCGTGCGGGTTGATCTTCTGGCCCACTACCGGCCACCTGCCTTCTTCTTGCTCTGAGCCTTCTGCGCGACGGCCGGACGCGACTCCACCTCGACGGTGATGTGGCTGGTCCGCTTGCGGATCCGGTACGCGCGGCCCTGGGCCCGCGGGCGGATGCGCTTGAGGGTGGGGCCCTCGTCGGCGTACGCGTTCTTGACCCAGAGGGTGTCCGGGTCCAGCTGAAGGTTGTTCTCGGCGTTGGCCACGGCGCTGGCGAGCACCTTCGCGACCGGCTCGCTGGCCGCCTGCGGGGCGAACCGGAGCACGGCCAAAGCGTCGGCGGCGCTACGTCCCTTGATGAGCTCGATCACCCGGCGCACCTTGGTCGGCGAGTCCCGGACGAAGCGAGCCCGCGCGTACGCCGTAGGCAGTTCAGCCTCGGTCGTCGCGTCGTTCTGGGCGTTCATCGCTACTTCCTCTGTCTGGTTTCGTGCCCGCTCAGCGGCGGCGCGACTTGCGGTCGTCCTTGATGTGGCCCTTGAAGGTCCGCGTCGGGGCGAACTCGCCCAGCTTGTGACCCACCATCGCCTCGGTGACGAACACCGGGACGTGCTTGCGGCCGTCGTGCACCGCGATCGTGTGACCCAGGAAATCCGGGATGATCGTGGAGCGCCGCGACCAAGTCTTGATCACGGTCTTCTTGCCCGACTCGTTGAGAACGTCCACCTTCTTGAGCAGGTGGTCGTCCACGAAGGGGCCCTTTTTGAGGCTACGTGGCATTGTCTTCTACCTCCTGCTCAGCGCTTGTTCTTGCCGGTACGGCGACGGCGGACGATCATCGCGTCGGATGCCTTGCGGCGGCGCGTGCGGCCCTCGGGCTTACCGTTCGGGTTGACCGGGTGGCGACCACCGGAGGTCTTACCCTCACCACCACCGTGCGGGTGGTCGACCGGGTTCATGACGACACCACGGACGGTGGGGCGCTTGCCCCGCCAGCGGTTACGGCCGGCCTTGCCCCAGTTGATGTTGGCGTGCTCGGAGTTGCCGACCTCGCCGACCGTGGCGCGGTTGCGCACGTCCACGTTGCGGATCTCGCCCGAGGGGAGACGCAGCTGGGCGTACGGTCCGTCCTTGGCGACGAGCTGCACCTTCGCGCCCGCGGACCGCGCCATCTTCGCGCCGCCACCGGGGCGGAGCTCGATCGCGTGGACCACGGTGCCGACCGGGATGTTGCGGAGCGGCAGGTTGTTGCCCGGCTTGATGTCGGCCCGCGGGCCGTTCTCGACGGTGTCGCCCTGCTTCAGCTTCTCCGGCGCGATGATGTAGCGCTTCTCGCCGTCGGCGTAGTGCAGCAGCGCGATGCGCGCGGTGCGGTTGGGGTCGTACTCGATGTGCGCGACCTTGGCCGGGATGCCGTCCTTGTCGTGGCGACGGAAGTCGATGACGCGGTAAGCACGCTTGTGGCCGCCACCCTTGTGCCGGGTGGTGATCTTGCCGGACGAGTTGCGACCGCCCGTTCCGCTCAGCGGACGCAGCAGCGACTTCTCCGGAGTGGAGCGGGTGATCTCGGCGAAGTCCGAGACGCTCGAACCACGACGACCGGGGGTCGTCGGCTTGTACTTGCGGATGCCCATTGTCAGCTCAGTCCTTTACGCGGTGGGTCCGCCGAAGATCTCAATCGCCTTGCTCTCAGGCGAAAGAGTCACGATGGCGCGCTTGGTGTCCTTGCGCTTGCCGAAGCCGGCGCGAGTCCGCTTACGCTTGCCCTTGCGGTTGGCCGTGTTGACACTGACCACCTTGACGCCGAACACCTTCTCGACCGCGATCTTGACCTGGGTCTTGTTGGCGTCCGGACGGACGATGAACGTGTACTTGTGGTCCTCGAGCAGCCCGTAGGACTTCTCGGAGATGACCGGCGCGAGCAGGATGTCGCGGGGGTCCGGAATGGCGACCGAACTCACTTCTCGTCACTCCCTTCCGTGACCTCGCCCGACCGCGCGGAAGCCTTGACGGCCTTACCGCGGACGGGGCCGGCGACGAACGCGTCGTACGCGGCCTTGGTGAACACGACGTCGTCGTTGACCAGCACGTCGTAGGTGTTGAGCTGGTCCGCCCAGAGCAGGTGCACCTCGGGCAGGTTCCGCAGGGAAACCCAGCTGAACTCGTCGGCCCGGTCCAGCACCACGAGCACGCGCTTCGCCTGCGTCACCGCGGCGAGCACGCTCTTGGCAGCCTTGGTCGACGGCTTCTCACCGGACACCAGTTCGGTGACGATGTGCAGCTGGCCGGCGCGCGCCCGGTCGGAGAGGGCGCCACGCAGGGCGGCGGCCTTCATCTTCTTCGGGGTGCGCTGGGAGTAGTCACGCGGCGTGGGGCCGTGGACGACGCCACCGCCGACGAACTGCGGGGCGCGGGTCGAACCCTGGCGGGCGCGGCCGGTGCCCTTCTGCCGGTACGGCTTCTTGCCACCACCGCGGACTTCGCCGCGGGTCTTGGTGTCGTGCGTGCCCTGGCGCGCGGCGGCCTGCTGGGCCACCACCACCTGGTGCATCAGCGCGACGTTGGCCTGCACGTCGAAGATCTCCTCGGGGAGGTCCACGGTGCCGTCGGCTTTACCGGCCGGGGTCTTCAGCTCGACGCTTGTCATTCGGAGTTACCACCCTTCGCGGCGCTGCGAACGAACAGCACGCCGCCCTTGGGACCGGGCACAGCGCCCTTGATCAGCAGCAGGCCGTCGTCGGCACGCACGGCGTGCACGGTCAGGTTCTGCGTGGTGACCCGGTCGTTGCCCATCCGGCCCGCCATACGCAGGCCCTTGAAGACGCGGCCGGGGGTGGCACAGCCACCGATGGAACCCGGCTTGCGGTGCACGGCCTGGGCACCGTGGCTCGCGCCCTGGCCCTTGAAGCCGTGGCGCTTCATGACGCCCGCGTAGCCCTTGCCCTTGCTGGTACCGGTCACGTCGACCTCGACGCCGGCGGCGAACACCTCGGCGGTGATCTCCTGGCCGACCTCGTAGGTCTCGGCGTCGGTGGTGCGCAGCTCGGCGAGGAACCGGCGCGGCGTCACGCCCGCCTTGTCGAAGTGGCCGGTGCGCGGCTTGTTCACCTTGCGCGGGTCGACCGCGCCGAACGCCAGCTGCACGGCCGTGTAGCCGTCCTTGTCCTGGGTCCGAACCTGGGTGACCACGTTCGGACCGGCCTTGACGACAGTGACCGGGACAATCCGGTTCTGCTCGTCGAAGACCTGGGTCATGCCGAGCTTGGTGCCCAGGATGCCCTTCATCTGCCTGTCAGACATGAGTCTCTTATCTCCGCCGCTCGCCCAACGCTTACTGGATGTTGACGTCGACGCTCGCCGGCAGGTCGATGCGCATGAGCGCGTCTACCGTCTTCGGCGTCGGGTCGAGGATGTCGATCAGACGCTTGTGCGTGCGCATCTCGAAGTGCTCGCGCGAGTCCTTGTACTTGTGCGGCGAGCGGATGACGCAGTAAACGTTCTTCTCGGTGGGCAGCGGCACCGGCCCGACAACCCGGGCACCGGTGCGCGTGACCGTTTCCACGATCTTGCGCGCCGAGGTGTCGATCGCCTCGTGGTCGTAGGCCTTGAGCCGGATGCGGATCTTCTGTCCCGCCATGGTGGCTGCTCGTTCCTTGTCGTCTCGTGCCGCTTCTCACAAACCCGGCTCGGTGTTGCCACCTCGGCCTGGGTTTCCGCAGTTCAACGGCCCTGTCCCCGGTCCACGCGGTCGGGCGTGTCGCGCCCGACGCACAGACGGATCCCGCGGGATCGTCGTCTTGCCTGGTCTTCCTCAACGTGAGGAGGCCATGAGCCGGCGCCGCTTTTGCAAGCACTGCCGTCTCACTGCCTTTGCCCGCTCGCCTCACCCGAAGGAGAGATGCTCCGCGGACCGTGGCCACTCGCACGGGGGCGGCCGGAACCTCGGTCGGATAGAACCCGATGAGGATCGGCCGCCCCAGGACGAGCAACCTGAATAGTGTCGCACACGTGATTTGACGCCCCTGACCCGGGGGTGTATCACCCCCGAGCGGGGCGTCGAATCACTTGTTGATCTTGGTAACCTGGCCCGCGCCGACGGTCCGGCCACCCTCGCGGATGGCGAAACGCAGACCCTCATCCATGGCGATCGGCTGGATCAGCACGACGCTGATGTCCGTGTTGTCGCCCGGCATGACCATCTCGGTGCCCTCGGGGAGGGTCACGACGCCGGTCACGTCCGTGGTACGGAAGTAGAACTGCGGGCGGTAGTTGTTGAAGAACGGCGTGTGACGACCACCCTCGTCCTTGGACAGGATGTAGACCCGGCCCTCGAACTCGGTGTGCGGGGTGGTGGTGCCCGGCTTCACGACGACCTGGCCGCGCTCGACGTCCTCGCGCTTGATACCGCGGACGAGGAGGCCGACGTTGTCGCCCGCCTGGCCCTGGTCCAGCAGCTTGCGGAACATCTCGACACCGGTGACGGTGGTCTTGGTCGACTTCTCGCGGATACCCACGATCTCGACCTCTTCGTTCACGTTGACCACGCCACGCTCGACGCGGCCGGTGACGACGGTGCCGCGACCGGTGATCGTGAAGACGTCCTCGATCGGCATGAGGAACGGCTTGTCGAGCTCACGCACCGGGTCCGGCACGTTGTCGTCGACCGCGGTCATCAGCTCGAGGACGGCCTCGCCCCACTTCTCGTCGCCCTCGAGCGCCTTGAGGCCCGAAACGCGCACGACCGGGGCGTCGTCGCCCGGGAACTCCTGCGAGGACAGCAGCTCGCGGACCTCCAGCTCGACGAGCTCGAGGATCTCCTCGTCGTCGACCATGTCGGCCTTGTTCAGCGCGACCACGATGTAGGGCACGCCGACCTGGCGGGCGAGCAGCACGTGCTCACGGGTCTGCGGCATCGGGCCGTCGGTCGCGGCGACCACCAGGATCGCGCCGTCCATCTGGGCGGCACCGGTGATCATGTTCTTGATGTAGTCCGCGTGACCGGGGGCGTCGACGTGCGCGTAGTGACGCTTCTCGGTCTGGTACTCGACGTGCGAGATGTTGATCGTGATGCCGCGCTGCTTCTCTTCGGGCGCGTTGTCGATCTGGTCGAACGCACGCGACTCGTTGAGATCCGGGTACTTGTCGTGCAGAACCTTGGTGATCGCCGCGGTCAGCGTGGTCTTGCCGTGGTCGACGTGACCGATGGTCCCGATGTTGACGTGCGGCTTGCTCCGCTCGAACTTCGCCTTCGCCACTGGAATGTCCTCCTGGACTGATTTCGCTTTGTGCTCGGGGGCCGGCGTGGCTGCCAGCCCTCGAATGTTCCTTCGTCGGTGCTGCGGACGTTCAGGAGAGTCCCTTAATGCCCGCGCGCGGTGGGGGAGTTACTCCCCCGTCGCCTTCGCGATGATTTCCTTCGCGACGTTCGCGGGAACCTCGGCGTAGGAGTCGAACACCATGGAGTAGTTCGCCCGGCCCTGGGTGCGGGACCGCAGGTCGCCGACGTAGCCGAACATCTCCGACAGCGGGACCAGTGCCTTCACGACACGGGTACCGGACCGCTCCTCCATGGCCTGGATCTGACCACGGCGGGAGTTGAGGTCACCGATGACATCGCCCATGTAGTCCTCGGGCGTGGTCACCTCGACCGCCATCATCGGCTCCAGGATCACCGGGCCGGCCTTCTTCGCGGCTTCCTTCATCGCCATGGAACCGGCGATCTTGAACGCCATCTCCGAAGAGTCGACCTCGTGGTACGCACCATCCAACAGGGTGAACTTCAACCCGACGAGCGGGTAGCCGGCCAGGACGCCGTACTGCATCGCGTCCTGCGCGCCCGCGTCGACCGACGGGATGTACTCCCGCGGCACGCGACCACCGGTCACCTTGTTGTCGAACTCGTAGAGCGCGCCGTCGGTGCGCTCGAGCGGCTCCAGCTTCACGATGACCTTCGCGAACTGGCCGGAACCACCGGTCTGCTTCTTGTGGACGTAGTCGAGCTTCTCGACCGTCTTCTTGATCGTCTCGCGGTAGGCGACCTGCGGCTTACCGATGTTCGCCTCGACCTTGTAGTCGGACTTCATCCGGTTCACCAGCACCTCGAGGTGCAGCTCGCCCATGCCCGCGATGATCGTCTGGCCGGTGTCCTCGTCCAGCTTGACCTGGAACGTCGGGTCCTCTTCGGCCAGCTTCTGGATCGCCAGGGACAGCTTCTCCTGGTCGGCCTTCGTCTTCGGCTCGATCGCGACCCGGATGACCGGCTCGGGGAACGTCATCGACTCCAGCACAATCGGGTTCTGCGGGTCCGCCAGGGTGTCACCCGTGGTGGTGTCCTTCAGCCCGATGACCGCGTAGATGTGGCCGACCTGGGCGTCGTCGACCGGGTTCTCCTTGTTGGAGTGCATCTGGAAGATCTTCCCGATGCGCTCCTTGCGCTCCTTGGTCGCGTTGATGACCTGCGCGCCGGCGGCGACCTTGCCCGAGTACACCCGGATGTAGGTCAGCTTGCCGAAGAACGGGTGCGCGGCGATCTTGAACGCGAGCGCGGCGAACGGCTCGTCCACCGAGGCCTTGCGGGACACGACGGTCTCGCCGTCGGACAGCAGGCCCTCGACGGCCGGGACGTCCAGCGGGGTCGGCAGGTAGTCGACGACCGCGTCGAGCATGGGCTGCACGCCCTTGTTCTTGAACGCGGAACCGGCCAGCACCGGGAAGGCCTCGCGGGTGATGGTGAGCTTGCGGATGCCGGACTTGATCTCGGCTTCCGTCAGCTCCTCACCCTCGAGGAACTTCTCCATCAGGGCGTCGTCGGTCTCGGCGACGGCCTCGACCAGCTTCTCCCGGTACTCGGCCGCCTTGTCGGCGAGCTCGGCCGGGATCTCCTCGACGGAGTAGTCCTCGCCCTTCTGGACCTCGCCACGCCAGGTCAGCGCCTTCATGCGGACCAGGTCGACGACGCCTTCGAAGTCGTTCTCGGCACCGATCGGCAGCTGGATGACCAGCGGCCGGACGCCGAGACGATCGCTGATCGTCTTGACCGTGTAGTAGAAGTCCGCGCCGAGCTTGTCCATCTTGTTGACGAAGCAGATGCGCGGGACGTCGTACTTGTCCGCCTGCCGCCAGACCTGCTCGGACTGCGGCTCGACGCCTTCCTTGCCGTCGAACACCGCGACCGCGCCGTCGAGCACCCGGAGGTTGCGCTCCACCTCGACGGTGAAGTCGACGTGGCCCGGGGTGTCGATGATGTTGATCTGGTGGTCGTCCCAGAAGGTGGTGGTCGCAGCCGAGGTGATGGTGATACCCCGCTTCTGCTCCTCCTCCATCCAGTCCATGGTGGCGGCGCCGTCGTGGACTTCACCGATCTTGTAGTTGACCCCGGTGTAGAACAGGATCCGCTCGGTGGTCGTCGTCTTGCCGGCGTCGATGTGGGCCATGATGCCGATGTTGCGGACCTTGTTCAGGTCGGTCAGCACGTCACGTGCCACGAGAGTGTTCCCCTGTTCTCAAGCTTGGGGCCCGGCATGGCTTGGTCGACAGCCGGGCGGTCATCACCAGCGGTAGTGCGCGAAGGCCCGGTTGGACTCGGCCATCTTGTGCGTGTCCTCGCGGCGCTTCACGCTGGCCCCGAGGCCGTTGGACGCGTCGAGGAGCTCGTTCTGCAGGCGCTCGATCATCGTCTTCTCGCGGCGGGCCTGCGAGAAGGAGACCAGCCAGCGCAGCGCCAGGGTGGTGGAGCGACCCGGCTTGACCTCGATCGGCACCTGGTAGGTGGCACCACCAACGCGGCGGCTCTTCACCTCGATGGTGGGCTTCACGTTGTCGAGGGCGCGCTTCAGCGTGACGACCGGGTCGGTGCCCGTCTTCTCGCGAGCGCCTTCGAGGGCGCCGTACACGATGCGCTCGGCCAGGGACCGTTTGCCGTCCTTCAGCACCTTGTTCACCAGCTGGGTGACCAGCGGGGAGGCGTAGACGGGGTCGGAGATCAGCGGCCGCTTCGGGGCCGGACCCTTGCGGGGCATTAGCTCTTCTCCTTCTTCGCGCCGTACCGGCTGCGCGCCTGCTTACGGTTCTTCACACCCTGGGTGTCGAGAGAACCGCGGATGATCTTGTAACGGACACCCGGAAGGTCCTTCACACGACCACCACGCACGAGCACCATCGAGTGCTCCTGCAGGTTGTGGCCCTCACCGGGGATGTAGGCGGTGACCTCGATGCCGCTGGTCAGCTTCACACGCGCGACCTTGCGCAGCGCCGAGTTCGGCTTCTTGGGGGTCGTGGTGTACACGCGAGTGCACACGCCACGCCGCTGCGGGCTCCCCTTGAGGGCCGCGGTCTTCTGCTTGGCAGCCTTGTCCTGGCGGCCCTTGCGGACCAGCTGCTGGATCGTGGGCAATGGACCAGCTTCCTGTCGTGATCTGCTTCTTCGTGTCTTCACCGGCCCCCGCGGTCGGGCGTGTCGGCCCGCGTCACGGTCTGACGACCGGTAACTTCCCGGAGGGATTTCCGTCGGAACTCCGACCTGCCGAAGCCGGTGACCAGGTGCCTGAGCACCCCGTCCATGCGCACGGCACGCGGAGCGGCCCGACGCATGCCGGGCACGGTCTCCAAAGATACCCGCCCGGATCCGGACGGAGCGCGGCGGGGGGTCTGTAGGTCGGCGAACCTGCAGCTTACCTCTCAACAGCGACGGAACGCCGGATGTTCCGGCCCGTGGGCCGGTTACCCCGGCCCACGGCCGTCCACACCTTGAAGGCACGGCGTGAACGACTCTTTCCCGGGTCCGGGCGAGGTGAGCGACTCGTTCACGAAGCTGCCGGCAGAGCCGCGCCCGGCCGGCACGGCTCCGTCAGGTCACGCCGGTGAACTCAGTCTTCGTCCGGCTTCGCGTGGTCCGGTTTTCCGGGGTTGGGGTCCCGGGACAGGTCGATGAGCGGGTGCACGCCAGCTCCCTCGGGGGCCGCGTGGCTCCCCGTCGACTTCGGTTCTTCGTCGGGCCGTCCGGCCCCTTCGGTGCTGGTCATCACACACTCCTAGCGCGTCGTCCCTAGCTTCCCCTGCGCCGAAACCTACCCATTACCCGGTCGGATGACGCGCAGCGGGACCGGAGCGACCGTTCCGTGTGTCACACTCTCGCCCATTGCTCACGCAGGGTGACGGGCTCAGCGGCGACGTGTCGCGAGGTGGGTCAAGGCCGCCGACAGCGCGAACACGAGGCCGAGGCCGACGACGTATGGCCCGGCGATGAGGGCGAGCCCGGCGCCGATGTTGGCGTCGGGCCGGTCGGACGTCGCCTGGTAGCCGAGCGAGCCCGCCGACAGCAGGACCGCGCCCGCCGTGATCAGCACGACGGCCACCACCGTGAGGCGCTTCGTGACGGGTGTCATGTCCCCATGGTGCCGGGCGCCGCCGGAACCCGCCGGACGACGTCCCCGGTCCGGGAGCGTGGAGTGGGGCGCCGACGCACCACGTCGCCGGGGCCCTCACCCGGCCGGAAGGCCACACCGAGAGACTCCGGGTCCCTCGGCGTGGCCTTCCCCGCACCTCCCCTACGACTGGTTGCGCAGCTTCGCGGCCAGCGCGTCGATCTCGGCATCCAAACCGGACTCCCGCTCGGCGCGGGCGGACCGGTCGGCCTCCTCGATGCTGCCGATCCGGGTCCGCAGGTTGTACTCGGTGCGCTGCAGCCAGACGTCGTTGTCCGCGCTGTCCTGCCGTTCCCGCAGCGTGACGTGCCGGTCGTGCAGCCGGCGCGCGACCTCGACCTGCCGGGAGACGAGCACGTCGTAGGCCGTCGACGAGCTCATCAGCTTGGTCAGCGCCGGGAGGCAGTCGATCGCGATCAGCAGCAGCCGCACCAGCCACTGCGCCGCGGAGACGAACCCGCTGCGCTCGGCGAGCCGCCCGAGCGCCTCGTCCTCGTCGAGGATGCCGATCGAGCCCTGGTTCTCGCGCTTCTCGGCGACCTTCGCGGTGATGGCCTCGCTGATCTGCCGTCCGGCGGTCTGCTTGGCGCCACCCAGCGCCCTGGTCAGCTCGTCGATCCGCGTGTTGGCCGCGGTCAGGTCGGCCTGCCGCCGTTCGAGCCGGTTGTCGTCGCGGAAGCGGTCGGCCACCTGCCGGTTCCGGTCGCATTCGGGACCGTCGCCCGCCACGCCCGTGAGCCCTTCACCCCGGGCGCCGCTGCACTCCGCGCGGGCCAGCTTCTCCAGCCCGTCCCACTGGGCGTAGAGGGCGTCGTACTCGGACTTCGCCGCGTCGCGGTTCTTGACGGCCTTGTCGAGTTCCTGCTGCGCTGCCTCCGGCGAGTCCTTGATGACCAGCTGGAAGTCCGCGCAATCGGGCGTCTTCAGCGCCGGTGCCCCTTCGGGGTTGCAATGCCGGTACTGGCTTTCGTAGCCCGACAGCTCGTTCTGCCTGCCGTCCAGGACCTCCTTGTGGATGGCGGGCTGGAAGACCCACAGCACCAGCGGCTCCGCGATCACCGCACCCATCAGCAGCGAGATCACCAGCCGGGGGACGATCACCTTCGCCTTGCCCGCGCCGAGCATGCCGTGCGTGCTGGCGATGAGCCAGCCGTCGAAGCTGATGATGACGTACGCCCAGAGCACGCCGGCCGGCAGCAGGAGCACCCAGGGCACCGTCGTCAGGGTGGTCAGCGCGACCAGCAGCGACACCCCGGCGAGCAGGCCGGTGTTGAAGATGATGGCACCGAGCCGCGTGTACCTCGGCCGTTCCTCCGGGACCCAGTCCAGGATCTCCTCGCGGACCCCGGCCAGGCCCCGCAGCCACCGGCCCGGCCCGCGGTGCGGGTCGACCGGCCGGTACGTGCCCAGGGGGACGTCCGGCGGCAGGGCGCCCCGGGTGGGCGCCTCGGTGTCAACTGACATCCTCTTCCCTCACCCCGGTGTCGTCGTCGGCTTCGGCCTGCGCCGCGGCCAGCTCCGGCTTGGCCCCTTGCTCGATCTCTTCCGGCGGCTCGGCCCCGGTGAGCTCGGCGATCAGCTGGTTCGCGTTCAGGTTCGTCATGTCGAGGTGGCCACGCTTGGCGAGCTCCCGGACCACTTCGAGCCTGATCTCCTTCGCGCGCCAGGTGTCGGCCCGCGCGCGACCGTGGTCCTCCCGCTCCCAGCGACGCTGTTCGTTGCCCCGCTCGGTTTCGAGGAGCCACTCTTCGTGCTCGCGGTCGAACTCGGCCTGCCGCTCCATGCGCTCGATCTCGGCGCGGTGGCGGTTTTCGGTCAGCAGCCGCTCGGCCAGTTCGGTCGCGTCGAGTGAACCCGTCACATAGGCGTTGGCCAGCGCGCTGTCCGGGTTGTCACGAATGATCGAGGCGAGCGCCGTGATCTCCTCGCGATCGTGCCCGCGCTGCTCCCGCTCGAAGTCGTTCCGCTCGCCCCGCAGCTTGAGCTCGTACCGCTGCCGTTCGGCCTCGACGACGCCGGTGTGGTGGGTGCGCTCCCGGTCCAGCCGCTGCTCGTGGATCAGTCGTTCGGTGCCGAGCAGCTGGTCGTTGTGCTGGCGGTCCTTCGTCAGCGAGTGGTCCAGGCGCTGCTGCGTCGTGTTCAGCTCGTGCTGGTATTCGATGCTGCGGCGGTTCCCCATGAGCTGCCGGACCTCGTCCGGCGTGAGCACTTCGACGCTGCGCAGTTCGACGGCGATCCCCGAGATCACCGGAGGCTTGAGGGTGGTGAAGGCCTTCACCTGGGCGTTGACGTCCCGGCGAACCTCGTTGACTTCGTCGAGCCGGTACTTCAGCCCGAGCTCGAAGATCCGGTGGTGGCTCTTGAGATAGGCCCGCAGGAGCGTCTGGGCGTCACCGCGGCCTTCGCGCACGACGCTGACGGCGTCGGTCACCGTGCAGACGAACGTGACGCGCATGGTGAAGTCTTCGGCTTCGACGCACGGGATGGCCAGCTCCACGAGCACTTCGGCGTCGCGGGTCAGGTCGACCAGGCTGACGTGCGTGGCGTTGACGACCTGCTCTTCGTCCAGCCGCCGCTGGGCGCTGTCGAGGACGTACTCACCGTCGACGCGGTAGACGAACACCTGGTGCGCGTTCGGCCGGGGCAGCTCGTCGTGCCGGCGGTATTCCTTGCGCCAGAAGAACTTCCCCCTGACCTGGGCGGGGTCCAGGGATCGCTGCTCGACGATCGGGTAGGGCTCGGTCATGGCAGTGCGGCAGCCTCTCGGTGCAGGTGGGCGATCGCGGCGAGCAGGTGCTCGACCAGCGGGGAACTGTCCTCGTGGGTGCGGGCTTCGAGCGCGGCGAAGTCCGCGCGGAGATGGTCGGCTTCCCCCGGCGACAACGCCGTCGAGATGGCCTCGCCCAGCGAGGTCGCGACGGCGACCGGGTCGTCGCAGAGGTGCTTGAGGTCGTCGAGGGCCGCCCGCAGCACGGTGAGAGCGCGTTTGCGGGTGGGCCGGTTGCGCAGCACCGCGGCCCACAGCCGGCCTTCGACCGGTGCGGCCCGCTCGCGCGCGTCGCAGAGGTAGGTGATCGCGGCGTGGCGGCCGGTGATCCGGTCACGCGCGGCGAGAACGCTGAGGATCGCGCGCGTCGTGACACGCGCGAGTTCCGGCGTCGCGCCGGGCTTGGCCAGCCGCCGAAGCTTCCCGTCCAGCAGCGTCAGCACGATCCCGGCGCCCTCGGTCCGCCGGGTGAGCGTGACGAACAGGCCGGCGAGCGCGACGTGCGCGTCGCCGGTCACCGTGTGGCTCTGGTGGATCAGCTGCCACAGGCGGTTGGCCGCCTCGTGCGGGTAGCGCGCGCCGAGTTCGCCGCTCAGCGCGACCGCCCCGGTCCACCGTTCGGCGGGGGTGCCGCGGCCCGCCCAGTTCGCGGCCAGCCGCAGGGCCTCCGGTGCCAGCGCTTCGTCGTAGCTCAGCAGCCACAGCACGTGCGTCGCGGTGGTCTGGCCGGGCCAGCCCTGCTGCCCGTCGGCCCACGGCGCCAGGATGTCGTCGACCTCGTCGAAGGCGTACCGCGCGAGCTCGGCAAGGCCGGCGGCGACCCGCAGACCTTCCTGCGGCATCACTTCGTCCAGCCACGCCGAGACGCCGTCCCAGAACGGCGCTTCCTCGCGGGCCCACAGCTCCGCGAGGACGAACCCGCGGTACCTCGGCTCCCTGAAGAGCGGGCAGTGCCGCGCGACGCCGTCCGAACCGACGCGCTCGATCTTGATCAGGCTGTCGTGAGCGTAGAGCTTGAGCCGGTGCTTGCGCAGCAGCTCGGGCTGCTGCCGTTCGACTGCTTCCGGCTCCCTCGTCACGACCGTCTCGGCGAGCTTGGTTTCCAGCCGGCCCAACGCGGACTCGAAGGTGCGCTGCCGCGCGCCGTCGAGGAAGGCCAGCGCGGTGACGGCCAGGTAGTCACGCTCGTCGCGCTCCTCGTCGAACCACGCCCGGACGCGGTCCTGCAGGGACGCGTCCAGCTTCGGCAGCGCCTCGTCCAGTGTCTTCCCCTCGTTGAGCGCGGCCGCCACCGCGACCAGGTCGCCGAGCCGCCCGCCGCCGGGACAGGCCTCGAAGAGCTGCTCGCTGATCCGTTCGGCGTCCTCGAGACCGGCGAGCCGGGCCAGCAGCACCTTCCGCAGGTCGGGCGGGACCCAGCTCACCTGGGCGACGGCGTCCACATCGGCCGGCTCGGCGGGAGTGGTCGTCGTGACGACGAGGTAGGCCCCCTGGTCGCGGACGCGGTCGCGGACCGTCCGCCACGTGAAGTCGACGTCCGCGGCTTTTCGCTCGGCGATGTGGTCGGCGATGACGTAGCCGTTCCCGGCCGCGTACTCGCGTTCGGCGAGGCTCTCGAGCCGGTTCATCGGGGACAGCACGTACAACGGGCCCTGGGTGACTTCGCGCAGCAGCGCGATCGCCCCGGTCCGCTTGCCGCTCCCCTGGCTCCCGTGCAGGCCGACGACGTGGTCCTTGCGCAGGGCGGCCAACGCCGTGTCGTAGCAGGCGGGCGTGACGTAGTGGCGCAGCTCGGCCACGACGTCGACGTCGTCGAGCTTCCCGACCGCCGCCTTGACCCGCTCCGGCCGCCGCGGGCCGATGCCGAACTGGGCGCCCTCGGCGTAGATCGGGCCGTTGAACTGGTTGACCGCGCCGGTGAGCTGTTCGGTGTAGTCGTCGCCGGGGGCCGGTTCCGGCACCTCGGCCGGCTTCTCCGCCGGTTCCTCCTCGCTCATCGGCCGTGCTGGATTCCGAAGACGGAGTTCGGCGCGTCGACGGTCCCGTTGATCACGGTCATCGCCTCGGCGCGGTAGTGGTGCCCGGCCGTGACAGCGGGCGGCCGGTCCGGGGGATCCGCGGCCGGCGGGGCGCCGTGGACGTCGTACCCCGGTACCCGCAGCCACGCCACGTCGGTGAATTCCTTCTGCCGCACCACGACTTCCCGGAATTCGGCGGGCTTCAGCGAGGTGTGCCGCTGGGCGACGACGTCGGTGTAGATCTGCCGCGACACGAGCACGGCCAGGTCGGCGTCCGGAAACGTGTGGAGGGCGCCGCGCAGTGGCGCGCTGTCGACGAGGCGGCTCACACCCACGACACCCTGCCCCGTCCAGCCATTCGCGCCGGGCATCGCGACCCCGTGGTGGATCGCGATCCGGACGCGCATCCGGGCGTCGGCCGCGAGGTCGTGGTTGTGGTCCGCGAGCGCCGCGACGAGCTCGCGGACGTAGTCGTCGGTGACGGCCGGTTCCGGAACCCCCGCCGGGAGGATCGCCAGTTCACCGTCGCCGGCGCCCTGCCGGTGCCAGGTCGTCCGGTCCAGGCCGCTGCGGGCGGCGGCCGTGTCGGCCACCGCGAGCAGGCCGGACTGGATGGAAGCGTGCTGCCGGTCGTCTCGGCCGCCATAGCCTTGTACATCCATGGAAACGAGCAGGTGGCGGGAAAAATCGCTGCCGCGAGCCAAGGTCATCGTCCTTTTCGGAGCCGGTAAGAGATGAGCGCCGAGTCTGCCTGCACTCCGTGACCGAGACTCCGGAAAATTCCGTGATCTGCACCGGTTTGTTAGCCAGGATCAGCGAACGTCGCTAGCCCGTTCGGGTCAAGAATGGTTACTGTCCGGTATCGGCACGCGATATAGTTCCTGTCCTTCAATTGACGGACTGCCAATTGAATCGCGTCCCGGCCCGCGCCGATGAGTTTGCCGAATTCCGGTTGGGAGAGCTGGATCCCCAGCCGCACCCCGGCCTCGCCGGGCGTGCCGTGGTCCACGGCGAGTTCGAGCAGGACCCGGGCGAGCCGCACCGCCGTGTCGTACCCGGCGAAGTCGAGACGGCGGCGGTTCGCCCAGTCGAGCCGGTCGGCGATCATGTGGCAGACCACCCGCCAGGCTTCTTCCCTGCGCTGCAGGAAGAGCCGGAAGTGCTCCAGCGCGATCCAGTGCACCGTCATCGCCCGGCACGTCGTGACCGTGGCCGAGCGCGGACCCTCGCGCAGCACGCCCATTTCGCCGACGAGGTCGCCGCTGATCCTGATGCCCAGCAGGCTCTCGGTGCCGTTCCGGGCCGCCGCGGTGACCTTGACGCACGCCAGCTGGGGCTGTTTTCCGTGTCCCAGGAGGAAAACGTGCTTGCTGGGCTCGCCTTGGTGCAGCAGAACGGTCCCAGCCGGACACGCTTTCGGGGTCCCCAGCCGCAGCAGCTCACCGGCCAGCGCAGCCGGCAACCGCGACATCACCGTGCCACCGGGCCATCCCGGGTCGTCCCCGCCCGTACCGTCGGCAGCCACGCCGCGCCCTCCTCCACGAGTTCCGGAACGGCCTCCCGATCCGGTTCCGAGCCCGCGAGCCCCCCTCGCGCACCCTAGACAAATACCCGTGATGACGGCGGTTTGTCGATGTCGGAAAAAGGGCGCGGCAAGCCATCGCAGGACGTACTCGCAGAGCTGACGGAATTCGTGGAAATCAGTGCGGAAACGCCGGTTTCCGAAGCAGTGCGACTCAGAGCTTCGCGCCGCAGTCCGAGCAGAACATCGCGCCCGGCTTGTTGCTTTCGCTCCCGCAGCCGCCGCAGCCGACCTTCAGCGCCAGCGACGTGCCACACGACGAGCAGAACTTGCCGCCGTCGGCCTTGAGGCCGCACCCCGGGCAAGTGACCTTGGCGCGGGTGTCGATGTCCAGGCCGGAAGTCCAGTCCTTCTCGCGGGCCTTGTCCCAGATCTGGTCGCGCTGGGCGGACGCCTGCGCGCGCGAGATCTCCTCCGCGACACTCGGCGAACACCGCAGGCACTGGCCGATCTCCTCGTTCCAGCACTGGTCCTGGCACATCCAGTCGCCGCAGCCGCGGCACTGGCGGAAGCTCGGGGTGATCGCCTCGACCGCCGCGGCCAGCGCGCGGTCCTTGGCCGGCGAGTTCGTCGCGCGGTCGTAGCGCCACTGGTCGGCCGAGTTGCTGAGATCTCGCAACGTCCCGCCGAAGAACGAGCCGACAGCGCGAAGCACGCTTCGCCCCGTCTCGACGTTGTCACGCTGGAAGGGGGACCGGTAGCCGTTGCCGCAGCGTTCGCACCGGAACTCGAACTGGTACCCCTGCGTGTTCGAGAGGTCCGAGAAGTTGTCCGTGAAAGGCACCGAGTCAGCCACGGCCCATCTTCACCAGCCTCCGGTGACGTCGGCGAGGAGAGATTTGCCGACAACGACCCCACTACTTTCCGTCGACCGGGAAAGATCACCGGCTGTCACGACTTGCGGGGAGCGAGCAACGCCAGCGGGAGCATGGCCAGTATCCCGCCGACGACCGCGACGAGCGCGTACCCGCCGCCGGCGAACAGCTGCCCCGAACCCAGCGCCGCCAGCGCGGAGGCCGACCAGACGACCGCGTCGGCGAAACCCTGCGCCCGGCGACGCGTCTCGGGCGCGAGGTCGCGGCTCAGCTGCGCGCTGCCGCCGACGAACACCAGGTTCCAGCCGTACCCGAGCAGGAACAACGCCACCGGCAGCCCGGAAGTGTGTGCCGTCGGCGCCGCGATCGCGGTCGCCGTCGCCAGCGCCAGCACGCCGAGGCCGGCGTTGACCGTCACGCGCGGGCCCCACCGGTCGGCGATCCGCCCGCTGAGCGGCGCCAGCGCGAACATGCCGATCATGTGCGCGCTCAGCACCCAGCCGACGACTTCGAGGCCGTGGCCGTGGCTCTGTAGCTGCAACGGCGTCATGGTCATCACCGCGACCATCGTGAGCTGCGCGGCGACCATCGCGACCAGCGGGCGCGCGACGGCGGCCGAGCGCACCGGCCCGCGCGCGACGACCACCGGTTCTGGTGGCGGCGGGACATCGCGCGGCAGGAGCGCCGCCGCCAGCGCCGCACCCGCCGTGGCCAGCACCGCCACCGCGACCGGCCCCGACAGCGACGGCCAGCCGAAGCCGGTCACGACGTGCGCCGCGGGCGCCATGAGCGCCGGACCGGCGAGCGCGCCGACCGTCCCGGCCCAGACGACCGTCGCCAGCGCGCGGCCCCGGCGTTCCGCCGGGTACAGGTCGGCGGCGAGGTAGCGGGACAGCTGCGCGCCGCCGTTGCCCACGCCGACCAGCAGGATGCCCAGCAGCAACGGCAGCACCGACGTCGCCAGCGCGGCGGCGAACGCGGTCAGCGCGCCGAGCACCGCGACGCCGTAGCCGGACACCAGGACACGGCGGCGGCCGAGCCCCGGCAGCAGCAGCCCGGCGCCGAGCGCGCCGGCCGCGGTGCCGAGCACGCTCGCGACGCTCGGCAGCCCGCTCCAGCCCGGCCCGCTGCCCGCCGCGACGATCAGCGTCGCCGCCGTGCTCAGGCCGACCGTGGCCGTGTTGAGCAACGCGACGCCGGCGAACAGCGCCCCCATCGACCGGGTCCGCCCGGTGGTCGTCAAAGTCCCCATGACCAGGAACTTTAGGGATTTCCGGCCGCGCGCCGAAGGGACGATCAACGGGATTTCGGTCGCTCGGGGCGCGGTTCGGAAGGAAGATGGGGGCCATGACCTTTCGTTCGGAAAAGCCGCTGGACGACGTCGACTGGCGGCTGCTCGACCTGCTGCAGACCGACGGGAGGCTGTCGTTCAAGGAGCTCGGCAGGCGGATCAACCTGTCGGCGCCGGCGGTGGCCGAGCGGGTGCGGCGGCTCGAGGAGGCCGGGGTGATCACCGGCTACCGCGCCCAGGTCGACGCGCGGCGCGCGGGCCAGCCGCTGCAGGCGTTCGTCGAGATGCGGTGCGCGCTGAGCAACTGCCTGCTGAAGACGTCGAAGTCCGAGGACTACCCGGAGGTCGTCGAGATCCACCGGCTCAGCGGCGACCACTGCACGATGCTGAAGATCCGCGCAGCGTCACTCGAGCACTTCGAGGGCCTGCTGGAGCGCCTGGGCAAGCACGGCGAGCTGCGGTCGTCGGTGGTGCTGTCGACACAGTTCGAAGGGCGGCCGGTGCAGCCGCCGGCGGACGACTTCCTCCGGGCATCGACTCCGGAAGGCTGGTCGTGACCCGAAGAGCGGCTGAGTTCCGGGCGCTCAGCTGCTAGACGAGAGGGATGCCGATCTTCACTCGGAGGGTGCGCGCGCTCGCCGTCACCCTCACCGCCATGGCCACCCTCGCCGTCCCCACCCCGGCGCAGGCCACCACGCCTGTCGCACCCACCGGGTTCGTCGCGCTCTCCGACGTGGCGCCGTCGATCCTGCAGGACATGCGCTACGCCACGCGGCACAACTTCGTCGGGCGGCGCGTCGACGGGTACCTGGCGCCCCTCTGCATCCTGACCCGGCAGGCCGCCGAAGGCCTGCGAAAAGCCGAGGAACAGCTGAAGAAGCAGGGCTACACCCTCAAGGTGTACGACTGCTACCGCCCGCAGCGCGCCGTCGACCACTTCGTGCGGTGGGCGAAGGACCTGGCCGACGAGAAGATGAAGGCCGAGTTCTACCCGAACGTCGCCAAGGACCGGCTCTTCGCCGAGGGGTACATCGCCGAGAAGTCCGGGCACAGCCGCGGCAGCACCATGGACCTCACCCTCGTCAAGCTCCCGCCGCGGCCCCAGCGGCCCTACCGGCCAGGGGAGCCGCTCAAGCCCTGCTTCGCGCCGCAGGACCAGCGATTCCCCGACAACACGGCCGACATGGGCACCGGCTACGACTGCTTCGACCCGCTCGCCCACACCGACAACCCGGCGATCACCGGCCTCCCGCACGAGAACCGCCTGCTGCTCAAGAACACCATGGCCGCCGCGGGCTTCCGCAACCTGCCCGAGGAGTGGTGGCACTTCACGCTGAACGGCGAGCCGTTCCCGGACACCTACTTCGACTTCCCGGTGTCCCGCGGAAGCCTGCACTGACGCGAAAAGCGCCCCCGGTCCGCTGTGGACCGGGGGCGCTTCGCTTTCCAGCGTCAGATCGTGCGCCGGCGACGACGGGCGCCGAACACCAGGCCGCCGCCAAGGGCGAGGGCGAGCAACGCGAGCGCGCCGAGCCCAACCGCGTCGACGCCGGTGCTGGCCAGCCCGGAGCCGCCGCTCTGGCCACCGCCGGTCCCGCCCGGTGCGCCGGTCGTCGAGGTCGGGGCACCGGCGGTGCAGTCCGCCGGGTTGGCCGGCACCGCGGGCAGCGGCGCATCACCCTGCTCCGCTTCGACCTGGAGCTTGACCGGGCGGTCCGCCGGGCCGCGGACGAAGATCGACCAGGGGTTCTCGTCCTTGATCTTCCACCCCGCCGGCGGCAGGAAGAACAGCCGGTACTCAGGCCCGGGCACCACGCCGTGGAACTCGAAGTGGCCCTTCGCATCGGTCGTCTGTTCGGCCGTGACCGGGCAGTGCCGGTCGGACACCAGCACGACCTTGACGCCGGCGACCGGCTGCTTGATCTCGCCACGGTCGTCGTAGACGGCCACGTCGCCGACCACGGTCGCCTTGACCCCGGGCACCGCCGCCTGGGCGCTCGCGTTCGGGTGCTCCTCGATGCCGACCTCGCGGTAGCCGAAGTCGCAGTCCGCCGTGACGACGCCGCTGTTCCGAGCCGCGTCCGGCACCCGCTCGGTGACGTCGAAGGTCCGCGTCTGTCCGGGAGCGATCGTCACGCCGTCGGCAAAGGTGTCGAGATCTCCCCACCCGGGGCCGCCCTTCAGCGCGAAGTCGGAGCCGAAGCGGTCGCACGAGGCCACGATGCCGGTGAGCGGGATCGAGCCGGAGTTGGACAGCGTCACGGTGAGGTGCGCGAGGTCGCCGGGCTGGTAGCTCTCCTGGGTGAACACCATCGACGCCTTCAGCGCGCCGTGCAGCGGCGGCACGGCCCGGATGAGCAGGTCCTTCGAGCCCGTTCCGACGTGGACGTTCTGGAACGGGATCAGCCAGTCGCCGGCCGGCACGCCACCGAGGTTGTACGTGGCCGACGGGACCTTGCCGAAGTCGATCTTCCCCTCGGGGCCGCTCGTGGCCGCGTACTGGTTCGAGCCGTACGGGTACCGCAGCGTGACCGGGATGCCGGTCAGCTGCTCGCCGTCGTCGAAGACGCCGTTGCCGTTCCGGTCGCCGTACACCGTGCCCCGGGCGGGCAGCAGCGTCTGCTCGACCTTCGCCGTGGCGCCGAAGTAGGCGACCCGGCCGCCGTCGCTGTCGAAGACCTGCCCCTCGAGGACCACCTCCGTCTGGGTGATGTCCCGGATCTTCCCCGTCTTCTTCAGCTCGAAGCTCTCCCCCGGTTGGAGGTCCACACCCGACTGCTGCACGAGCTTGCCCCAGCCGTTGTCGTCGAAGAAGACGAGCAGGTCGGTCGGCTTGCTCATGCTCTGGGCGATGTGGATGCCCTTGGCAGGGACCGTTCCGGTGTTGGTCAGCGTGAAGGTGAAGGGGATGTCCTCGTCGGACTGGTACACCGTTTTGCCGAGGGCAGCCGTGGCAGTGACCTGCGCTTGGTCGTCCGGCGCGGCCTGCGGCTGCGCCGCCGCGGGCTTGTTCTCCGGCTCGGTGGAGCTCGGTGCGGAACTCGGCTCCGGAACCGGGGCCTTCGAAGTGGACGGCGCTTCGGATGTGGCCGGTGCGGTGGCGGTCGGTGTCGGCTCGTCCGCGGCCGCCGGGCCGGCGAACACGCTGGTCAGCACGGCCGCGGCCGTGAGCGTGGCGAAACCGCGCGCGAGCGATCTCGCACTCTTGGATATGTTCACGAACAGTCACCCCTGATTACCCGTTGAACGCGCAAAGCCCCCGAGCCGCGTGAACCGGCTCACTCTAGCGGGATCGAAGTGGGGTGAATACCCGTTTGGGTGACAGTTGCGAAACCCGAAAGGCCCCCGCCGGAAACCGGCGAGGGCCTTTCGTCGAATCAGCTTCAGCGGAAGTCGCGGCCGAAGTCGTAGTCGTCCAGCGGAACCGCGGCACCGGTGCCCGTACCGAACACGTCCGGGGTGTAGTAGCCGTCGTCGTAGGACGGGATCGCGTACGCCGCGACCCGGGCCTCCTCGGTCGGCTGCACCTGGATGTTGCGGTACTTGTTGATGCCGGTACCGGCCGGGATCAGCTTACCGATGATCACGTTCTCCTTGAGGCCGACGAGCCGGTCCGAGCGGCCGTTGATGGCCGCGTCGGTCAGGACTCGCGTGGTCTCCTGGAACGAGGCCGCCGACAGCCACGAGTCCGTGGTGAGCGACGCCTTCGTGATCCCCATCAGCACCGGACGACCCGAAGCCGGCTCGCCGCCTTCGGAGACCGTCGAACGGTTCTTCGCCTCGAACTTGGTCCGCTCGGGCAGTTCGCCCGGCAGGAAGTCCGTGCCACCGGAGTCGATGACCGTCACCCGGCGCAGCATCTGCCGGACGATGACCTCGATGTGCTTGTCGTGGATCGACACACCCTGCGCGCGGTACACCTTCTGGACCTCGTCGGTGAGGTGCATCTGCGCCTCACGCGGGCCCATGACCCGCAGGACCTCGTGCGGATCCGGCGTGCCCTCGAGCAGCTGCTGACCGACGTGGACGTGGTCACCGTCGCCCAGCGGGCCGTTCGGGGTGTTCGCGAGCCGCTGACGCTTGGACAGCTTGTCGAAGACGATCTCTTCGCCGCCGTCGTCCGGGATCAGCGTGATCTTCCAGAACCGCTCGCTCTCCTCGATGCGCACCCGGCCATCGACGTCGGCGATCGGCGCCTTGCCCTTCGGGACCCGGGCCTCGAACAGCTCCTGGACACGGGGCAGACCGGTCGTGATGTCGTCACCGGCGACACCACCCTGGTGGAACGTACGCATCGTCAGCTGCGTACCTGGCTCACCGATCGACTGGGCCGCGACGATACCCACGGCCTCGCCGACGTCGACGAGCTGACCGGTCGCCATCGAGCGGCCGTAGCAGGTCGCGCAGATGCCGACGGCCGACTCGCAGGTCAGCACCGAGCGGACCTTGACCTTCGAGATGCCGCTGGAGATCAGCTTGTCGAGGGCCGGGTCGCCGATGTCGTCGCCGGCGTTCAGCACGACGTTGCCCTTGGCGTCCACCGCGTCCGTCGCGAGGTTCCGCGCGTACACGCTGGTCTCGACGTGCTGGTCGCGCAGCACCTTGCCGTCGCCGATGTCCTCGCCGATCGGCATCATGATGCCGCGGGTGGTGCCGCAGTCGACCTCGCGGACGATGACGTCCTGCGAGACGTCCACCAGACGCCGGGTCAGGTAACCCGAGTCGGCGGTCCGCAGCGCCGTGTCCGCCAGGCCCTTCCGGGCACCGTGCGTCGCGATGAAGTACTCCGCCACCGACAGGCCCTCACGGAAGTTGGCCTTGATCGGACGCGGGATGTACTCACCCTTCGGGTTCGACACCAGGCCACGCATACCGGCCAGCGACCGGACCTGCGTCATGTTGCCCGCCGCGCCCGACTTCACGATCATCGCGATCGGGTTGTCGTCCGGCAGCGCCGTCTCCATGATCTTGTGGACCTCTTCGGTGGCCTGCGTCCACACCTTGACGAGCTCGTTGTTGCGCTCGGTGTGCGACAGCTGACCACGCTGGTAGCGCTTCTCCACCTGGGAGGCCTTGCCCTCGTACTCGTCGAGGATGGCCTTCTTGCCCACCGGGGTGAGCACGTCCGAGATGGCGACGGTGACGCCCGACCGGGTCGCCCAGTAGAAACCGGCGTCCTTCAGCCGGTCCAGGGTCTGCGCGACCTGGGTCATCGAGTATCGCTCGGCGAGGTCGTTCACGATCGCGGCCTGACGCTTCTTCGGCATCGGCTCGTTGATGAACGGGTAGTCCGCCGGCAGCAGCTCGTTGAACAGCACGCGGCCCAGGGTCGTCTCGGCCAGCCACGCCTTGCCGGGCTCCCAGCCCTTCTCCGCGAGCCTCGCCTCGTCGGCCTTGGCCGGCTGACGGTCGGTGATGCGGATCTTGACCGGCGCGTGCAGGCTCAGCGCCTTGCGGTCGTACGCCATGATGGCCTCGGCCGGCGACGAGTACGCGTTGCCCGCGCCCTCGGCCGTCTCGGTGAGGCGGGTCAGGTGGAACAGACCCGTCACCATGTCCAGTCGCGGCATGGCGAGCGGACGGCCCGACGCCGGCGACAGGATGTTGTTCGCCGACAGCATCAGGATCCGGGCCTCGGCCTGCGCCTCGGCCGACAGCGGCAGGTGCACCGCCATCTGGTCACCGTCGAAGTCCGCGTTGAACGCTTCGCAGACCAGCGGGTGCAGCTGGATGGCCTTGCCCTCGACCAGCTGCGGCTCGAAGGCCTGGATGCCGAGGCGGTGCAGGGTCGGCGCGCGGTTCAGCATCACCGGGTGGCCGGTGATGACCTCTTCCAGCACGTCCCACACCTGCGGCCGCGAGCGCTCCACCATCCGCTTGGCGGACTTGATGTTCTGCGCGTGGTTCAGGTCGACCAGCCGCTTCATGACGAACGGCTTGAACAGCTCGAGCGCCATGTCCTTCGGCAGACCGCACTGGTGCAGCTTCAGCTGCGGGCCGACGATGATGACCGAACGGCCCGAGTAGTCGACGCGCTTGCCGAGCAGGTTCTGGCGGAACCGGCCCTGCTTGCCCTTGAGCAGGTCGGACAGCGACTTCAGCGGCCGGTTGCCCGGGCCGGTGACCGGACGCCCGCGGCGGCCGTTGTCGAACAGCGCGTCGACGGCCTCCTGCAGCATCCGCTTCTCGTTGTTGACGATGATCTCGGGCGCGCCGAGGTCGATCAGCCGCTTGAGGCGGTTGTTCCGGTTGATCACGCGGCGGTAGAGGTCGTTCAGGTCCGACGTCGCGAACCGGCCACCGTCGAGCTGCACCATCGGGCGCAGGTCCGGCGGGATGACCGGGACGGCGTCGAGCACCATGCCGCGCGGGTCGTTGCCGGTGGCCTGGAACGCCGCGACGACCTTGAGCCGCTTCAGCGCGCGGAGCTTCTTCTGCCCCTTGCCGTTGCGGATCGTGTCGCGCAGGTTGTCGGCCTCGGCGCTGACGTCGAACTCGGTGGCCAGCTTCTGGATGGCCTCCGCGCCCATGCCGCCGGTGAAGTACTCGCCGTAGCGGTCGACGAGCTCGCGGTAGAGCAGCTCGTCGGCGATCAGCTGGCGGGTGTCGAGCTTCGTGAAGGTCGTCCAGACCTCCTCGAGCCGGTCCAGCTCGCGACCGGCGCGGTCACGCAGCTGACGCATCTCGCGCTCGCCGCCCTCCTTGACCTTGCGGCGGACGTCGGACTTCGCGCCCTCCGCCTCCAGCTCGGCCAGGTCGGCTTCCAGCTTCTGCGCGCGGGCCTCGATGTCGGCGTCACGCTTCGTCTCGAGGTTCTTGCGCTCGACGCCGATCTCGTTCTCGAGGGTCGGCAGGTCGTTGTGGCGCAGCTCCGTGTTCACGCCGGTGATGACGTAAGCAGCGAAGTAGATGATCTTCTCGAGGTCCTTCGGCGCCAGGTCGAGCAGGTAGCCCAGGCGGGACGGAACACCCTTGAAGTACCAGATGTGGGTGACCGGCGCGGCCAGCTCGATGTGGCCCATCCGCTCACGGCGCACCTTGGCGCGAGTGACCTCGACGCCGCAGCGCTCACAGATGATGCCCTTGAACCGGACCCGCTTGTACTTGCCGCAGTAGCACTCCCAGTCCCGGGTCGGGCCGAAGATCTTCTCGCAGAAGAGGCCGTCCTTCTCGGGCTTGAGCGTGCGGTAGTTGATGGTCTCCGGCTTCTTCACTTCACCGAAGGACCACTGACGGATGTCGTCAGCGGTGGCAAGGCCGATCCGGAGCTCATCGAAGAAATTGACGTCCAGCACGTCTTTGCATCCCCTTGGGGTTGATTCGACTAGAGGGGTTGGCGGGCGAGCCGGGACCCGCGGGAGGTAGGTCCCGGCTCAGCTCGCGATCAGTGCACGACGTCGTCCACCGAGGGCGACTCGTTGCGGGACAGGTTGATGCCGAGGTTGGCCGCGGCGCGCTCGAGGTCCTCGTCGTCGGAGTCGCGCATCTCGATCGCCGCACCGTCGCTGGAGAGCACCTCGACGTTCAGGCACAGCGACTGGAGCTCCTTGAGGAGCACCTTGAACGACTCCGGGATGCCCGGCTCGGGGATGTTCTCCCCCTTGACGATGGCCTCGTACACCTTGACGCGGCCGACCACATCGTCCGACTTGATCGTCAGCAGCTCCTGCAGCGTGTAGGCAGCGCCGTACGCCTGCATCGCCCAGCACTCCATCTCACCGAAGCGCTGGCCACCGAACTGCGCCTTACCACCCAGCGGCTGCTGCGTGATCATCGAGTACGGACCGGTGGAGCGGGCGTGGATCTTGTCGTCGACCAGGTGGTGCAGCTTCAGGATGTACATGTAGCCGACCGCGACCGGGTATGGGTACGGCTCGCCGGAACGGCCGTCCAGCAGGGTCGCCTTGCCGTTCTCCTTGACCATGCGCTCACCGTCACGGTTCGGCTTGGTCGCGCTGAGCAGCCCGGTGAGCTCCTCTTCCTTCGCGCCGTCGAACACCGGGGTCGCGGTGTTCGTGCCGGGCGCGACGTCGTAGAGCTCCTCGTTGAGGTTCTTCGCCCAGTCGGGGTTGCCCTCGATCGTCCAGCCCTGCGAAGCCAGCCAGCCCAGGTGCAGCTCGAGGATCTGGCCGATGTTCATCCGTCGCGGGACACCGTGGGTGTTCAGGATGATGTCGACGGGCGTGCCGTCCTCCATGAACGGCATGTCCTCGACCGGAAGGATCTTGCCGATGACACCCTTGTTCCCGTGCCGGCCGGCGAGCTTGTCGCCCGGCTGGATCTTGCGCTTCTGGGCCACGTAGACGCGGACCAGCTCGTTGACGCCCGGGGGCAGCTCGTCGTCGTCCTCGCGGGAGAACACCCGGATGCCGATGACCTTGCCGGTCTCGCCGTGCGGCACCTTCAGCGAGGTGTCGCGGACCTCGCGGGCCTTCTCGCCGAAGATCGCGCGGAGCAGACGCTCTTCCGGGGTCAGCTCGGTCTCGCCCTTCGGCGTGACCTTGCCGACCAGGATGTCGCCGTCGCGGACCTCGGCGCCGATGCGGATGATGCCGCGCTCGTCGAGGTCGGCGAGCACCTCCTCGGAGACGTTCGGGATGTCCCGGGTGATCTCCTCGGCGCCCAGCTTGGTGTCGCGGGCGTCGATCTCGTGCTCCTCGATGTGGATCGACGTCAGCACGTCGTCCTGCACCAGGCGCTCGGAGAGGATGATCGCGTCCTCGTAGTTGTGGCCCTCCCACGGCATGACCGCGACGAGCAGGTTCTTGCCGAGCGCGACCTCACCGTTCTCGGTGGACGGGCCGTCGGCGATGACCTGGCCGGCCTCGACCCGGTCGCCCTCGTTGACGATCGGGCGGTGGTTGAAGCAGGTGCCGTGGTTCGAGCGGCGGAACTTGTAGAGGCTGTAGCTCTTCCGCGTCCCGTCGTCGTGCATGACCGTGATCAGGTCGGCGGAGAGCTCCTCCACCACACCCGACTGCTCGGCGACCAGCATGTCACCGGAGTCGATCGCGGCCCGCAGCTCCACGCCGGTGCCGACGTACGGCGCCGTGCTGCGCAGCAGCGGCACCGCCTGGCGCTGCATGTTGGCGCCCATCAGCGCGCGGTTCGCGTCGTCGTGCTCGAGGAACGGGATCATCGCCGTGGCGATCGAAACCATCTGCCGCGGCGAGACGTCCATGTAGTCGATGTCGAGCGGGTCGATCAGCTCGACCTCGCCGCCCTTGCGCCGCGCCATGACCCGGTCTTCGACGAAGGTGCCGTCGTCGGAGATCGGGGCGTTCGCCTGCGCCTTGACGAACCGGTCCTCTTCGTCCGCCGTCAGGTAGTCGACCTGGTCGGTGACCCGGCCTTCGACGACCTTGCGGTACGGCGTCTCGATGAAGCCGAACGGGTTGACCCGCGCGTACGAGCACAGCGAGCCGATCAGGCCGATGTTCGGGCCTTCCGGCGTCTCGATCGGGCACATCCGGCCGTAGTGCGACGGGTGGACGTCGCGGACCTCCATGCCGGCGCGCTCACGGGACAGACCACCCGGGCCGAGCGCGTTCAGGCGGCGCTTGTGGGTCAGGCCGTCGATCGGGTTGGTCTGCTGCATGAACTGCGAGAGCTGCGAGGTGCCGAAGAACTCCTTGATCGCCGCGCCGATCGGGCGGATGTTGATCAGGGTCTGCGGCGTGATCGCCTCGACGTCCTGCGTCGTCATGCGCTCGCGGACGACGCGCTCGGTGCGGGACAGGCCGACCCGGATCTGGTTCTGGATCAGCTCGCCGACGGTACGGATCCGACGGTTGCCGAAGTGGTCGATGTCGTCGGTCTCGACCGGGATCTCGGTGTTGTTCGCCGCGGTCATCTTGTCCTCGCCGGCGTGCAGCCGGACCAGGTACTCGATGATGGTGACGATGTCCTCTTCGGTCAGCGTCCCGTTTTCGATCGGCGTCGACAGACCGAGCTTCTTGTTGACCTTGTACCGGCCGACCTTGGCCAGGTCGTAGCGCTTCGCCTTGAAGAACAGGTTCTCCAGCAGGGTCTGCGCGCTCTCCTTCGTGGGCGGTTCGCCCGGGCGGAGCTTGCGGTAGATGTCGAGCAGCGCCTCGTCGGTGCCCGCGGTGTGGTCCTTCTCGAGGGTGGCGAGCAGCGTCTCCGAGAAGGAGAAGCGCTCGCGGATCGCCTCGGTGGTCCAGCCAAGCGCCTTCAGCAGCACGGTGACCGGCTGGCGGCGCTTGCGGTCGATGCGGACGCCGACGGTGTCGCGCTTGTCGACGTCGAACTCCAGCCAGGCACCCCGGCTCGGGATGACCCGGACGCTGAAGACGTCCTTGTCGCTCGTCTTGTCGATTTCCTTGGAGTAGTAGACGCCCGGCGAGCGGACCAGCTGCGACACCACGACACGCTCGGTGCCGTTGATGACGAAGGTGCCCTTGTCGGTCATCACGGGGAAGTCGCCGAGGAAGACCGTCTGGCTCTTGATCTCACCCGTGTTGTTGTTGACGAACTCCGCCGTGACGAACAGCGGGGCCGCGTACGTCATGTCCTTGTCCTTGCACTCCTCGATCGAGGCCTTGACCTCGTCGAAGCGCGGGGCGGAGAAGGACAGGGACATCGAACCGGAGAAGTCTTCGATCGGGGAGATCTCGTTGAGAACCTCTTCGAGGCCGCCGACCGGGTTCTCTTCACCTTCCTCGACACGACGCTGGAACCACGCTTCGTCACCGGTGAACCACTGGAACGACTGGATCTGGACATCGAGCAGGTTGGGGGTCTTGAGGGGCTCGCGAATCTTTGCGAAGGAGACCCGCTTGGGCGCGCCGGGGATTCCCGTGGCCTCCGAGCGAGATACAGCCGAGGTGGTCGCAGCAGTGGCCTGGTTCGCGGGAGAGACTGCCAAGATGCGTCCTTCCGGGGACAATGAGCGGTGACAGCCGCCATACCAACAGTGATCGGTGACTGTCAAGGGTGCCGTGTGCCCACTATCCTAACTACCTGCGCAGGGCAGCCTGAAAGAGGGCAGCGCAAAGAGACAGTCTAGCCCGAACGCTGCGGCTTGTCCAGGGGGCGCTCCCGACGGGGCCCAGCCTGCATCGCAACGTCTTCAGGTATGCCTCCAAGCGACCCGGTCATCCCTCCCGCAAGGGCTTCCGGTTTCGCCGTTGGGAGTAAGCGTGACCCCACCGACGCCTCCAGTCAAGATGCCACACGGGGGTCCCGCCGGTTGGCGCAGCGTGGAAGAGGTGCAGCGGAGCGTGAGCGGCCGAATATCATTCCAGTTACCCGCCGGTAGCGCCACCTCGTATGCTCTCACCTGGGGTTTCCTCGCTCTCGGGCAGTATGTCGAAGCCCACCGGCCGGAAGCGGTACCGGAGGAATGATCTATCGCCGGACCCCTGGATCCGGCCGGAGGAGAGGACGGAGAGGGGTTGACGGGAGTCGCGCCGGAGTCCGTCGTGGACTGTCGCGGCGACCGGGCACCGACGAGCCGCTCGCATCGTCGCTGCCGGTCTCTTGCGCGCCCCTCCTGCCGCGCCTGGCCGCCGCCGCACCGCGGTCGGCCGCCGGGGGATACCGCGCCGAAGAACCCTCAGCCCTCCGGCGTCAGATCGACGGGCTGACCGGTGCGCGCCGACTCGTAAGCGGCCTGGATGATCCGGCTCGCCCGCAACTCGGCCTGACCGTCCGGGCCGGCCCCTTCACCCGTCTCCACCGAGCCGAGAAAGTCCTTGAGCATCAACGAAAACAGGTCGGCCCCGCCGGTTTCCGACGCTCACCGCCGATGGCGGCGTCGATCCGCCGAGCAGCCGCGGAGAGGCGTCGTCCTCCACGCTCGCTTTGTCGCCCAACGAGGCGACCGTCCCGCTCGGGCACCGCACGGTGACGACGGCCGCGCTCTCGAGATCGGACTGTCCACCGAGGACATCGTTCGTCTGCGCGTACACCTGCCGCACGGGCTCTCCGTGGAGCACAGGAGCTGAGCCTTCAGCCCAGCTCCTGCTTCAGCTCCTCCAGTTTGGCGAGCAGTGCGTCGTCGGAGCCGCCGATGGTGATCACGAACCGGCCATCCTCGGAGAGATGGCTGAGCCAGCGCCCCTGGTCGGTGTCGACGAAGGTGATCGGTTCGCTCCGGCGATGGCCTCGGTGGTCCCGGACGCCGGCGAAGACCTGCCCTCCGGCGTACCGGGGTTGCGCGAAGATCGCCGCGACGCGGGCGGCCTGACCGTGGGGTTCTTCGCGGGTCAGGTCCGCGACCGGCACCGAGTACGAGACGGACCGGGCGGGCGGATGCTCGGGCAGCTCGCGGACGACCATCCTGGCCAGGGCCTCGAGGCGGGCGGGCCGCAGCAGGATCCGGCCGTCCCTGGGCAGATAGCACGCGAACGCCCCCGCCCGCCGCCCGGCGGCGGCGTGCAGCCGGTAGGTCAGCTCTTCGGTTTGCGCGTAAGCCGACACCTCGGCCGGAGCGCGGCAGAGGAGCCGCAAGCTGTGTTCGAGGTCCTCGCCGGGCTCGTCACGGTCGAGGAAACCCTCCGCGGCCAGCTCTTCGCGCGCGGCTTCGGCCCGGGCGGATTCCGCGTCCGGACTGCGCCACACCGGCTCGGGAGCGAGCACGGGCGGGAGCGTGAGCCCCAGCCGTTCCGCCGCCCAATGCACGCTCGCCGCGTTCAGGACGGTTTCGTGCCGGACGGCCATCAGGCGCCGATGGTCGGCGGAACCGGCTTCATGCCGTCCGGGAACCCGCCGAACAGCTCGTCGGAATCGGGTTCCTGGAGGATGTCGAGCCGCTTGTGCTCCTTGTCCTCCTCTTTCTGGCCGCCGCGGCCCATGGGGCCCCCGATGCCGCCGGCGCCGGGTTTCCCGGAGGCGCCGACCGCGCCCGGCCGCGCGACCCCGGGTTCGCCGAACCGCCCGGTGCCGCTCCGGCCGCCAGGCCCGCTTCCGGTCCCCCCGCGCTCGCTTCCCGTTCCGGCACCGCTGCGCCCACCGCCGGGCTCGCTTCCGGACCCACCGCGCCCGCTTCCGGGTGTCCCGATCCGAGCGGTTTCCCCCGGGCCGTTGATCACCGGTACGCCCGGGCCGAGCCGGGCGTTGATGTCACCGGATCCACCGTCCCGGCCGAAGCCGGGGTTGATCGGTCCGGGCCGGGTCGTGCCGTCGCCGGGGCCTGTGTGTGCGACCGGGGTGAGCCCGGACGTCCGGGTCGTGTCGTCCTGGCCGGTGGTGGTGCCGGGGTGCTGCTGGGTGGTGGGGGTGTCGGTGCTCGGAGGCTGCTGCTGAGAAGTGACCTGGCCGGGAACGTCGGTGCCGCGGTGCTCGCCCTGCGTGGTGCGGTCGGTGCCCGTCCGGTGGTCGTCGCGCCCGGCGGGCGGCGTGACGGCCGGTGGCTTCTCGGCGTGTTCGATGTCGGCACCACCCGACGGCAGGGTGAGATCGCCGTAGTCCTGGGGCAGACCGGCGGCGTTGTCGGTGCTCTGGCCGTTGTAGGTGCCGTAGTGCTGGACGACTTCCTGCGCCTTGGCGTTCCACCCGGCGATCTCTTCGTCCTTGTGGGTGAGCACCGGCAGGTTGCGGCTGAGGAAGTCCTCGTGGGGCTGGGGGCCGGGCCCGTCGCCGACCTTGTTCCGCAGGTCGGCGTAGTCGGCACCCTGGGTCATCAGCGAGTTTTGGGCCGCGCCGAGGTGGACGGCACTGACCGCGGAGGCGGCGAGCAGTGGCCCCGCACCGGCCTGAGCTTGGGCGGCGGCATCACCGGACCAGGCCTCGGCCATGGCGGACTGAAGGCGAGTCATCATGTCCCGCGCCTCGACATGCTTGGCCGCCATTTGCTGAGCCAGCTCACTGGAGGCGAAAAGACTTTCGGGTCCATCGCCGGACTTGAGGAAGTCGACGATCTGCTGAGCGGTGTATTCAGCCATCAGGATCCTTTCATGGTGGAGACGGCCAGCTCCGCAGCCTTCTGCACCACCGGACACGGATCTGCGTAGTCCCTCGAGTTCCGCGAAATCGTCACCTGGACGCTGTAGAGCCGATCATCACTCACGGCGACTTCTGCAGAGCATTTGCCTTGCGGCTGCGCATCGAGCAGGTCGGTCAGCACACCCGGATACCCCGATATATCGGCGACCGGCCGGAAAAACGGAAGTCCTCCCTGTTCATGTTTCTTGTACAAGCTGGCCAGGTTGCCGCTGATCAACAGCCGCGTACCGACGGTGACACCGCCCTCGTCAAGGCCGTTCCATGTACAGCTTGGACCAAGGGCATCTCCGGGCATCGAGTTCGGCTGACGGGTAACTCCGAAATCGGCGAGCTGGCCTGGTGTCAGTGCCGCACACGGCTCCTTCTCAAACCGCGAGACATCCAATGGCCGCGAAACTTGGGGTACGGCTCCACCACTTGGCCCCGATGGCGACGCGCTGGTCACCGGCGCCGGTTTACCGGCGACGCTGGTCGAGCATCCCACCAACAAGACGGCAAGACTGAAAACCGGTAGCACTTTCGCCCGCATCAAAGATCCATCCCCATGGTGGTGAACATGTCGCTGGCTGAGCCGTCGCCGTGCTGGTACTTCGCGATCATCTTCGTTAGTGAATCCACGTAGGCGGCCGCGTAGTTGTACTGATCTTCGATACTCCGCGCGTAGCGTTCAGCGTGGGCCAGCGCCGCTCGGTTCTGTGTAGTGCTCGACTCATCCGCTGCTGGGGGAAGGACGTAGCCCAGATCTGTTGCACGCTGACGGATCCAGTCCAGGGTGTCGCGGAGGTCCTTCCACTCGGGCAGGAGCGCCAACATCTGCTCCACGTCCAGCTTGAACCCACCGGAGCCGCCACCTGCGCCCGCCTGGCTCAGGCGCTCCTGGAGAACACGCATCTCCGTCGCGTGGATGCCCTTGAACGACGGGTCGTCCGCCGGGACTCGATACCCGGCCGCACCCGTCACCTCTCGCACGAAATCAGGCATTCAGACTTCCTCCCCGAAGTCCCGTGAGCGCCCGTACACACTCCGTCAACCGAACAAGCTATCAGACGACGGGGAGTGATTCAGCCGTTCCACCCAGTTCAGCGAGTCACCCGGACGGAGGTCAGAATCCGGTCGCGGGCATCGTCCGGAAGGGTGCCGACCAGGAACACCACGGCGACGCCGTCCGGGTCGTGGACCGGGTATCCGCGCAGGTCGAGGACCACGGGAGCGGCCGCCAGGTCGGCCGGGATACAGGACTGCTCGGCGATGAAGATCGTCGCGCCGCGACCGGCCGTCGTCCCGGCGCGGATGTCGTGTGGGAGCCCTCCGACTGCCATCGCCCGCAGGCCGAACAGCCGGTTCAGCAAGCCTTCACGCAGCACCTTCGTCAAAGCACCGTCGACGTCCTGAGTACCGGAGACCAAGCCCCTCCCCAGCAGCGCGACAGGCCGTTCAACGTTCACGCAGCGGCTCGGCCCGAAGCTCTCCAGCTCGAAGTTCGCCGGACCGAGCGGCAGGGCGTCGGCACTGCGGGTCCAGCCCGGGCCCGCGTCGTAAGTCACCAGCGGGTCGGCGCCGCACGCCGACGCCAAGAACGCGCTAGCGCAGATCAGCCAAGAATGCCGACCACGCCGCCGCCTCGAACAATTGTGTCCCGCCCTCGCGGTCCTTCGTGTCACGGACGTACACCGCCCGCGACACAGCCACCTCGACACAGTTGCCGCTCGCGTTGCCGCTGTAGCTGCTCGTCCGCCACCGCAGCTTCACGTCGAGCATGCCTGCCTCGCTTCAGCCGGTCACCCATCCTGGGCCACCAGCCTAGCGAGGAACGCACGAGCTTCGTCGCCGTCCAGAGCTGCCCGACGCAGGCGTTCGAAGGCTGTCGCATACTCCTGGATCAGCAGTCCGTCTTCCGGATAGATGCCACCGGCGAAGTCCTCGATATAGACGAGGGAACCGCGCTCGGGAAGTTTGAGGATCGAAAAAGCGGTCTGCGGATTGAAAGCCTCATCGTTCTTCGGCACGAACGGCAGCACCTGAAGCCGGACATTCTCGCGCTCCGACACCTGGATCAAGTGCTCCAGCTGAGCCCGCATGATCCCGGCACTCCCGATGCGCCGACGCAGGCAAGCCTCGTCGATGATCACGTCCAGCTCCAGCGGACTCGGCTCCTCTCGGAACAGCTTGTCCTGGCGGCGCATCCGGATGTCGAGCTTGACGTCGATCTCGTGGCTGCCCGGGTACGGCGCCCCAGCCGCCAACAACGTCCGCGCGTATTCGCGGGTCTGGAGCAGCCCGTTGATCACGGCGTTGTCGAACGCGACGATCTCCCGGGCCTCGGCCTCCAAAGCGACATAGCGCCGAGCCGTTGCCGGGACAGCTTCCTGATACAACGCTCGACGCCCACGCCGCTTCGGCCAGGGAATCGCGGCCAGTCGCAACGCTTCCGCCGCCGACGTGTCGTCCGCGCCGTAGAAGTCCAGCAGCGCGGCCACTTCGCGCACCGGGATGCCCTGCTTGCCGTTCTCGACCATGCTCATCTTCGCCGGCGAGCAGTTCAGGTGCTTGCACGCCTGGGCCGCGGTGCGTTCGGCGTCCTGTCGAAGTTCGCGCAGGAGAAGGCCGAGCTGGATGCGGGCGACGACCGGATCGTCGGCGAGGAAAAGAGCCATGTTCGCTGGATCGGCTGTCACAAAGCCGGAACAGAGACCTCGATTGTGCAGTTCTCCAAAGCGAAGTTCGGCCGTAACTTCTGCCCCATGACGTTCGACTGGCGGCCGGGCCGCCTCCATCCCGAGCGGGTCCACTTGTTCGCGGCCGACGGCCGTGCCCGGTGCGGCGCACAGGTCGCGGCGCCCTTCGTCCGGTGCGCCGTGTACGTCCTGCTCGCCGAAGGCGTCGGCGCCCCCGCGTGGATTCCGATCCGCATCGTGCACGACCGCGAGGACGAACCCGCCCCGCCGCACCTGGGCGCCCTCGGCTCACCGGATCTCGACGTCGACCACCTCGCGCACCGCGCGGCCGATGCCCTCGCCCCGCTGGGCGTCCTGCTCACCGACGTCCACCTCGAGCTGGCGCACGCGCTGAGGAGCATCCCCGAGCCGAGCAGGTCGCGCCGCGCGGGGCTGGTCCGTCACCAGCTCCGCGAAGCGTTGGTCGCGCTCGAAGTCACCGCCGCCGCGTACGCCCAGGCCGAGGAGACGCTGCGTGCGAGCTGACCTACTTGGACGGAGAAGGCGAAGCGGGTGCCTGCGACGCCGCCGGGACCTTCGGGGCGTTGTAGGTGTCCATGTCGGTGATCTTCCACTTGTCGCCCTGGAGCTGGGCGTTCAGGTGGAGCTGGGCCGTGCCCGCCGTCGTCTTCTTCGTGTCCGTGCGGGTCGACGTCTGGTCGACGAAGACCATCACCTTGGCCAGGTCGCCGTTGAGCATGATCACCGCGGCCCGGGTGACCTTGCACGTCACGATCATCTTCTGCGCCGGCGCGAGCCGCTTGACCTCGCCCATCAGCGAGTTGTACTTGTTCTTGACGTCGTCGTTGGCGAGCAGGTCGTTCGCCGCGTCCTCGGTCTTCTTGATGTTGTTGAAGTCGTAGGAGAACAACGCCTCGGCCGCCTTCGAGACGGCGTCCTTGACCTGGGCCGTCTTCGCGACGTCCAGCAGCGCGGTGTTGCTCGTCGCCGAGGAGACCTTGACCTCTTCGGACTTGAACCAGAACGCCAGCCCGCCCAGGACCAGCGCGACGAGCACCAGCGCCCCCGCCATCAGGTAGGGCTTCGAGACCCGGGACGCCGTGGGCCGCGCGGGCTCTTCTTCGGCGGCCTCGGCTTCGGCCTCGGCGACGTCGGTCGGCTTCGCGATGCCGGTGTCCCGCTTCTTCCGCCTCGGCGCCGGCCGCGCCGGAGCCTCCTCCGGCGCCTCTTCCGGAGCTTCCTCGGTGAGCGCGTCGACCCGCGGTTCCTCTTCGGTGCCGACCGCCGCGAACACCGCCGTGTCCTCCGCCGGCGAGACCGGCGGTTCCGGCGAGACCGGCGAGACCGGCGGTTCCGTGTCGATCCGCCCGCTGCTCGGCTCGAACGACTCGGCCGGACGCGGGGCCGGGCGCGGCGCGGGCCGCGGGCGCGGCTTGCGCGGTTCGGCGGGAGCGGACGGCACCGCGGGCAGCTGGCCGGTCCGCTCGGCGGCGGACTCGTCCACCGAGGGCTTGCGCAGGCCGGCCACGCGGGGCCGGCGCGACGGCGGAGTGGGCGGCTGGCGGCGGGAGGGGGGCACTACGGGCTCCTTCTGGGTGACGCTACTGGCCGGCCGCGACGAGCGGGACACTGTCGATGCCGGACAGCTTCCATGCATCGCCCACGCGGGTCATCGACACCTCGAGGCGCAGCGGCTTCGCGCTGCTCTTGTCCCCCTGGGTGACGGTCGTGGCGATGGCGGCGAGGAAGCTGGCCTTGCCTTCGTGGTCGTCCAGCTCCTCGACCGCGATGTCCTGGACGTCCGTGGTGACCTTCGTCTTGGCGTCGGCGAGCGCCTTGCGGAACGTCGGCGCCGACTGGTCGATCTGCTGCGACATCTTGTCGTCCGACACGGACTTCTGCCGGGCGAAGAAGCCGTCGAGGTCGGTGTAGTCGACCTCGGTGTAGGCCTTCAGCGCGTTGGTGCCCGCCTTGACCACGGCCTCGCGCGACGCGGCCAGGTCGGCGTTGTCGTCGGAAGCGGCCGCCCACCACTGGACCCCGAAGATCGCCGCGGCGATCAGCGCGGCCAGCGCCAGCGCGGCGGCGCCGAGCACCAGGATCCGTGAGGACGACTCCTTCGACGGCGTCCCGGAAGACTCCTCCACCGCCGTGGCGGCCGGCTCGTCCGAACTCATGACACTCCAGGGTAGGTAACGGTCATCAAATCCTCGTCAGGCCAGGCCGAGCAGCGAACCCAGGCTGTTCAGGCTGACGCCGGGGCTGCCGACGATGCCCGGCACCCCCCGGGTGTCGCGCTCCTCCGCGAGCTCCTCCGCCGGCCGGTTCGAGTTGGCCGCGACGTCACTGTCGCTCGGGGCGACCGGCACACCGCCGTACGGCGCGTTCTGCGCGCCGCGGACGTTGATCGGGCTGCCCTTCGGTTCGGCACAGTACGCGTCCTCCTTCGCCGGCCTCGGCGAAGTCTCGGCTCCGGTCCGGAACTGCGAGTACGGAATGTAGCCCTTCGTGCAGGACGGCGGGTTGAACAGGTTGAGCACGAAGCCGAGGTGCGCGGTGCCGTCCCCCGGCGCGACGCTGCTCGCCGCGCCGGCCAGCGCCGGGTAAGTGACCAGGCCCTGCTCGATCCCGTCGAGCCGGGTCACGGTCAGGTTGGCCGTGGTGAGCAGGTTCGCCGTCAGCGCGCCGAGGCCCGGGCCGGATTCGGCCAGCACCTGGCTGATCTGCGACGCCACCTGCGGCGTGATGCCGATCAGCTTCCGCAGGTCGCCGTCGGAGTTCTTCAGCGTGCCGGTGAGCTCGTTGAGGCTCTTGCTGAACGACGCGAAGTTCTTCGCCTCGTCGTTCTGCGTGTCCAGCACCTTGCCGCCGGCGTCCAGGAGCTGGATCGTCTGCGGCAGGTACTCCTGCGCGGTCTGGGTGAAGCTGCGCGCCGTGTCGAGCAGCTTCTGCAGGTCGCCGCCGGTGCCGCGGAACGCGTCGTAGGACTCGTCGACGACCGTGCGCAGCGAATCGACCGGCACGGACGCGGCGAGCGAGTCGAGGTCGCCGATCAGCCGGTCGGTGCTGACCGGGGTGGTCGTCTTCGCCGCCGGGATGACCGAGCCGGCCCGCAGGTACGGGCCCTGGTCGGCCTTCGGCTTGAGGTCGACGTACTGCTCGCCGACCGCGGACCGGTTGGCGACGACGGCGTCGAGGTCCGCGGGCACCTGAGGCGCCGACGGGTCGATGTTCAGGTCGGCCTCGAGCCCGGTCTGGGTGAGCCGCATTTCGCCGACCCGGCCGATGTTGTAGCCGCGGTAGGTGACTTCGGCGTTGGTGAAGATGCCGCCCGATTCGTTGAGCTGGAGCTTCACCGTGTAGCCGTCGTTGCCGAACACGCTGCCGAGCCCGGCGAACCGGATCAGCGCGTACACGATCGCGACGACGGAAATGACCACGAAGGCGATCAGCTGGATCTTCGTCTTGCGCAGCAGCATCAGCCCGCACCTCCGCCCACTAGCCCGAAGAGATTGCCGAGCCCCGGCTGCTGCGTCTGCCCGGACTGCTGCCCGCCCGCGCCGGGGATCGGCAGCGGCGGGTTGCCCGGCGCGCCTTCGGTCCCGCCGGTCAGGCCCTGGAGCGGAACCACCCCGGACAGGGGGTTCTGCCTGCTGTTGCCGAGGTTCTCGACGACGCTCTTCAGGTTCAGGTCCACCTTCGCGAACAGGTTGAAGTAGTCGCCCTTGACGTCGTTGACGGCTTGGTCGCTGAACGGGAACGTCAGCAGGATCTGCAGGGCCTTCGGCAGGTCGTTGCCCGCCTCGCCGAGCTTCTGCAACGTCGGGGTCAGCGCCTTCAGGTCGGCGACGAGGTCCTTCTGGGACCGGTTCACCGTGTCGGTGGCGACGCCGGAGAGGTTGTCCAGCGCCTGGAGCATGGTGACCAGCTGGCCGCGCTGCTGTTCGAGCACGCCGAGCCCGGGTCCGAGGTTGTCGACCGCGCCGACCAGCTTGTCCTTCTGGTCCTTGAGCGTGGAGGACAGCCGGTTCAGCCCGTCGATCGCCCGGGTGATGTTCTGCGACTGCCGGTCCAGGTTGGTCACCAGCTGGTTCGCGTTGTCCAGCAGCGCCTTGATGTCCGGCTCGCGGCCGGACGTGGCGTTGTTGAGCTCCTTGGTGATGGTGTTGAGCTGGTCGACGCCACCGCCGTTGAGCAGCAGCGACAGCGCGCCGAGCAGCTCTTCGACTTCCACGCTGCGGTTGGTGCGGGCCAGCGGGATGGTCGCGTTGTCGGCGAGCTTGCCCTGCGCCTGGTCCTCGCCGGGTGAAGCCAGCTCGACGTACTTCTCGCCGAGCAGGCTGGACTGCTTCACGTTGGCCAGCGCGTTGGCCGGCAGCTTGACGTCGCCGTTGACCCGCAGCGTGACCAGCGCGTGCCAGCCGTCCTTGGTCAGCCCGACGTTCTCCACCCGGCCGATCGGCACCTCGTTGACCTTCACACCGGCCTGCGGGGTCAGGTCGAGCACGTCCCGGAACTCGACGTTCACCGTGTACGGGTGGTCGCCGAGGTCGGCGCCCCCGGGCAGCGGCAGGTCGTAGATGCCGTTGAACGCGCAGCCGGACAGCGTCAGCGCGGACACGGTGGCCAGTGCCGTCAGGCCCCCACTTGTCAGTAGCTTCTTCACTGCCCACCTCCCGAACCGTAGAGCTGCCCGGCGATGGGCAGCGGCAGCGGCGGCAGCTTGCCCGCCTGCAGCGCCTGGACGGTCTGCGCCGCGGACGGCAGCGGGATCAGCCCGTCGACCACGCCGGCGATGCCCTCGCAGATGTTGCCGAGCGCGTCGAGCCCCTTCGGCGTCTGCTTGAGCAGCCGGCAGATCATCACCAGCGGCGGCTGGGTCAGCTCGTTGAGGTTCGGCCGGGCGTCGAGCGTGCCGGACGAGCCGTTGTAGGTGTTGACCAGGTTGCTCAGGCCGACCGGGGCGACGTCGAGGATCTCGGCGAGCGAGCTGCGCTGGTCGACGAGCACCTTCGTGATCCCGGCCAGCTTGTCCACATTGGACTTGATCCGGTCGTGGTTCTGGTCGATGAACGCCTGCACCGCGGTGAGCGTGGTGGCGAGCTGTTGCACGGTCGCCGCCAGGTTGTCCTTTTCGGACGCCAGGTAGCCGCTGACGTCGGCGAGCCTGGTCTCGAAGGTGCGGACCTGCTTGTCGGAGTCGGCCAGCGTCTGCGAGAACTTGCCGAGGTTCTCGACGGTGGAGAACAGGTCGTCCTTGTTGCCGGACAGGGTCCCGGCCGCCTGGCCGAGCTTGGTGATCGTGTCGTGCAGGGCCTGGCCGTTGCCGTCGACGTTGGCCGCCGCGGTGTTCAGCAGGTTCGCCAGCGACCCGTTCTTGTTGGCGCCGTTCGGACCGAGGGTCTCGCTGACCCTGGCCAGGCTGGCCGCCAGCTGGTCGACCTCGAGCGGCACCTCGGTGCGGTCGAGGCCGATCACCGCGCCGTCGGAGATCCGTGGGCCGCCGGTGTAGGCGGGGGCGAGCTGGACGTAGCGGTCCGACACCAGCGACGGCGCCACGATGAGCGCCTTCGCGTCCGCCGGGACGGCGACCGAGCGGTCGTACTCGAACTCGACCTTCACCTGGTTGCCCATGGGCTGGATCTTGGTGACCGTGCCCATGTCGACGCCGAGCATCCGCACGCTGTTGCCCTCGTACAGGCCGACGGCGCCGGCGAAGTACGCGGTCAGGTGGTTGCGGCCGGCGTCCTTGAGGGTCCACCAGATCCCGCCGGCGACGACGAGCGCGAGCACGATCGCGATGGCGAAACCCCTGGTCAGGGCCTGACCGAAGCGGGTGTCACTCATTTCGTGTAGCACCCCTCTTCGTTGATCGGGCCGAACGACGGTAACACCAGGCCACAGATGTAGTTGTCGAACCAGCGCCCGTTGCCGATGGTGTTGGTGAAGACCCGGATGAACGGCGCGAACTTCGCGATTCCCTCGGCCAGGGAGTCCTGGTTGCGCTGGAGCATCGACGTCAGCTGGTCGAGCTGGGTCAGCACCGGGTCGAGCTGCTTCGAGTTGTCGTCGATCAGGCCCTGCAGCTGCGTCGCCAGCTCACGGGAGCCGTTCAGCAGGGACGTGATCGCGTCTTCGCGCTTCGCCAGCTCGGCGAGCAGGTCGTTGCCGTCGTTCAGCAGCTTCTGCACCTCGGCGTCGCGGTCGACCAGGGTCTGCGACACCTCGCGGGTGTTGGCCAGCAGGTTCGACAGCTGCTGGTCGCGCGAGGCGATCGTGCCGGACAGCTTCGACAGCCCCGACAGCGCGCCCTTCACGTCCTGCGGCGTGTTGGCGAAGGTCTGCGAGATGGTGTCGAAGCTCTGCGCCAGCTGCTTGGTGTCGATGTCGTCCACGGTCTGCGACAGCCCGCGGAACGCGTCGAGCACGTCGTAGGGGGCCATCGTGCGGGCCCGCGGGATCCCGGTGCCCGGGTTCAGCGCGCCCTCGCCCTGCGGGTCCAGCGACAGGTACTTCTGCCCGAGCAGCGTCTTGATCTTGATCGCGGCGCTGGTCCGGTCGCCCAGCCAGGCGTCCTTGACCTTGAACGACACCTTCACCGACGCGCCGTCGAGCTCGATGTCGCTGACCTTGCCGACCTTGACGCCGGCGATCCGGACGTCGTTGTCCTTCTGCAGCCCGGACGCCTCGCTGAACTCGGCGCTGTAGGTGGTGCCGCCGCCGATCACCGGCAGGTCGTCGGAGTTGAGCGCGGCGGTGAAGCCGAGCGCCAGCACGGCGATCCCGACCAGCGCGATCGGCACCGGATTGCGGTTCTGGAAGGACTTCATCCCTTGCACCTCTCCCGGTTGGCCGGGAGCAGCGGAATCGGCACGTCGTTGATCAGTGGTGGCAAGCTGACGCTCCCGGAGAACTCACAGGCGTAGAAGTTGAACCAGGAGCCGTAGTCCGCGGTGCGGGTCAGCGTGCTCACCTTGGTCGGCAGGAACTGGATGAAGTGCTCCAGCTCCGGCTCGTTCTTGTTGAGCTGCTGGGTGAGGGTGCCGAGCGCGCCGATGTCGTTCTTCAGCGGCTCGCGCACCTCGCCCAGCAGCCCGGACGTCGTCTCGGCCAGGGTGCCCAGGCTCTCGATCGCGTCCCCGATCGGCTTGCGGTCCGCGGCCAGCCCGGACACCAGCTGCTGCAGCTTCACGATCAGGTCGTTGAGCTGCGGGGTGTGCGCGTTGACCGTGTCGAGCACGGAGTTGAGGTTGTCGATGACCTCGCCGATCACCTGGTCCTTGCCGGCGATGGTGGTGGCCAGCGACGCCGTGTGCGAGAGCAGGCTCTCGATGGTGCCGCCTTCGCCCTGCAAGACCTGGATGACCTCGTAGGACAGCTTGTTGACGTCGTCCGGGTTGAGCGCGGTGAACAGCGGCTTGAAGCCGTTGAACAGCTCGGTCAGGTCGAGCGCCGGGGTGGTGTGGTCCAGCGGGATGGTGCCGCCGGGGCTGAGCGTCTTGCCGGAGGTGTCGTCGCCCTCGCCGAGCGAGACGTAGCGCTGGCCGACCAGGTTGCGGAACTTGATCTGCGCGGTCACCCCGGCCGGCAGCGTCCGCCCGGAGTCGACCTCGAACTCGACCTCGGCCTGCCGCTTGTCGACGATCTTGACGTCCTTGACCTGCCCGACCCGGACGCCGGCGATGCGGACGTCGTCGTTGGGCAGCAGCAGTGTCGCGTCGGTGAAGCGCGCCTTGTAGGCGTTGGTGCTGGTGGTGTTGATGTTGGCGATGCTGATCCCGAGGATCGTCGTGAACAGCACGGTGACGACCACGAAGGCGATCAGCTTGATCAGCGGCGCGAGCAGACCCCTCACTTGACCGTCACCTCCGCCCCGCGGTACAGCGGACCGACGAGCAGCGAGCTCCAGCCCGGGACGTCCGCGGCGTTCATGCCGAGCTGCGGGCCGAGCAGGTCGGCCAGGAAGCCCTGCTCCGCCGTCGAGTACGCCAGATCACCGCCGCTGCCGCCGTTGCCGCCGGCCTTGAACTTGGCCGGGTTGAGCCCTTCGCCGGCCGACTTCGGCGCGGTCTGGTGCTTCGTCCCGTCCTGGAACGCGCCGTCCGGTGGCTCCGGCGGGAACGGGTTCGGCAGGGTCTTCATGTCGTAGCAGCGCGGGCCGCGCTTGTCGTCGAACCGCGGTTCTTCCTTGCCCGCCTGGTACGGCCCGCGCGGCACGATGATCTCGATCGTCGCGTGCAGGCCGGGCTTGTCGGTGCCCTTGCCGAGGGCCTGGTCGATCAGCGGCACGTTCTTCGCCATCTGGGAGATCACGCAGGGGTACTCCGGCGCGTACTTCGCCAGCAGCTCGGCCGTGGGCCGGGCGGTGTCGACGAGGGAGATGATGTTTTCCTTGTTGTTCCGCAGGAACGTCTGCAGGTCCACCGAGGCCTGGGTCAGGCTGCCGTAGAGGCTCGACAGGTTCTGCTGCTGGTCGACGACGGTGCGGGTCGTCGTGCTCAGGTTGTCCAGGCTCTGCACCAGATCCGGCGCCGAGTCCTTCAGGTGGTCGGAGAACTCCGCGAGCGCCTTCAGGTTGTGCTGCAGCTCCGGCTCGTGCGGGTTCAGCTCGCCGATGTAGGTGCCCAGCTGCGTCAACGTGTCGCCGAGCTGGTCGCCGCGGCCCGACAGCGCCGTCGAGATCGCGGTGAGCGTCGCCGACAGCTTCTGCGGCTGCACCGCCTGCAACACCGGCATCAGGTGCGAAAACGCCTGCTCCAGCTCGACCGCGCCCGACGTGCGGTCCTGCGGGATGACGTCGCCGTTGGCCAAAGTCTTCGCCGACGGCTTCTCCGGGATCTCCAGCGAAACGAACCGCTCGCCGAAGAGCGTCTTCGGCAGGAACCGCGCCGAGACGTTCTCCGGGATGAGCTTCGCGGACTCCGGCTGCAGCGCGAGCGTCAGCTCCGCGCCGTGGTCGGTGGCGCTGATGTCGGCGACCGAGCCGACGATCAGCCCCCGCACCTTGACGTCGGACTGCTTGATCAGCTGGTTGCCGATCTTGTCGGCCTCCAGCTTCACCGTGACGACGGGCGTGAAGGCCTTGTCGTAGAGCGCGATGGACAGCGCCACCCCGCCGACCATCACGGCGATGAGCAGCAGGCCGAGCAGCCTGCGACGGAGCGTCCTCATCCCGCGATCCTTACCGTGACGTCGGTTCCCCAGATGGCGAACCCGATGAAGAAGTTCATGATCGACACCGTGACGATGGACAGGCGCACGGCCTTGCCGACCGCGACGCCGACGCCGGCCGGGCCGCCGGTCGCCCGGTACCCGAAGTAGCAGTGCGACAGGATGATCAAGACACTGAACAACAGCACCTTGATGAACGAATAAAGCACGTCCTGCGGTGGCAGGAACAAGTCGAAGTAATGGTCGTAGGTGCCGGCCGACTGGTTGTAGATGTAGACGACGACCAGTCGTGACGCGAGGTACGAGCTCAGCAGGCCGATGATGTAGAGCGGGATGACCGCGACGAACCCGGCGATGATCCGCGTCGTCACCAGGTACGGCAGGCTCGGGACGCCCATCACCTCGAGCGCGTCGATCTCCTCGGAGATCCGCATCGCGCCGAGCTGCGCGGTGAACCCGGCGCCGACGGTGGCGCTCAAGGCGAGCCCGGCGACCAGCGGAGCGATCTCGCGCGTGTTGAAGAACGCCGTCAGGAAGCCGGTGAACGCCGACGTCCCGATCGAGTTCAGCGCCGAGTAGCCCTGGAGGCCGACGAGGACACCGGTGAACAGAGTCAGGCCGACCATCACGCCGACCGTGCCGCCGATGACCGCCAGCGAGCCGGAGCCGAAGCTCACCTCGGCGAGCAGCCGCAGCACCTCTTTGGTGTAGCGGCGCAGCGTCCGCGGCGTCCACAGCAATGCCCGGCCGTAGAACGACATCTGGTCGCCCAGCGTGTCCAGCGTCTGCAGGGGTCGATTGGCGACGCGTTTAGCGCCCTGGAGGAACGTCATGGCGCTAGTCCAGCTTTCCGGGCACGATCTGCAGGTAGATCAGGGTGATCACGAAGTTCACGACGAACAGCAGCAGGAACGTGATGACCACCGACTGGTTCACCGCGTCTCCGACCCCCTTGGGGCCGCCCGAGGGGTTCAGCCCCCGGTAGGACGCGACGACGGCGGCGATGAACCCGAAGATCAGCGCCTTGAGCTCGCCGACCCACAGGTCGGGCAGCTGCGCGAGCGCGGAGAAGCTCGCCAGGTAGGCACCCGGCGTCCCGCCCTGCAGCACGACGTTGAAGAAGTAGCCGCCCAGCACGCCGATCACGCTGACCATGCCGTTGAGCAGCAGCGCGACCAGCATCATCGCGAGGGTGCGCGGCACGATCAGCCGCTGCACCGCGGAGACGCCGAGCACCTCCATCGCGGCGATCTCCTCGCGGATGGTCCGCGCGCCGATGTCGGCGCAGACGGCGGAGCCGCCCGCGCCCGCCACCAGCAGCGCGGTGACCAGCGGGCTGGCCTGCTGCACGGTGGCGAGCACGGAGCCCGCGCCGGTGTAGGACTGCGCGCCCAGCTGGCGGGCGAGCGAGCCGAACTGCAGCGAGATGACCGCGCCGAAGGGAATGGCCACCAGGGCCGTCGGCAGGATGGTCACGCTCGCGATGAACCACGACTGCTGGATGAACTCCCGCAGCTGGAACGGACGCTGGAAAATGCCACGAACGATGTCGAGGCCGAGGGCGAACAGGTTCCCGGTTTCGCGGAGCATGCCGATTCCGGGGATCTTCGCCTGTGAAGCGGGAGAGCTCACCGGCCACCTGGCCCGTTGTCTCGTGGTGGCACCCGGTGCGTGCCGGGTCTCGGCGGCTGGCCGCCGCCCGGGATGCGCGCCACCTGGTCGGCCGGAAGCTGGCCGTGGTGCTGGTTCGGGACGCCGTCGGACTGCGGGCGCGCCCCGACCTGCTGCGGCTGCCCGCGGTGCGGCCGCACACCGTAGTGGCGCTGCTCCTCCGGGCTCAGCGACTCGATGATGCTCTCCTGCGCGGCCGGCGGCAGGCGGTGCATGATCTCCATGACGCGGTCCTTGCGGCGGACCGCGCCCATCCGGGTCGGCACGCCCGGCGTCGGCTGCATCTGCGGCGGCACACCGGAAACGTCCTCGACGCCGCCCGCGTGGTGACCCGCTTCGAACATCGCCTGCTCGGCGGCCATCTGGGCGGAGTCCTTCTCCTCGGACATGCCGATCGGGCCCTGCATCTTGCCGTTGAGGAACTGCTTGACGACCGGCTCCTCGCTGGTCAGCAGCACCTCGCGCGGGCCGAACATGACCAGTTCCTTGCGGAAGAGCATGCCCAGGTTGTCCGGCACGGTCCGCGCCAGGTTGATGTTGTGCGTGACGATCAGGAACGTCGCGTCGATCTGCGCGTTGACGTCCAGGAACAGCTGCGAGATGTAGGTGGTGCGGACCGGGTCGAGACCCGAGTCCGGCTCGTCGACCAGAATGATCTCCGGGTCCAGCACCAGGGCGCGGGCGAGGCCGGCACGCTTGCGCATCCCGCCGGAGATCTCCCCGGGCAGCTTCTTGTCGGCGCCGTTCAACCCGGTCATGTCGAGCTTTTCGAGCACGATCCGGCGGATCTCCGTCTCGGACTTCTTCGTGTGCTCGCGCAGCGGGAAGGCGACGTTGTCGTAGAGGTTCATCGAGCCGAACAGCGCGCCGTCCTGGAACAGGACACCGAACAGCTTCCGGATCTCGTACAGCTTGTGCTCGGAGCAGGTGACGATGTCCACCCCGTTGATCATGCAGCGGCCGCGGTCGGGCTTGAGCAGCCCGATCATCGACTTCAGGAAGACCGACTTACCGGTCCCCGACGGCCCGAGCATCGCCGACACCTCGCCCGGAGGGAGCGTCAACGTGACGTCCCGCCAGATGGCCTGCTTACCGAAGGACTTGGTCAGACCTTCGATGACCACCTCGGCACCCATCGCACCTCCAGGAGCTGTTCCGCGTCTTTGCGCTCGCTGCCACACCTGCCACCCCACGTCGGCGGCGAGTGCGGGCTCGAGGGCCGCATGTACCCGCGTCAACCAGGTGCAACGAGCTGAGTGCGAACAGGTTACTCACCAGTTTTCTTTTCTGGCCAGCCCCGGCCTCATCGTCATCCCGCCGTGATCGGCAACTGGCAGCACGGTAGTCGACGAAATGCGTGGTCGCAGAGCCGGCGAACCCCGGACTGACGATTTAGGGACCCGGGGGCAATCCGGACAGCGCTCCTAGGGGATGGTCGAAGGCGCAGGTCAGCGAGCCTCCGTAGCCGGTTTGCCCGGGAGTCGCGGCGGAGCCCGTCAGTGCGACAAGACGCAGTACCCCGGCAAAACGGGAAGGGGCGGGCATCCAGGTGGATGCCCGCCCCTTCGCGAGGTGGTGCGTAGGCGCTTGCGCGCCCGAGATCACTTGATGGAGATCTTGGCGCCCGCGGCCTCGAGCTTCTCCTTGGCGGCCTCGGCGGCCTCCTTGTCGACCTTCTCCAGGAGGGCCTTGGGAGCGGCCTCGACCAGCTCCTTGGCCTCCTTCAGGCCCAGGCCCGAGACGACCTCACGGACGACCTTGATGACCTGGATCTTCTTGTCGCCGGCGCCCTCGAGGACGACGTCGAACTCGTCCTGCTCCTCGACCGGGGCGGCAGCGGCGGCGGCGGGGCCGGCGGCGACGGCGACCGGCGCGGCGGCGGTCACGTCGAAGACCTCTTCGAACTCCTTCACGAACTCGGACAGCTCGAGGAGGGTGAGCTCCTTGAAGGCGTCGATCAGCTCGGCGGTGCTCAGCTTCGCCATGATGGCTTCCTCTCAGAAAAACGAACTAGACGTTCGGGGTGGGGTGGTTCAGCTCTCGGCGGGTGCTTCGGCTGCTTCGGTACCGGCGGCGTTGCGCTGCTTCTCCTCCAGCGCGGCAGCCAGGCGGGCGACCTGGGACGCCGGCGCCTGGAACAGCGCGGCGGCCTGGGACAGCTTCGCCTTGAACGCGCCCGCCGCCTTGGCGAGCAGGACCTCACGGCTGTCGAGATCGGCGATCCGGTTGATCTCGTCCACGGACAGCGCACGGCCGTCCATGTAGCCGCCCTTGATCACAAGCGCGTTGTTGTCCTTCGCGAAGTCGCGAAGCGCCTTGGCGGCGTCGACCGCTTCACCCTCGACGAAGGCGATGGCGGTCGCGCCGACGAACAGGTCCTCGAGCCCCTGGACGCCAGCGTCCTCAGCGGCACGCTTGACGAGGGTGTTCTTCGCGACCCGGTACTTGGCACTGGTGCCGAGAGCGCGGCGCAGCTTGGACAGCTGGGACACGGAGAGGCCGGTGTACTGAGTAACGACAGTGGCCGAGCTGTTGCGGAAGCTCTCCGCGATCTCGGCGACGGCCGCCACCTTGTCGGGCTTCGCCATGGTCGCCTCCTCTCTTGGCTAGTGTTTCCACTGGCCCGAAGAGCCCCCGAAACGACGAAACGCCCTCGCGCAGACAGGCGCGGGGCGTCATCCGGCGCGTCTTCACGCGGCCGGGCCTCGTTCCTCCTGCGCGGGCCGCCCGGCGAAATGCGGGACCTTCGTTCCTCGTGCCCGTGGGAGCACTCGGAAAACCAGCGGTCTTCGGTAGAACCGACGTGAACTATACCGTGTCGTCCGGGGAGGGTTTACTCGCCCCCTGCCGCGTTGACCTGCGTTTAGGGCGGCTAGGGGTTCCACACGGCGGCCAGGGGGGCATCATGGTCACGTGGCGGAGCAGCGTGACGACGGAAAGCCGGGCTCGGACATCGAACCGGCGGGCCAGAACGCGCCCGCCCCTACGCCGCCGGTCGATCCGGCGGAACTGGAGCAGTTCCGCCAGTTCCAGCAGTTCCAGGACTACCTGAGGTTCACCCAGACCCAGCAGGGCAACCAGCCGGCCCCGCGACCGGACGCGGGCGTGGTCCAGGCACCCGCCCCGCTCCCCCAGCCCAGCTCCGGCGGAAGCCAGCCACCGATGATCCCACCGGGCTACCAGCTGGTCCCGGCCGAACGCCGCCGGGCGCCGCGCTGGCTGAGCTGGCTGGGAAAGAAGGTGATCGCCTGGGTGCTGGCGATCATCATCCTGGGCGTGGCGGGAACGTGGCTGTACAACCACTTCTTCCCCAACGACTCCGGCAAGACGTCTGCCCAGCTGGCCGAGGAGGGCGGCGGGACCTACCACACGAACCACATCCTCTCGACCAGCCCGTACGAGGCGGTCCGCCAGGTCTACGACGCCGTCGCCCAGAACCTCGTCCCGCAGGGGTGCGGGCGGATGCGCGAAGACGTGCAGCAGAAGTTCGCCCAGGACCTGGGCTACGCGGACTGCCAGGTCGCGGTCCACGAGCTGAGCCGGCAGGTCAAGAACAAGAACGACTACGCCGAGTCGATGCCGTCGTACGTCTCGGAGCCCTTCCCGGGCGACAGCTTCACGATCAGCTCGTGCAAGTTCGGCATCCGCGGGGGCCCCGCCCTCGGCGCGTTCACGGTGCAGAAGGTCGACAAGAGCCAATGGCTCATCACGGCGCACACGAACGAGCCGGCGCCGTGCCCGGCGCCGACACCCACGACTCGCTGAACTCCTCAGCGGTGGCGTGGGGCGGAAAGGAACGCGACCAGCGCTTCCGAGAACGCCGGTGACATCACCGCCGTCATGTGGTCGCCCGGGATGCGGACCAGGCGGGCTCCCGCGATGGCCGCCGCCAGCCTTTCCGGTTCCGCCGCCAGGAGGTCCTGGTCGCCAGCCAGAACCAGCGTCGGGACGCCGATCGAGGAGAGGTCCAAGCTTCCCTCGCGGGAGGCCAGTGCCACCGCCGCCAGTGCGCGGCGGTCGCCGCCGACCGCGTCGGCCAGGAGGCGGAACGGGACGCCCGATGGCGGGACCGTCGACGGGTCCTCCGCCAGCAGGGCCGAAGCGATGTCGGCCGGCTTGACGACCCGGAGGTCGACGCCGCCGAAGTCGACGATGCCCGAGCCGACCCCGCCCGTCGCCAGGCAGCGGATGCGCTTGTCCGCGGCCGTCGCCGCCAGGGCGATGATCGCGCCCATCGAGTAGCCGACCAGCGAGACCTCGTCCAGGCCCAGCTCGTCCAGCAGCGCCGAGACGTCCCGCACCATGCTGTCCTCGGTGTAGCGGGCCTCGTCGTACGGCTTCTCCGAGCGGCCGTGGCCGCGCGCGTCCAGCGAGATCACCGTCAAGCCCGCTTCGCGCAGCGCCGCCACCACGCCGGTGGAGATCCAGTTCGCGTTCGTGTCGGCCGCGAAGCCGTGCTGCAGCAGCACCGGTCGGTGGGCGCCGTCGCCCTCCCACACGGTGTAGTTCAACCGGAGCCCGTCGAACGACGCGAAAGTCGGCATGACGTCCATCAGACACGAAGAAAGGGCGCCCCCGCAGCAAGCGGGGACGCCCTTTTCTGGTGATGTCCGACTCAGACGCCGGCATCCTCCGAGAGGAGGTTGCGGGTCCGCAGCGGGTCGACCGGGATGCCCGGGCCCATCGTGGTGGTGAAGGTGACCTTCTTCAGGTACCGGCCCTTCGCCGACGACGGCTTGGCGCGAAGGATCTCGTCCAGCGCGGCGGCGTAGTTCTCGACCAGCTTCTCCGTGTCGAAGGAAGCCTTGCCGATCACCAGGTGCAGGTTGGCCTGCTTGTCGACGCGGAAGTTGATCTTACCGCCCTTGATGTCCTGAACCGCCTTCGTGACCGCGGGGGTCACGGTGCCGGTCTTCGGGTTCGGCATCAGGCCACGCGGGCCGAGGATGCGGGCGATGCGGCCCACCTTGGCCATCTGGTCCGGCGTCGCGATCGCGGCGTCGAAGTCGAGCCAGCCACCCTGGATGCGCTCGATCAGCTCGTCGGTGCCGACCGCGTCCGCGCCGGCGGCTTCGGCCTCGGCGGCCTTGTCGCCGACGGCGAAGACGATGACGCGGGCGGTCTTACCGGTGCCGTGCGGCAGGTTCACGGTGCCGCGGACCATCTGGTCAGCCTTGCGGGGGTCCACACCGAGACGCATCGCGACCTCGACGGTCGCGTCCATCTTGGTCTTGGAGGTCTCCTTCGCCAGCTTCGCAGCCTCGAGCGGCGCGTAGAAACGCGACTTGTCGATCAGCTCCGCAGCCTGGCGGTACGCCTTGCTGTGCTTGGTCATACTTCTGTCCTTAACTTCGAAAGTGGATCAGTGTGGTGCGAGCCAGCACTTGGCTCTCCCACAGGTCAAGCTGCTGACGTCAGGCGTCGACGACCGTGATGCCCATGGAGCGGGCGGTGCCGGCGATGATCTTCGCGGCCTGGTCGATGTCGTGCGCGTTGAGGTCGGTCTCCTTGGTCTTGGCGATCTCGCGGACCTGGTCCCAGGTGACCTTGGCGACCTTGGTCTTGTGCGGCTCGCCGGAGCCCTTCTCCACGCCCGCGGCCTTGAGGAGCAGCTTGGCGGCCGGCGGCGTCTTCAGCTTGAAGTCGAACGACCGGTCTTCGTACACGGAGATCTCGACCGGGACGACGTCCCCACGCTGCGACTCGGTCGCGGCGTTGTAGGCCTTGCAGAACTCCATGATGTTGACGCCGTGCTGACCCAGGGCCGGGCCGACCGGCGGAGCGGGGTTGGCCGCGCCCGCCTTGATCTGCAGCTTGATGATCGCCGCAAGCTTCTTCTTCTTGGGTGGCATTTCTTTTCCTGTCCTGTACTACGTTCCCCGCGTACCTGCCGTGGACGTGGGGACTGCGACCGCGCCGCGGCCGTCAGATCTTGGAGACCTGGTTGAACGACAGCTCGACCGGGGTCTCCCGGCCGAAGATCGACACCAGGACCTTCAGCTTCTGCCCGTCGACGTTGACCTCGGAGATCGTCGCCGGCAGCGTGGCGAACGGACCGTCCATGACCGTGACCGACTCGCCGATCTCGAAGTCCACCTCGACCGCCGGTCCGCCCAGCGGCGCCGCGGTCGCGGTGGAGTCGCCCTTGCCCGCCTTCGCGGGGGCTTCCTTCTCGACCCGAGGCGCGAGGAACTTCAGCACCTCGTCCACGGTCAGCGGCGACGGCCGCGAGGTGGCGCCGACGAACCCGGTGACGCCCGGCGTGTTGCGCACCGCGCTCCACGAGGCGTCGTTCAGGTCCATCCGGACCAGGATGTAGCCGGGCAGCACCTTGCGCTGCACCTGCTTGCGCTGGCCGTTCTTGATCTCGGTGACCTCTTCGGTCGGAACCTCGATCTGGAAGATGTAGTCCTCGACGTCCAGGGTCTGGGTCCGGGTCTCGAGGTTGGTCTTCACCTTGTTCTCGTACCCGGCGTACGAGTGCACGACGTACCACTCGCCGGGCGCGGCGAGGAGTTCGGTGCGCAGCTTGGCGACCGGGTCCTCGTCGTCCGCGGCGGGCTCGGCGTCGACGGCCGTGTCCTCTTCGGAAGCGGCTTCCGCCACGTCCTCGCTGCTTTCGGCGTCGCCTTCAGTGTCTTCTTCGGAAGCGGCTTCGTCGACCTCGTCGGACACCTCGACGGGCTCGAGGTGCGCGGACTCCTCGTCACCGAGTGCCGCGTGCACCTGCTCGTCGGAAAGCTCGGTCAGGTCGTGACCGGCTGATGTGCCGTTGTCGGAGGTCACGTTCCGTCCTCTCAGTTGATCATTGCCGGGGTCAGGCCGGGACCTGAGCCCCATCGGCGCGCGCCGAGGCGCGTCAGCCGAAGATCTTGCCGATGCCCCACTTGAATGCCAGGTCGAGCACGCTCACCAGGGCCACCATGAACACCACGAAGACCAGCACGACCGCGGTGTAGGTGACCATCTGCTTGCGGTTGGGCCAGATGACCTTGCGCAGCTCCGCCCACACCTCGCGGATGAAGCGCACCAGCCGCGCGAACACGGAGGCCTTCTTCGGCTTCTGGTCCCGCTTCGGGGTCGGAGCGCCCTTCGCGTCGGAGGCCGCCTTCTCGCCCGACTTCCCGGCCGGCCGGGACTTGTCGTCCGCACGTGCCGCGGACTTCCCCGCCGGGCGAGCGGTCGCACGGCGCTCGCGCCTGGCAGCGGCTGTGACGGGACGGGACGGGCTCTCGGGCTTCTGCCCGGTGCCGTCCTGCTCCTGCTCGCCGCCGCTGGCGTCGCTGTCGCTCACGACCACTCCTCTGCTCCACCAGTTCCGTTACGCAGGGGTGACAGGACTTGAACCTGCAACCTGCGGTTTTGGAGACCGCTGCTCTGCCAATTGAGCTACACCCCTGTGGGGTTCCGATCGCTCGGAGCCCCGGAGGACGCATTCCATCATCCCCACCATCCAGGCGGGGATCACCGTAGTGCGTTCCAAGTCCCGAAGTCTACGGCAAGCCTCGCCGGAGTCCGCAACCGCGCCCCCCGATCGACCGCCGCACCCCGGCCGGCCTGCGGAAAACTCCCCGCCGACCACCTGATCATGCCACGATGTCCGCCATGACGAGCATCCCGGAGGGCTGTGACAACCGGGGCTTCGCCCCGGGCCGGGGGCGTCGCCACCCGGACCCCCGAAAAGCGGGGGTCTCGGCCGTTCCGCCACCTCCGTCCGTCGTGGACCGGTGAGCGGGATGCGGCTCGGGCTCGCGCTCCCCCAGTACGGCAACCTCGCCGCACCTGCCGCCGTCGCGCGCTTCGCGACCGCGGCGGAGGAGCTCGGCTTCGGGTCGCTGTGGGTGGGCGACCGGATCCTGACGCCGCTCGCGCCGTCCGACCGCTACCCGGGCGGCGGGACGCTGGAGCACCCGTACCCGAAAGAGTTCGAGACCTTCGCCGACCCGTTCACGACGCTGGCGACCGCGGCCGCCGTGACCCGCACGGTCCGCCTGGGGACGAGCGCGCTGACCGGCCCGGTCTACTCCCCGGTGCTGCTCGCGCGGGCGCTGACCTCACTCGATCTCGCCAGCTCGGGACGGCTGGACGTCGGGCTCGGGCTGGGCTGGCTGCGCGAGGAGTACTTCGCCACGGGGGTGCCGTGGGCGGACCGCGGCCCGCGGCTCGAAGAGCTGCTCGACGCGCTCGAGGCGCTGTGGACCGGCGATCCGGCGGAGCACGAAGGTCCGCAGTGGCGGATCGCGCCGTCGAGAGTCGGCCTGCGCCCAGCCCAAGAGCCGCGGCCACCGGTGCTGCTCGGCGGGTTCTCGCCGCCGGCACTGGCCCGCGTGGGGCGCCGCGCGGACGGGTGGCTGGCGGGCTGGATGCCGAAGCAGTACCTGAACGGCCTCTGGTCGGTCGCGCTGGAAGCGGCCGAGCAGGCCGGCCGCGATCCGGGCGCGCTGCGCCGGGTGCTGCGGATCAACCCGCGGGCGGGCACCGGCGTCGACACGCTCGCCGACGTCCCGCCGTGCCTGGACGTGGCCCGCGAAGAGGGCATCTCCGAGGTGCTGATCGACCTGCACTACGTCGCCAGGGACGTCGACCACGCCCTTGAGCTGGCCGCCGAGCTGATCACGCGGACGGATCACCCGGATTGACTAGGTCGGCGCCCGCCGAAGCCCGGTAGAAACGAACAAGTGGCGAAGAAAAGCGGTGGGGGCGGCTGTCTCGTCGTCGTACTCGTGGCCGGCCTCTTGGCTTTCGGGTACTACAAGTGGCAGCACGGCTCTTCGTCGGCGCCGCCGGGCGGCGCGAGCACCGGGGGCGGTTCCGGGCGTTACGTCGCGCTCGGCGATTCGTACACGTCGTCGCCGCGGACGGGGCGGCAGGCCGGCGCGCCCGCCGGCTGCGAGCGGTCGGACAACAACTATCCCCACCTCGTGTCGGCGAAGCTGAAGCCGGCCGAGTTCGCGGACGTCAGCTGCAGCGGCGCGACCACCGCAAACCTGACCGCCGCGCAGAAGACCGCCAATGGCACGAACCCGCCTCAGCTCGACGCCGTGACCGCGAAGACGACGCTGGTGACGCTCGGCATCGGCGGCAACGACATCGGGTTCGTCACGCTGGGCTCGTCCTGCGCGACGGCGCACCCGTCCGCGTCGCCGTGCAAGGACCGGCTGACCGCCGGCGGGCACGACCAGCTCGCCGAGCGGATCGACGCGGCCGCGCCGAAGGTCGGCGCGGTGCTGGACCGGATCCACAAGCAGGCGCCGGAGGCGAGGGTGATCGTCGTCGGTTACCCGACGGTGCTCCCCGACGGCACCGGCTGCTGGCCCGCCCTGCCCGTCGGCGCGGGCGACGTCGCCTACTTCCGCGAGGCGCTGGGCAAGCTGAACAAGATGCTCGAGGACCAGGCGGACGCCCACCGCGCCGGCTACGTGGACACGGCGACGCCGGGCAAGGGCCACGACGTCTGCACCGCGTCCGACACGCGCTGGGTGGAGGGCGTGCTGCCCGCCTCGCGAGCCGCGCCGCTCCACCCGAACGCCCGCGGTGAGCAGGGCATGGCCGACGCCGTGGTGGCCGTGCTGAAGCTGCCCTGAAGCCTAGAGCCGGACCAGCGCCTGCGGCTTGCCGAGCACCGTCCTGCCGTCGAACTTCACCACGAGGTCGACGCGGGCGACGCCGTCGTCCTTGACGTCGGCGACCTTGCCGGTGACCTCGATGAGCGCGCCCTCGGGCGTGTTCGGCACGACGACCGGGCGGGTGAAGCGGGCGCTGAAGTCGACCAGCCGGCCCGGATCGCCGAGCCAGTCGGTGACGACCCGGCCGGCCACGGCCATGGTGAGCATGCCGTGCGCGATGACGTCCGGCAGGCCGACGTCCTTCGCGAACGCCTCGTTCCAGTGGATGGGGTTGAAGTCCAGCGCCGCCCCGGCGTAGCGCACCAGCTGCTCGCGGGTGACGCGGATCTCGAGGGCGGGCAGCTCGTCGCCGGCGTTCACGCGTTCTCCCCTCGGACCACCAGCTGGGCGCGGGTGGTGCAGACCTTCTGGCCGGCGGCGTCGGTGATGTCCGCGCGCAGGTTGATGAAGTCGTTGCCGGCGCGGGCCATGATGGTGTCGATGTGGGTGGTCACCTGCAGCACGTCACCGGCGAACACCGGGCGCGTGTAGGTGAAGCCCTGGTCGCCGTGCACCATCCGCGAGTAGTCGAGGCCGAGCTCGGGATCGGTGACGATCGCGTTGATCGCGGCGAGGTTGATGATGGTGAGGAAGGTCGGCGGGGCGATCACGTCCGGGTGGCCGGCTTCGCGGGCCGCCTCCCGGTCGCGGTAGACCGGGTTGGCGTCGCCGATCGCGTCGGCGAACTCCCGGATCTTCTCCCGGCTCACTTCGTAGCTGGTCTGCGGCGGATAGCTCCGCCCGGTGAACGACTGGTCCAAGGGCACGGCGTCGAGGCTACCAACAGCAAGAAGCCGCCCTGGTGATCCAGGGCGGCTTCTCGAAGCTGGTGAACGCGCTACGTCGTCAGCGGGTTTCCTTGTGCGTCCGGTGCGTACCGCAGTTCGGGCAGAACTTCTTCATCTCCAGGCGATCCGGGTTGTTACGCCGGTTCTTCTTGGTGATGTAGTTGCGGTGCTTGCACTCTTCGCACGCCAGCGTGATCTTGGGTCGCACGTCGGTGGCAGCCACAGCGTTTCCTTCTCTCTCAGGTCCCGGGGGCCAGCCCCGTCGTTACCGCGTAGCGGTGGCCGGACTTGAACCGGCGACACAGCGATTATGAGCCGCTTGCTCTGCCAACTGAGCTACACCGCCCTTACATGGCCCAAGCCGCGACACGCAGGCGTGACGCGGCTGAGGTCAAGAGCCCCTTTACGGAATCGAACCGTAGACCTTCTCCTTACCATGGAGACGCTCTGCCGACTGAGCTAAAGGGGCCTGGCCTCTCGCGAGGACTTGGAAAGATTACCAAGTCCCGTCACCCAGCCGTGCAACCGGGGTCGCCAAACCGAAAAACCTCAGGTCAGCAGGGTCAAGACGGTCTCGGAGTGCCGCCCCGGCGAGCGCGCGGTGCGGGCCTGCAGCCACGCCTCCAGGCGATCCTCCGGCAGCGGACGCGAGATCAGGTAGCCCTGGGCGACGTCACAGCCCATCGCTTCGAGCTGGTCGCGCGCGACGTCCTCCTCGACCCCCTCGGCGACCACCGTCAGGCCGAGCGAGTGCCCGAGCTCGACGATCGAGCGCACCACCGCGAGGTCGCCGAGGTCGGTGCCCATGCCGAGGACGAAGCTCTTGTCGATCTTGACCTGGTCGACCGGCAGCTGCCGCAGGTAGGCCAGCGACGAGTACCCGGTGCCGAAGTCGTCGACCGCGAGGACGATGCCCAGCGAATGCAGCTCGCGCAGGATCGGCAGCGCCTTCTGCGGGTCGGACATGACGCCGGACTCGGTCAGCTCGAACGTCAGCAGCTCGGGCGGGATGCCGAAGCGCTCCAGCTCGCGGGCGACCTTGTTCGGGAAGTCCTCGTCGGCGAGGTTCCGCACCGACAGGTTGACCGCCACCGAGATCCGCAGGCCCTCGTCGAGCCACTTGCGGCAGCGCTTCAGTGCCTCGCCGAGCACGAACGACGTCAGGACGCCGATCAGGCCGGCCGCTTCGATGGCCGGGACGAACTCGTCCGGGCCGAGCCTGCCGAACTCCGGGTGCACCCAGCGGACCAGCGCCTCGACGCCCTGCACCTGCCGGTTCGGCAGGGTGATCTTCGGCTGGTAGTGGACGCTGACCTGACCGTCCTCAAGGGACTGCCGGAACTGCGTGACCATCTGGAAGCGGCGCAGGAAGATCTGGCCCATGCTCGACACGTAGCCGCGGACCTCTTCGCCGCCCTTCGTGGCGCGGACGGCGACGTCGGCGCGCTGCAGCAGGCCTTCGATGTCGACGACGTCGCCGGGTTCCTCCGCGGACGTCGTCGCGTAGCCGATCATCGCGTTCGCCTCGACCGACAGCCGGTCCACCGGGTACGGCGCGGAAAGCTCCTCGCGCAGCCGTTCCGCCGAGCGGTGGGCGTCCTCCGGCGGGCAGCCGACGAGCAGCGCCGCGAAGGACGCGCCTTCGAGGCGGGCGAGCGGGACGTCGGGGCCGAGCGCGTCGCGGATGCGGCGGCCGGCGGCGATGACCATCCGGTCGGCCCACGCGTAGCCGAGCGCGTCGCTGACCGTGGAGAAGACGTCGAGGTCGATCCGCAGCACCACGGCGTTGGCGAACTCCCGCAACGGTTCCTTCGCCACCTGCCGGAAGCCCTGCCGGTTGAGGTGCCCGGTCAGCGGGTCGTGGTAGGCGTCGTGGCGCAGCGTCGCGAGCAGGCGCCGGTTGTCCAGCGACGTCGCGAGGTGGCTGGCCATCGTGCCGAGCAGCTGGACGTCGTACTTGCCGAAACCGCGCCAGCGGGAGAGCCGGTCGTGCGCCTCGACGACGCCGAGCAGCTGGTTCGCGCTGCGCAGCGGGACGACGAGCGCCTCCTGCGCGCCGCGGTCGAGCAGCGCCGCGCGGACGTCGGGGTTGGCCTCGGTGATCCGGAAGTGCCGGACGTGCGCGCCGGGCAGCCGCAGCAGCGGATCGTCGTTGGCGGGGTCGGCGGGCGGCAGGTCGTCGCCCGCGACGACGACCCGCATCGTGTCCTTCGATTCCAGCCGCAGCCGCAGGACGACCCGGCCCGCCGCGAGCTGGTCCTTGATGCGCTCGGCGATCGTGGCCCATTCGCGGACGTCGACGCCGCCGACGAGCTCGTCGGCCCGGCTGGCCGGGCGCGCCGCGGCCTGCTGCCCCGACCGCGCCACCATCAGGCTGACGTCGGAGAGCGCCTCCATGTCCCGCTGCTCGCGCAGCAGGTCGGAGTAGGCCCAGTACAGCGCGGTGAGGCCGACGAAGACGGCGACCACCAGCGGCCACGCCTTGGGCGTGTTGAAGATGACGAGGTAGCCGGAGAGGCCGACGGACGCGTTGACGAAGCCGACGACCAGGATCCGGCCGGTGAGCCGGACGGCGGTGCTGACCCGCATCCGGCGCCGCAGCACGCGGACCGCGGCCAGCGCGAGCAGCGTGCTCACCAGCGGCGCGGTCAGGGTGCCGGCGAGGGCGGCGACCCACGGGATCCGGTCGTCCACACCCGCGTTGACGGTGTACTTGACCAGGCCGGCGACCGCGAACGCGCCGGTGATCTCGAGCAGGAACGCGCCCGCGTTGTAGAGCACGCGGCCGGCGACCTTCCGCGCGAGCAGCGTGCCGATGCCGGCGACCAGGTGCGCGGCCAGCACGACCTCGAACGGCGCGACGAAGAACCCGATGACGAGCGGGATCTCGGTGAAGGAGATGGTCCACGAGATGCCGCTGCGGACATCGACGTTGATGCCGAGCTGCTCGGCGAGCAGGAAGGCGACCGCGAGCACCGGCCCGATCCACAGGAGCCTGCTGTCCCAGTGGAACGGCAGCCACGAAGCGACGGCGAACGCGGCGACGAGCCCGAGGCTCAGCACCGCGAAGGTGTAGGCGCGGAACCGGCGCTCATCGGTGCGGGCTTCGGCGGAGGCGGCGGGCTGGGGTGGTGTTCCGGAAGCGGCTCCCGGCCCGGGCTGCGCCTGCGCGACGGCGTCGCCGTGGGCGTTGCTGTCCGGCATCCGACCTTCCCTCCCGGCTTGCCCACCGGTCGCTGATCCGTGACTTCGGGTGTGGACAGGCGCCATACCGTACCCCGGAGGGCGTACCCGTGTCCCTTTCGAGACAGTAGGAGATCACCGCAGGGTTAACAATGCCTCGATGGCGCTGACCTGCGGGGACCAAGGGGTGAAACAACAGGGGGCCCCGAAGCTCGCGAGCGCCTCTACGCACGGCGGCCCGGGTAGCGCTTGAATGGGGCCCATGCACAGCGACGTGATTGCCACCGAACACGCGGCGCGGCTCGCGACGGTGGATCCCCTCCTCCCCGGCTCGTCCCCCTTCGAAACGGCCGAGGACGCCGTGGTCCTTGAAGTGGCGACGGGTGACTCCGCCGCGTCCGGGCTGGCTTCCCGCGTCCAGGTCGATCGCGATGCCCCCAACGCGCCGTGGCGCGCGCTGACCGAGCACCGCCTCGACCTCCAGCTGGCCGGCCCGCGGCCCGCGGCGGCGCTCGACGCCCTCCTCACCCGATGGGACGAACATCTCCGCGCGGTCGCCGAGCCTGGCGACACCGAGACCGCGGCGGTCGTGCCGCGCGCCAGCCGGGACGCGGCCGGCGCGCGGGAAATGCTGCACCACGGCTTCGCGCCGCTGCGGGTGGTCGCGGTCCGGCCCGCCGAGCGGCTCGTCAAGGCCGGCCCGCGCGGGACCCCCGGCGTCAAGATCCGCCGGGCCGAGCCGCGCGACCTCGACACCGCCGTGGCGCTGGGGCTGGAGCTGCACTCCTACGACGCCCAGTACGGGACGGTCAACCTGCGCCAGGGCGTCGAGGACATCATGGCCAAGGACCTCGCCGAGCAGCTGAACCGGCCGGAGCCGCCGCTGTGGATCGCGGAGCTGTACGGCCGTCCCCTCGGCATGGTGAACGTCCAGCACCCCGGCGAGACCGGCTGGATCAGCGACCGCGTCGCGGCGACCCGCGTCGGCTACCTGTCGTCACTGGCCGTCGCGGAAGCCGCGCGGTCGTCCGGCGTCGGCACCGCGCTGGCCAGCCACGCCCACCACGTCCTGGACGAGGAAGGCGCCGACGTCGTCCTCCTCCACCACGCGGCGGCGAACCCGCTGTCCACGCCGTTCTGGTACGCGCAGGGGTACCGGCCGCTGTGGACGTACTGGCAGCGTCGACCAGCCGTTCGGTGAACCACTGGCGGATTACGGTCAGTGCTCGATCCTTATAGGCTGCCTCCGAACCGTGAGGATGGGGAGCCGAAGTGAGTGAGCAGCGGGATTCCGCCCCGAGAGCGCCCGAGGGCGTCGACACGGAGAAGCCGTCGGCGGCCCGGATCTACGACTGGTACCTGGGCGGTACCCAGAACTGGGCCGTGGACCGCGAGTTCGGCAGGCGCATGGAGCAGCAGTGGCCGCTGGTGCGCCCGGGCTCGAAGCAGAACCGCGAGTTCATGAACCGCGCGGTGCGGGCGGCGCTGCGGGCCGGGATCCGGCAGTTCATCGACCTCGGCTCGGGGGTGCCGACGGCCGGGAACGTGCACGAGATCGTCGAGGCGGAGCTGCCCGACGACCACGACGCGAAGGTCGTCTACGTCGACTACGAGCCGGTCGCCGTCGCCCACGCGACGCTGATCCTCGAAGAGGGCATGGCGACCGACTGGGCCGGCATCGTCCAGGCCGACATGCGCGACGCGAAGTCCGTGCTGCGCGCCTCGGAAACGCGGCGCCTCATCGACTTCTCGCAGCCGGTCTGCCTGATCATGGCGGCGGTGCTGCACTTCGTCGGGCCGGACGACGACCCGGAAGGGCTGCTGGAGGGGTACCGGGACGCGCTCGCGCCGGGCAGCTGGCTGGCGATCTCGCAGATGAGCGAGGGTGACGGCGACGGCCCGTACCTGGAGGGGCTGCGCTGGTTCGTCGAGCAGTACCGGAAGACGAGCAACCCGGTGTGGCTGCGCGACCGCGCGGAGATCGAGCCGCTGTTCGGCGACTGGACCATCCTGGAGCCGGGCATCGTGCACCTGCCGGACTGGCGGCCCGACCGGAAGATCAACGCCCTGGAGGCGGAGGCCCGCCCGTTCGCGTGGTGCGCCGTCGCCGAAAAACCTGACGCATGAGCGAAACCGCGCCGATCGCCCCGGTCGGGGTGGACACGGAGAAGCCGTCGGCGGCGCGCGTTTACGACTGGTACCTCGGCGGGACGCACCACTGGGCGGTCGACCGCGAGTTCGGCCGCCGCGTGGAGAAGCTGTGGCCGCTGATCCGGCCGATCTCGCGGCAGAACCGGGCGTTCATGAACCGGGTCGTCTCGGCGGCGATGGACGCCGGCGTCCGCCAGTTCGTCGACCTCGGCTCCGGCGTGCCGACGGCGGGGAACGTGCACGAGATCGTCCGCGACCGGCTGCCGTCCGGTGAGCGGGCGTCGGTGGTCTACGTGGACTACGAGCCGGTGGCGGCGGCGCATTCGCGGCTGATCCTGGAGCGCGAAGGCGCGACGGACTGGGCCGGCCTGGTCGAAGCAGACATCCGCCGCCCCGACGCGATCTTCGCCGACCCGCTGACGACGTCGCTGATCGACTGGTCGCGGCCGGTGTGCCTGCTGATGATCACGGTCATGCACTTCATCGGCCCGTCCGACGATCCGGACGGCCTGATGGCGACGTACCGGTCGAGGCTCGCGCCGGGCAGCTGGCTGGCGCTGACGCACGCCGCCTGCCGCGAGGACGCCCCGCCGGACCGAGCGGCCGAGGTGCGCCGCTTCGTCGATGCCTACCGCGACACGTCGAACCCGGCCTGGCTGCGTTCGGCGGACGAGCTGCTCCCGTGGTTCGGCGGCTGGCCGCTGCTCCCGCCGGGGATGACCTCGTTGCCGGACTGGCGGCCGGAAACCCCGCCGACGCCGATCGACATCGAGACGCGGCCCTTCGCGTGGTGCGCCGTCGCGCGTCGTCCAGCCCTCTGACCTGGGCTTATCTTGATCGCTGTCGGCGAACGCACCATCGGAAACAAACACACCCATCGGAGAGTTGAGCTAGGCAGACTCAACTACACGAGGAGTGCACATGTCCGACACCCGCCTCCTGCCCGTGCTCCCGCTCGATGACGACGTCGTGCTGCCGGGCATGGTCGTCCCGCTCGACCTGACCGACACCGAGACGCGGGCGGCGGTGGAGTCCGCCCAGGCCAGGACGCCGAGCCAGGCGTCGTTCCCCGGCATCCGGTCCACCGCGGCCACCAAGGCCGAAGTGCTCATCGTCCCGCGCGTCCACGGCGAGTACGCCGAATTCGGCACCGTCGCCACGGTCGAGCGCATCGGCCGCGTGCCCGGCGGGAAGGCCGCGGTCCTGCTGCGCGGCACGGCCCGCGCGCTCGTCGGCCGGATCGCCGACGGCCCCGGCGCCGCCCGCTGGGTGCACGCCGAGGACGCCCCCGAGACCACGAACGACCAGACCGCGAAGCTCGCGGCCGAGTACAAGGCCGTCGTCATCTCGATCCTCCAGCAGCGCGGCGGCTGGCAGCTGATCGACGCCGTCCAGCAGGTCGAAGACGCCTCCGCGATCGCCGACCTGTCCGGCAACGCGCCGTACCTCGACACCGCCCAGAAGCTCGAGCTGCTCACCACGCTGGACGTCAGCGCCCGCCTGGAGAAGGCCCTCGAGTGGAGCAAGGAGCACCTCGCCGAGCTCGAGGTGACCGACACCATCCGCAAGGACGTCGCCGAAGGCATGGAGAAGCAGCAGAAGGAATTCCTGCTGCGCCGTCAGCTCGAGGCGATCCGGAAGGAGCTCGGCGAGCTCGACGGCACCGCGCAGGACGACGACTACCGCGCCCGCGTCGAGGCCGCCGAACTGCCCGACGCCGTCAAGAAGGCCGCACTGTCCGAAGTGGACAAGCTGGACCGCACGTCCGAGCAGTCCCCCGAGGGCGGCTGGATCCGCACGTGGCTGGACACCGTCCTGGAGCTGCCCTGGAGCGAGCGCACCGAGGACGTCTACGACATCGCGGCCGCGCGCGCGATCCTCGACGCCGACCACGCCGGCCTCGACGACGTGAAGGAACGCATCATCGAGTACCTGGCCGTGCGCAAGCGGCGGGCCGAATCGGGCCTCGGCCCGGTCGGTGGACGGCGTTCGGGTGCGGTGCTCGCCCTCGCGGGCCCTCCCGGGGTCGGCAAGACGTCGCTGGGTGAGTCGGTCGCCAAGGCCATGGGCCGCAAGTTCGTCCGCGTCGCCCTCGGCGGCATCCGCGACGAGGCGGAGATCCGCGGCCACCGCCGCACCTACGTCGGCGCGCTGCCCGGCCGGATCGTCCGCGCCATCAAGGAAGCCGGCTCGATGAACCCGGTCGTGCTGCTCGACGAGATCGACAAGGTCGGCGCGGACTACCGCGGCGACCCGACCGCGGCGCTGCTCGAAGTGCTGGACCCGGAGCAGAACCACACGTTCCGCGACCACTACCTCGAGGTCGAGCTGGACCTGTCCGACGTCGTGTTCCTGGCGACGGCCAACGCGCTGGAGACCATCCCCGGCCCGCTGCTGGACCGCATGGAGCTCGTCACGCTGGACGGGTACACCGAGCACGAGAAGGTCACCATCGCCCGCGATCACCTGCTCCCGCGGGAGCTGGAGCGCGCCGGGCTGGGCACGGCCGACGTGACGCTGACCGACGCGGCGTTCAGCCGGATCGCCGCCGAGTACACCCGCGAGGCGGGCGTGCGCGACGCGAACCGCACGATCGCGAAGGTGCTGCGCAAGATCGCGACGAAGGTCGCGCTCGACGAGTTTTCGTTGCCGCTTACGGTGGACGCTTCTTCCCTGGAGACGTACCTGGGCCGGCCGCGGCACCTGCCGGAGTCGTCGCTGCCCGCGTCGACCCAGCGGACCGCGACCCCGGGGGTGGCGACGGGCCTGGCGGTGACGGGCGCCGGTGGTGACGTGCTCTACATCGAGGCGTCGCTGGCGGACCAGGAGTCCGGCGCGTCCGGGCTGCAGCTGACCGGCCAGCTCGGCGACGTCATGAAGGAGTCGGTGCAGATCGCGTTGTCCTACCTGCGCTCGCACGGCGCGGAGCTGGAGCTGCCGGTCGGTGATCTGAAGAACCGCGGCATCCACGTCCACGTCCCGGCCGGCGCGGTCCCGAAGGACGGGCCGTCGGCGGGCATCACGATGACGACGGCGCTGGCGTCGCTGCTCTCGGGCCGGGTGGTCCGCACAGACGTCGCGATGACCGGCGAGGTGTCGCTGACCGGCCGGGTCCTGCCGATCGGCGGCGTCAAGCAGAAGCTGCTGGCGGCGCACCGGGCGGGGATGAAGACGGTGATCATCCCGCAGCGCAACGAGCCGGACCTGGACGACGTCCCGGCCGAGGTGCTGGCCCAGCTGGACGTCCACGCGGTGGCGAACGTCCGCGAGGTCCTCGACCTCGCCCTGACCCCGGCTTCGACGCCGGTTTCCCAGGCGGCGTAACCCCGAGCGCCGCCACCGGACGGCCGGTTTCCCTCTCCCCCAAGGGAAACCGGCCGTTCTCCTCTGTTCAGATCGGCCCGGCGACCCGCCGCGTCGCGATCAGGTACCCGGTGCCCAGCCGGCCGACGGCACCACGGGCGACCGTCGTCTCGGGGTTGGCCCGCCGTCGGCGGTCGCTCTTCGCCGTCACGAGCCGGTCGAACGGCGGCACCAGCAAGGTGACGTCGTAGAACAGCGTGTCCACCGGCTGCAGCCCGGCCCGCCACAGCTCGTGGCGCAGCCGCCGCGGAGCGAGTGCCTCGATCCCGGTGCGGCGCAGCGCCCATTCGACCAGCCGGTACGGACTGTGCGGGTTGAGCATGGTGACGACGGCAAGCCCGCCGGGGCGGACCACCCGGGCGAGCTCGCGCAGCGCCGGCCCGACGTCGACGTATTCGAGCACGCTCATCGCGAGCGCGGCGTCGAAGCTGCCGTCGGCGAACGGCAGGTCCTCGATGTCGCCGACGGAGAAGCTCGCCTCGTCCCCGGCGCGCCGCCTGGCCGCGTCGACCATCGCCGCCGACCGGTCGCAGCCGGTGACGGCGAAGTCGCCGGGCCGGTCGTCGAGCAGGTGCCGCACCATCATCCCCGGCCCGCAGCCGACGTCGAGGAGCGTGCCGCCGTCGAGACCGAGGAGCACCTGGTCGACGGCGTGGACCTGGGAACGGCGGCACCGGGCCGCGGGTCCCCGGCCTGTGTCCGCGTAGTGGGCGACGAGCGTCCCGGGAGCCGGCATCGATACCTCCGCTGATCGACCTGGGTTCGGCACTGCCTTGGGTCGAGCCGGCCGCGAAGACTGTTACCGAATCACCGGAGAATTCCCCAATGGGGTCGAAAGAGGGAACGAATCTTCCGCCGTTCCGATCAGGAATGGCTGCCGAATCGCGTGGTCAATTGACGCGCTGTCCGGAATTTCGCGCCGACGAAGCTCGGCGCCTGGCCGGAGGTGACCACGACCGGGGGTCCAGGGGGCGGAGCCCCCTGGCGGGGGTTTGGGGGTCCGACCCCCAAGAGACACAACGGAGAGAGCCCCGTCTGCGTGTTCCGCAGACAGGGCTCTCTCGTGAACGACGTGGCGGGTGAGGGATTCGAACCCCCGTAGGCGTAAGCCAACTGGTTTACAGCCAGTCCCCTTTGGCCACTCGGGTAACCCGCCATGGCCGGTCGCACCGGCCGGGGAGAAGCTTACCCAACCCCTCTCCGCGGGGGTCAACCGGGATACCCCTCCCCCGGTGGGGGCTAGGCTGGGTGGCCCCTGACTAGCGAGTACGAGGTGTGAGGACACGTGGCGGATCCGTCTTTCGACGTCGTGAGCAAGGTCGACCGCCAGGAGGTGGACAACGCGCTGAACCAGGCAGGCAAGGAACTCGGCACGCGGTTCGACTTCCGCGGCACCGGCACGACGATCAACTGGGCCGGCGAGGAAGCGATCACGATCGAGTCCGAGACCGAGGAGCGCGCGCTGGCCGCGGTCGAGGTGTTCAAGGAGAAGCTGATCAAGCGCGGCATCTCGCTGAAGGCCTTCGAGGCGGACGAGCCGGCGCTCTCGGGCAAGATCTACAAGATCTCGGGCAAGATCCTCCAGGGCATCGCGTCGGACAAGGCGAAGCAGATCGCCAAGTTCATCCGCGACGAAGGCCCGAAGGGCGTCCAGGCCCAGATCCAGGGCGACCAGCTGCGCGTTTCGGGCAAGAAGAAGGACCAGCTGCAGGACGTCATCGCCCTGCTCAAGGGCAAGGACTTCGAGATCGCGCTGCAGTTCACCAACTACCGGTGAGCCCGTCGGCCCGCGGGGGCCCGGCCGGGCGCCCGCGGGTCAGGACGGCGTGATCGTCCAGCTGCCTTCCCAGTCGTCGATCCGGAGGAACGCCGGGCCGGTCAGCTGCACCGTGCGCTGCTGGGCGCCGATCTCGTTGACCAGCAGGTCGACGCTCGACTCCTTCGTCACCCACAGCGCCACGTGACCTGAGCCCTTCGCCGTGAACGCCGCCTGCGTCACGCCTTCCGGGACCCGGAACACCGCGTCGCCCCTGCCGGGGGCGGGTTTGCCGCGCTCCAGCGACGGCACGCTGCGGAAGTCGGCCACCGTCGCCGTCCAGGGGGCGTTCGCGCGCACCGAAACCGTCGTCACCGGACGGCCCGCGGCGGTGATGTTGAACCACGCCGTTCCGTGGTACTTGCCGATCGCGTTGACCAGCCCGACGTCGAAGCCGTCCGTTTCCACCATCACGTTCGACGAGCACTTCGGGCAGTCGAACGTCACGAACGCCGGCTGGCCGGCCGGCCAGCTCGTCGCGAACCGGCCGTCGCCCTTGCCCGTGTGCGTCTCCGGCGGGACCTCGCGCGGCGGCGCGGGCGCGGACGACGTGGGCGCGGCGGGCGCTGTGGGCGAAACCGGCTCTGGCCACTCGGACGAAGCCGACACGATCTGGCCGTAGCCGCTGGCGGGCGCGCACGCGACGGTCAGCGCCGCCGCGGCCACCAGGACGCAGGACAGCCGGAAGTTCATCGTTCCCCCTCGGGGCCACCACCGGCCCTCCCGTGATCTTTCGGCGGCCTTCGCCGCAGCGTTACCGTCGCCACGGGTGATCGATCACCCCATCGGGCCCAGCAGCCCCCTCGAACGCGCGAAATGCCCGCGTGACTGTCCACGGAGGACCGTGCTCGCGTGGTGTAATCGCGCGGTCACCGCGTGGAGAGGGTCAGGATGCGCCGATTGCTCGTCTTCGTGCTGTCGCTCACCGCCGTCGCCGCGCTGCTGACACCCGCGAGCGCCGCGGAGCGCAAGCAGCTCGTGCCCGGCTACGGCTCCTACGCGCGGCTGATCCGGCTCGAGCACTCGATCGTCGGCCGCGGGCACATCATCGCGTCGCTGACGAGCGAAGACCGTGGCGGCAAGTTCACGCCGATCATGGAGAGCACCGACGAGGGCGAAACGTTCCACAAGATCGGCGAGATCCACGACCCCGATGGCCGCCACGGCATGTGCTGCGGCACCGTCTACGAGCTGCCGCGGCGCGTCGGCAGGCTCCGGGCGGGCACGCTGCTGTGGGCCGCGTCCTACCGGCAGAACGGCGGGGCGCAGCGCCGCGTCGGGATCCGGGTCTGGGCGAGCAAGGACGGCGGCCACACGTGGGCGTTCCTGTCCGAAGCGGCCCGGTCGCACAACACCGACGGCATCTGGGAGGCGGAGTTCACCGTCGACGCCGGCGGCACGCTGTGGCTGCACTACGCCGACGAGACGCAGGCGCCGAAGTACGCGCAGGTGATGAACCGGGTCGCCTCGACCGACGGGGTGACGTGGGGCGCCAAGCAGCTCACCATGGCGATCCCGCCGGACCGCGTCCGGCCGGGCATGCCGATCATCCGGCGGCTCCCCGACGGCCGCTACTACTTCGCCTACGAGATCTGCAACTTCCGCGACCGCTACTGCGACCCGTACTTCAAGATCTCCCCCGACGGCGCCAACTGGGGCAGCCCGGCCGACCCCGGCACCCGGGTCACCACGGCGAACGGCAACTACTTCCAGCACGCGCAGACGATCACGCTGTTCCCCGGCGGCCCGAACGGTGTGCGGATCGTCATGGTCGGGCAGATCTACACCAACGCGAAGGGCCAGCCGCAGCCGAAGAGCGGCCAGGTGCTGCTGGCGAACGACAACTTCGGCAGCGGCAACTGGTACGAGCTGCCCGCTCCCGTGCGCATCACCGGTGTCTACAACAACTTCTGCCCCAACTACTCCTCGACGCTGCTGCCGGTGGACGGCGGCAGGAACGTGCTGGAGATCGCCACCGAGTACAACCTCGGCTGCAAGGCCTACTTCGGCAAGGGGCCGGCTTTCTAGCGCTTCCCCTCGAGCCCCGGCGCCCGGCCCGTAGGGTGGACAAGCCGAGGACCGACAAGAGGAGGCAGCCAATGAAGGGCATCGTGCTGGCCGGAGGCAGCGGGACACGCCTGCACCCGATCACCCAGGCGGTGTCGAAGCAGCTGCTCCCGGTCTACGACAAGCCGATGGTCTACTACCCGATCTCGGTGCTGATGCTGGCCGGGATCCGCGAGATCCTCGTCATCTCCACCCCCGCCGACCTGCCGATGTTCCGCAAGCTGCTGGGCAACGGCGACCAGTTCGGCGTCTCGTTCTCCTACGCCGAGCAGCCCAGCCCGAACGGACTGGCCGAGGCGTTCGTGATCGGCGCGGACTTCATCGGCGACGACGACGTGGCGCTCGTGCTCGGCGACAACATCTTCTACGGCCAGGGCTTCTCCGGCCGGCTGCAGACCGCGGTCCTCGAGCTCGACGGCTGCGTCCTGTTCGGCTACCCGGTCAAGGACCCCGAGCGCTACGGCGTCGGCGAAGTCGGCCCGGACGGCAAGCTGGTCTCCATCGAGGAGAAGCCGGCCAAGCCCCGCTCGAACAAGGCGATCACCGGGCTGTACTTCTACGACAACCAGGTCGTCGAGATCGCGCGGGCGCTCAAGCCGTCGGCGCGCGGCGAGCTGGAGATCACCGACGTCAACCTCACCTACGTGCGCCAGGACCGGGCGACGCTGGTCGAGCTGAGCCGCGGGTTCGCCTGGCTCGACACCGGCACGCACGACTCGCTGCTCGAGGCGGGGCAGTTCGTGCAGGTGCTGGAGCACCGCACCGGCGTGCGCATCGCGTGCCTCGAGGAGATCGCCCTGCGCATGGGCTTCATCGACGCCGACGAGTGCTACGCGCTGGGCGCGAAGCTGGCGAAGTCCGGCTACGGCGACTACGTGAAGGCGGTCGCCGTAGCGGCGGGGGCTTCGGCCTAGGCCGGGCTCAGAGGCCGCCCGGCCCGCGGCGGGCCATCTCCTCGAGCCGCCGGACGCGCTCGTCGATCGGCGGGTGGGTCGAGAACAGCTTGCTCAGGCCCTCGCCGGGACGGAACGGGTTCGCGATCATCAGGTGCGACTGCGAGACCAGCTGGGGCTCGGCCACCAGCGGCCGAGCCCGCGTCCCCGCGTCGAGCTTCCGCAGCGCCGAGGCCAGGCCCAGCGGATCGCCGGTCAGCTCCGCGCCGGACGCGTCCGCCTGGTACTCCCGCGACCGGCTCACCCCCATCCGGATGACCGCGGCGGCGATCGGGCCGACGAAGATCAGCAGCAGGCTGAGCAGGGGGTTCCCGTCGCGGTTGTTGCCGCCGAAGAACAGGCCGATGTTCGCGAGCACGCTGATCACGCCGGCCAGCGCGCCGGCGACGCACGAGATCAGGATGTCGCGGTTGTAGACGTGGGACAGCTCGTGGCCGAGCACGGCCCGCAGCTCGCGCTCGTCGAGCAGGTCGAGGATGCCGGTGGTGCAGCACACCGCCGCGTGCCGCGGGCTGCGGCCGGTCGCGAACGCGTTCGGCGCGGCGGTCGGGCTGAGGTAGAGCCGCGGCATCGGCTGGCGGGCGACGGTCGCCAGCTCGCGCACGATCCGGTACATCGCGGGCTGCTCGGCCTCGGACACCGGCCACGCCCGCATCGCGCGCAGTGCCATCTTGTCCGAGTTGAAGTAGGCGAAGGCGTTGATCCCCAGCGCGATGACCAGGCCGATGACCAGGGCACCGCGGCCGAAGAGCCCGCTGATCGCGATGATGATCGCCGACAGCAGGCCGAGCAGCAACGCCGTCTTGAGTCCGTTCTGGTGCCCGTGCACGCGCGCTCGCCTCCCATCCGCTCTTCCAGTGGGTTACCCAGTGGAAACAACGCGATCGGGGGACGCGAAGTTCCTTCCCGTGATGTTCGCGGGGGCTACTCTCGGGTGGTGAGTTGATCACGAGCGGAGGCGCCGATGCGAGGTCGCCAGCTACGCCGGAGGACCCTGTTCGCCCTGGTGAAGGCGGGTGCCGGCACCTTGGTGCCACCCGGGTCCGCGCGCGCCGAGGACGTCCGCTCGAGCGACGTCGGGGGCACCCCGGCCGGGGTCGCGGTGAGTCCCGTCACCGGGGTCGGGTACGTCACGGATGCCCAGGCCGGGACGGGGTCCGTGGTGGACCCGCGCAGCGCGGTGGTCCCCGTCGGCGGCAGGCCCGGTGACGTCGCCGTCGACACGAAGACCAACCGGATCTCCGTCGCGAACTCCGGCATCCACCACTTGTCCATTGTGGACCCGGCGATCCGAACCGAGCGCAAAAACTTGCTGCTGCGCGGCGAATCGCCCACGCTGACCGTGCACCAGGGCACCAACGCTGTCCATGCTCCAGGCGCGTTCAGCCGTCCTTCGCGAACCGCCGGGTCAGCGCCGCGACGCCGATGCCCACGACGGCCAGCACGAGTCCCGCGACGAGCCAGCCCACCAGCGCCAGCACCACGCCCGCCGCCGCGAACAGGACGAACTCCACCAGGAAGCGTGCCGGTTCCGGCAGCCGTCGACGGGCCCGCGGGGCGACGAACAGGCCCCAGACCGCGGCCGCCGCCACGGGGAGCAGGACGGCGTCGACGATCGCCAGCGCCACCCCGTCGCCGAGATGGGCACCCGCGACCGCGAGGCCGGCCAGCAGCGCCAGCTCGGTCAGGAAGCGGATCGTCAGCACCACGCCCGCGACCCCGCTCAGGCGGGGCGTCGGCTCAGTAGTCATCGGGCCAGCCTAGGGCGCGCCGGCCGCGCCCCGGACGTCACGTCCACTGTGGATTTCGGGCACGGCCGGGCACCGTCCGTGACCTCCGCCACACGTCACCTGGTCGGTGTGGTGATGTTTCGGTTCCGAATCGGTCCATCAGGCCGCCCGCCTCGGTGTAACGACCTTCCGGCGCAGGTCGACGTGTCTAACGCACATCGCGACCGCGAGCCTAGGAGCCTGTAGATGACCACATGTCGACTCTGCGGTTCGACAAACACGGCCGGCGTCGTCGATCTCGGTGCGACTCCCCCGTGTGAGCGGTTTCTGACCGCCGAGCAGCTCGACGAGCCGGAAGCCACCTTCCCGCTCCACCTGAAGGTATGCACCGACTGCTGGCTGGCCCAGATTCCGCCGCTGATCGACCCCGACGAAACCTTCACCGAATACGCGTACTTCTCGTCCTTTTCCACCTCGTGGGTGGAGCACGCGAAGCAGTTCGTCGACGGCGCGGTCGAGCGGCTCGGCCTCGGCGCGAAGTCGTTCGTCGTGGAGGTCGCGAGCAATGACGGTTACCTGCTCAAGCACGTCGTCGAGCACGGTATCCGGTGTCTGGGCGTCGAACCTTCGGTGAACGTCGGGCAGGCGGCGCGGGACGCCGGCGTGCCCACCCTGACGGCCTTCCTCTCCGAGGAAACCGGCCTGAAAGTGCGCGAGGAGCACGGGCCGGCGGACCTCGTGGCCGCGAACAACGTCTACGCGCACATCCCCGACGTCCTCGGCTTCACCCAGGGCCTGCGGGCGCTGGTCGCGGACGACGGGTGGGTCTCCATCGAGGTCCAGCACCTGCTCACGCTGATCGAGAAGAACCAGTACGACACGATCTACCACGAGCACTTCCAGTACTACACGGTCGAATCCGCGCGCCGGGCCCTCGCGACCGGCGGGCTGACCGTGGTCGACGTCGAACTCCTGCCGACGCACGGCGGGTCGATCCGGCTCTGGGCCCGGCCCGAGGCGGTCGCGGGCGCGCCGAGCAGGCGGATGACCGATGTGCTGGCCGCGGAGAAGGCGGCCGGGCTGCACGAGCTGTCCGGGTACACCGAGTTCGCCGAGCGCGTCACCCGCGTGCGGCTGGACCTGCTGAAGTTCCTCATCGAGGCGCGCAACGACGGGAAGACCGTCGTCGGCTACGGCGCCCCCGGCAAGGGCAACACCTTGCTCAACCACTGCGGGATCCGCACGGACCTGCTGGCCTACACCGTCGATCGCAACCCCTACAAGCACGGCCGGTACACCCCGGGCACCCGCATCCCGGTGCTGCCCCCGGAACGGATCGAAGCGGACCGGCCCGACTACGTGCTCGTTCTCCCGTGGAATCTCCGGGAGGAACTGACCGAACAGCTGTCGTTCGTGGGTGCTTGGGGCGGAAAGCTCGTGTTCCCCATCCCCCGCCTGGAAATCGTCGAGGTGTCGTGAAGTGAAGGTCGTTCTCTTCTGTGGTGGCTACGGGATGCGGATGCGCAACGGCACTCCCGGCGACGCCCCCAAACCGATGCAAATGGTCGGGCCCAGACCGCTGATCTGGCACGTCATGCGCTACTACGCGCACTTCGGGCACACGGACTTCATCCTGTGCCTCGGCTACGGCGCCCACCACATCACCGACTTCTTCCTGAACTACGAGGAAACCGACTCGAACGACTTCGTCCTGCACGGCGGCACGGCCAAGCTCCTGTCCACGGACATCTCGACCTGGTCGATCACCTTTGTGCAGACGGGCATCGAATCGGCGATCGGGGAACGCCTGCGGCGGGTGCGTGAGCACCTCGACGGTGACGAAATGTTCCTCGCCAACTACGCGGACGTCCTCACGGACGCGCCGCTGCCCGAAGTCGTCGACCGCTTCGAAAGGTCCGGCGCGGGCGCGTCCATGATGGTCGTCCCGCCCCCGGGGACCTTCCACTGCATCGGTGTCGGGGAGAACGGTCTCGTCGACGGCATCACCCCGGTCGACGAGATGCCGCTCTGGGCCAACGGCGGCTACTTCGTGCTCCGCCAGGACGTGTTCGACCACATCCCGGAGAACGGCGACCTCGTCGCGGACGGCTGCGCCGGGCTCGCGAAGGAGGGCCGGCTGCTCGCCTACCCGTACCGCGGGTACTGGCGGCCGACCGACACGGTCAAGGAGCGCATCGCACTGGATCAGGGCTATGCGCGCGGAGAGCGGCCGTGGGCCGTGTGGGAGCCGGCCCGGTGATCTCCCTCCACCCCAGCCGGCTCGGCGGCGTCGTCGCCCTCGGCGCGCACTGCGACGACATCGCGATCGGCGCCGGCGGCACCCTGCTGACGCTGTGCGCTTCGCGGCCGGGGCTGCGGGTCGACGCGCTGGTCCTCTCCGGCGGCGGCACGCCCCGCGAGGACGAGGAGCGGGCGGCCCTGGCGGCGTTCTGCCCGGGCGCCGAGCTCGACGTCACGGTGCTGAAGCTGCCGGACGGGCGGTTCCCGGCGCACTGGGAAGAAGCCAAGAACGCGCTCGAGGAACTGCGGCGGCGGACCGACCCGGACGTCATCCTGACGCCCCGGACCGACGACGCCCACCAGGACCACCGCGGGCTGGCGAAGCTGGTGCCGACGGTGTTCCGCGACCACCTGGCGCTGGGCTACGAGATCGTCAAGTGGGACGGCGACCTCGGCGCTCCGTCGGTGTACCAGCCCCTGGAAGACGACGTCGCCGAGCAGAAGGTCCGGCTGCTCCAGGAGCACTACGCGTCGCAGCGGCACCGGCCGTGGTACGACCGCGAGGCGTTCCTCGGCCTGGCGCGGATCCGCGGGATCGAAGCGGCCACGAAATACGCCGAAGCGTTTTTCGTCAAGAAACTCACTCTCGATTTGAAGGGCTGAATCCGATGCGGGTGTTGCTGACGGGGCACAAGGGTTATCTGGGGACGGTGATGGCCCCGGTGCTCGCCGCCGCCGGCCACGAGGTCGTCGGCCTCGACTCCGGGCTGTTCGAGGACTGCCTGCTCGGACCCGCCCCGGCCGACCCGGCCGGGCACGTCGTCGACCTCCGGGACATCCAGCCGAAGCACGTGTCGGGGGTGGACGCCGTGATCCACCTGGCCGCGCTGTCGAACGACCCGCTCGGCTCGCTCGCGCCGGAGCTGACCTACGACATCAACCACCACGCGTCGGTGAAGCTCGCGAAGCTGGCGAAGGACGCCGGCGTCCAGCGGTACCTCTACGCGTCGACCTGCTCGGTGTACGGCGCGGGCGGCGACAACCTGGTCGACGAGGACGCGCCGCTGAAGCCGGTGACGCCGTACGCCGAGTCGAAGGTGCGCGTCGAGGCCGACGTCCACGAGCTCGCCGACGACGACTTCACGCCCGTGTACATGCGCAACGCGACCGCGTTCGGCTACTCGCCCCGGCTGCGCGGCGACATCGTGCTGAACAACCTGACCGCGCACGCGCACCTGTCCGGCGAGGTGCTGGTGCTCTCGGACGGCACGCCGTGGCGGCCGCTGGTGCACGCGCAGGACATCGCGCGGGCGTTCGCCGCCGCGTTGTCGGCGCCCAAGGAGGCCGTGCACAACAAGGCCTTCAACATCGGGACCGAGGACAACAACGTCACCGTCGCCGAGATCGCCCAGGAGGTCGTCGAGGCCGTGCCCGGCTCGAGGCTGAACATCACCGGCGAAGCGGGCCCCGACCCGCGGTCGTACCGGGTCGACTTCTCCCGCTTCCGGGCGGCCATCCCCGGCTTCACCTGCGAGTGGTCGGTCAAGGACGGCGCCGTCGAGCTCATCGAGGCCTACCGGAAGTTCGGGCTCACCCGCGAGTCGTTCGAGCAGCTGTTCACCAGGCTGGCCTGGCTGCGCAGCCAGGGCGAAGCCGGCCGCGTCGACAACACCCTGCGGCGGGCCTAGTGGCGAGCCAGCAGTTGCGGACCGGGGCGGAGCTGCACGCCCTGGTCGAGCGGCTGTACCCGATCTGCCGCAGCATCACCGGCGACGGTGTGCGGCAGACCCTGGACATCGTCGGCGAGCACATCGCGCTCGACCGGCACGAGGTCCCGACCGGCACGACCGTGCTCGACTGGACCATCCCGCAGGAGTGGAACATCCGCGACGCCTACGTCGCCGCGCCGTCCGGTGAGCGGGTGATCGACTTCCGGGAGTCGAACCTGCACGTCGTCGGGTACAGCGTCCCGGTGTCGGCGCGGATGCCCCTGAGCGAGCTGCGGGAGCACCTGCACACGCTGCCCGACCAGCCGTCGTGGGTGCCCTACCGGACCAGCTTCTACGCCCCGGCCTGGGGGTTCTGTCTCGCGCAGGACGTACTCGACGCGCTGCCCGACGGCGAGTACGACGTCGTCATCGACTCGACGCTGGAAGACGGCTCGCTCACCTACGGCGAGCACGTCGTCCCCGGCCGCGTCACCGACGAGGTCATCGTGTCGTGCCACGTGTGCCACCCGTCGCTGGCCAACGACAACGTCGCCGGCATCGCGGTGGCCGTCTCGCTGGCCCAGCAGCTGGCCCTCACCCAGCCGCACTACACGTACCGGTTCCTGTTCATGCCGGGCACGATCGGCGCGATCACCTGGCTCGCGCGCAACTCTTCGCGCATCGAACGGGTCAAGCACGGGCTCGTGCTGGCCTGCGTCGGCGACCCTGGGTCGTTGACGTACAAGAAGTCCCGCCGCGGCGACGCCGAGATCGACCGCGTCGTGCAGCACGTGCTTCGCTCGCGCGAGCACAAGGTCGTCGAGTTCTCGCCGTACGGCTACGACGAGCGCCAGTTCTGCTCGCCGGGCTTCAACCTCGGCGTCGGTTCCCTGACGCGGACGCCGTACGCGGGCTACCCCGAGTACCACACCTCCGCCGACAACCCGGGTTTCGTTTCGCCGGCGGCCATGGAGGACACGCTCGGCGCGCTGCTCGACGCTTTCGGCGTCTTGGACCGCAACCGCCGGTACGTCAACCTCAGCCCGTACGGCGAGCCGCAGCTCGGCAAACGCGGGCTGTACGAGTCGCTCGGCGGCCGCAGCGACGCCAAACAGGCCCAGATGGCGATGCTGTGGGTGCTCAACCTCTCCGACGGCGAGCACAGCCTCCTGGACATCGCCGAGCGCGCCGGGCTGCCCTTCGAGATCGTCGACGTCGCGGCGCGTGCCCTGCACGACGCCGGTCTGGTCAAGGAATGAGCGACGTGGCCAGGCATCGCCGTGTCCCGCGCTCGATCCTCCGGTCGGGCGCCGTGCGCGCCATGGCCGGGCGGCTGAGCTGGGGCCTCGGCGACCAGGCGGTGTCCAGCCTGACCAACTTCGCCGTCGGGCTGTACGTGGCCCGCTCGCTCGGCACCTTCGCGTTCGGCATCTTCAGCCTCGCCTGGGTGACCTACGGCGTGGTGCTCAACGTCTCGCGCGGCCTGGCCACCGACCCGCTGATGGTGCGGTTCAGCGCCGTGCCGGAGGACCGCTGGCGGGCCGGTGTGGCGAGCGCGTCCGGCACCGCGATCGGCGTCGGCTGCGTGACCGGGCTGGTCAGCCTGGTCGCCGGGCTGGCCGAGGGCGGCCCGCTCGGCAACGCATTCGTCGCGCTCGCCGTCGTCCTGCCGGGGCTGCTCCTGCAGGACGCCTGGCGGTTCGCGTTCTTCGCCAAGGGCGCGGGCAAGAAAGCGTTCGTCAACGACTGCGTGTGGGGCGCGGCCCTGCTCCCGGCGCTGTACGTCGCCGCGCAGATCCACACGGTGGTCGCGTTCGTGCTGGCCTGGGGCCTCTCCGGCGCCGTCGCGGCGGTGTTCGGCTGGTTCCAGACCGGCATCCTGCCCCACCCCCGCGAAGCGCTGGGCTGGTTCCGGCGGCAACGCGACCTGAGCGTCCGCTACCTGGTCGAGAACGTCAGCAACAGCGGCGCGTCCCAGCTTCGGGCGTACGGCCTCGGCGCCATCGCCGGGATCACTGCCGTCGGCGCGGTTCGCGGCGCCGAACAGCTCCTCGGCCCCTTCCTGGCGCTGCTCATGGGGCTGTCCCTGGTCACCGTCGCCGAGGGCGCGCGGGTGCTTCAGCGGGCGCCGCACCGGCTGAAGCACTTCTGCGTGATCCTCGGCGGCGGGCAGGCCGCCGCCGCGCTGTGCTGGGGCCTCGGCCTGTTGCTGCTGGTGCCCGACGGCGCCGGCCGGTGGGTGATGGGCTCGGTGTGGGACTCGTCGTCGCCGCTGATCCTGCCGGTGACCCTCGCCGTGGTCGGCGCGAGCTTCGCCACGGGCGCCGCGGCCGGCCTGCGCGCACTGGGCGCGGCGAAGCGGAGCCTGCGCTCGCAGCTGGTCGCGTCGCTGTTCTACGTCACGTTCGGCATCGCCGGCGCCTTCCTCGACGGCGCCGCCGGATCCGCGTGGGGCGTCGCGACGGCCACCCTCAGCGGATCCGTCGTCTGGTGGCTGCAGCTCCGGGCCGGGCTGCGCCAGTACCTCGCCGCTCCGGCACCCCACTCTGACCCCGACCACCAAGAGACGAGGACGGCATGACCACCACGCCACGGCTGACCATCGGGCTGCCGGTCTACAACGGCGAAGATTACCTGGGGGAAGCGCTCGACGCCCTGCTCGGCCAGACCTTCGGGGACTTCGAGCTGATCATCTCGGACAACGCGTCGACGGACCGGACCGAGGAGATCAGCCGTGACTACGCCGCGCGCGACTCGCGGGTGCGGTACGTCCGCCATGCCAAGAACATCGGTTGCGCCCCGAACCACAACTTCAGCGTCGACGTGGCCCGGGGCGAGCTCTTCAAGTGGGCCTCCGACGACGACCTCTACGCACGCGACCTCATCGAGCGCTGCGTGACCGCGCTCGACGAGATGCCGCACATCGTGGCCGCGCACTCCTACACGGCGATCATCGACGGCGACGGGGAGGTCGTCCAGGCGATCGACTACCCGCTGAACACCTCCTCGCCGCTGCCCTCCGAGCGGTTCCGCAGCACACTGTTCGGCAAGGGTGGCGACGACGACGGCGCCGTGATCCGCACCGACGTGCTGCGCCGGATCGCGCCGCTGGACAGCTACCACCACGCGGACCGCACGATCATCTCCGAGCTGGCCCTGCACGGCGCGTTCCACCAGGTCCCGGACTGGCTGTACTTCCGTCGCGACCACCCCGGCCGTTCCGAATGGGAATACCCGACCCTGCGCCGGCGCTGCGCGAACCTGGACCCGAAGCGGGCGGACAAGCTTCGCCACCCGACCGCGCGGCTGCTCGGCGAATACGTCCTCGGCTACGTCAACGCGATCCGGCGGGCGCCGATCTCGCGCCACGAGAAGCGGGAGTGCTACCGCGCCCTGCGGCAATGGATGACCCGGCGCGCGGGCGCGCCGTCGCTGGGCCGGATGCCCGACCAGCCGACCGCCGACCTCGGCGACCGCGAGATCTCCGTGCACGGGATCGTGGCCGGCCAGGGGAGCCGCTCGTGAGCCCCGGGAGACGCGCGCGCCCGCCGAAAGTCGGCTTGTTCGGCCTGCTCGGCTCGGGCAACCTCGGCAACGACGGCTCACTCGAATCGGTGCTGAAGTTCCTCGAGGACCGGTATCCGGACGCCGTGGTGGACTTCCTGTGCGCCGGGCCCGAAACCGTCCGCGAACGGTACGGCCTCGACGCCGAACGCCTGCATTGGAACCGCGGCGAATACGAAACGGCGTCCGGGATCGGGTCGATCGCCCGGAAAGGCCTCGGCAAGCTCGTCGACGCCGCCCGGATCGCCCGCTGGGTGCGGCGCCACGACGTCGTGATCGTGCCAGGCATGGGCGTCTTGGAGGCAACGCTGCCGCTGCGGCCGTGGGGGTTCCCCTACTCACTGTTCCTTCTGACGACATCGGGCCGCCTGTTCGGGACGCCGGTGGCGCTGGTGAGCGTGGGCGCGAACCCCCTCAGCCACCGGGCGACCCGGATCGTCTTCACCACGGCCGCGCGCAACGCGGCCTACCGGTCCTATCGGGACGAGCCGTCCAGGGACGCCCTGCGGCGGATGGGGGTCGACACCTCCGGCGACCGCGTCTACCCCGACTTGGTGTTTTCCCTGCCGACTCCGCCCGCGCGGGAAGCCGCGCCCGGGACGATCGGTCTCGGCGTCATGGACTACCACGGCGGCAACGACGACCGGGCACGCGCGGACGAGATCCACGAGTCCTACGTCGCGAAGATCAAGGACCTCGTCAACCGCCTGCTCGACGCCGGCCACCGGATCCGGCTGTTCACCGGCGACGTCTCGGACGAAAAGGTCGTCCGGGACATCTTCGCCGCCCTCGCCGACGAGCGGCCCGGGCTGCCGCCGGGTGCCGTGGTCTTCGACAAGGCGGGCTCGCTCGCCGAACTGATGGGCCAGATGTCCACAGTGGACGCTGTCGTGGCGACCCGGTTCCACAACGTGCTGTGTGCCCTCAAGACCGGCACACCGACGATTTCGCTCGGCTATGCCACCAAGAACGACGTGCTCATGGCGCAGATGGGGCTGGGCAGCGATTTCTGCCAGACCGCGGACGGTTTCACCGTGGACCAGCTCGTCAAGCAGCTCGAAGAACTCCTGCGCCGCGCCGACGGCGTGAAGGCCACACTCGCGGACCGCGGAACCAAAGCGTCGCTGCTCCTCGAAGAGCAGTTCGACGTCCTGTCCACGCGATTCTTCGGAGGACGCGAATGAAGGCCGTACCGGTCGCCGGTATCGACGGCGTCTACCTCTTCGAGCCGACACCGCACGTCGACGAGCGGGGGTTCTTCTCCCGGACCTTCGACCGCGAGGTCGTCAAGTCGGTCGGCATCGATCCGGACGGCTTCGCCCAGGACAGCCTCTCCCGCTCCGCCAAGGGCGTCGTCCGCGGCATGCACCTGCGGTCCGGCGCCGGCGAAGCCAAGCTGGTGCGCTGCTCCTTCGGTGAAGTGTTCGACGTCGTCGTCGACCTCCGGCGAGACTCGCCGACCTTCGGGAACAAGGAGTTCTTCGCGCTGTCCGGCGAGTCGCAGATTTCGGTCTACATCCCCGCCGGGTGCGCACACGGGTTCCAGGCGCTCACCGCGCCCGCCGACGTGTCCTACCGGATCGACCGGCCGCACAACCCGGCCGAGGACGTTTCGATCGCCTTCGACGATCCCGAACTGGCCATCCCGTGGCCACTGCCGCCGACCCTGCTTTCGGCGAGGGACCGCACCGCGCCGTCCCTCGCCGAAGCGCTCGAGCGGCTCTAGCCGGCCGCTCGGTCCCCCGGGCTTCCCTTGAGCAAGGACTTGCGGTCCGCGTCGAGCAGGGGCACCAGGTCGATGCCCGGGACGCTCGCCTCTCCCCGCATCACACGCAGGTACATTTCGCGGAGACGGGACAGCACGCCGGTCTGGTCGTACCGGTAGCCGTCGATCTCCTCGACCATGGTCAGCTCGGAGATCGTGCCCGCGACCCCGCATTCCTGGGCGGTGAGCAGTTCCGTCCGCTCCACCGGCCGGTGGGAGAAGGGAATCCGCATCGTCTCGGCCAGCGTCGCCAGCGCGCCGACGGTGATGCTGTCGAGGCACCCTTCGCTCGTCGGCGGAGTGATGATCTTCCCGTCGTTCGCGATCAGAATGCACGCTCCGGTCGCCTCGGCGACCCGGCCGGCGTCGTTGAGCAGTACGGCGTCGTCGTACCCGAGCCGCCGGGTCTCGATCCGCGCGAGGCGGCCGCCGACGTAGTTGGCGCTGCTCTTGATCCGCGCCGGCAGCGCGACGTCGGAAGCGCGCCGCCAGGTGCTCACACCGAGCCGCATGGGGTCCGGGTCGTTCTTCTGCTGCGTGAACGCCGTCACGACGAGGTCCGCGACGGTCCCCTCACCCCAGTGACCATCGGTCACGTAGAGCGTCGTCCGGAACCAGAGGTCCCGCTCCGGGACGAGCAGTTCCGCACCCAACGTCACCAATCCGGTGACGAAGTCCTCGTATCCGAACGAAATGGGGATGTGCAGCAGGGCGGCCGAACGGCAGAGCCGGTCGTAGTGCTTCCGCGGGCTGCGGATCGCGAAGACCTCGCCGTCGTCGGTCCAATACCCCTTAAGCCCCTCGAAGACGCTGAGGGCCCGAGTCAGCGCCTCGGCGCTGATGTGGATCTTCACGTCTTCGTAGCGGACCAGTTCGCCGTTCACCAACGCCCATGCTGGGTGCTGCAACTGGGAGAGAGAAGCGGTGTGCGCCAAAGCCGGCCCCTTCTAGTTGTCTGCGTCGCGCCGACGTAGCACGGAAAGTGCCCGCCACAATGGACATATCGGTCGCGGACCCGGAGAAGTTACGCCGCCCGAACCATGCCTGGATCACTCTATGGTGACGGTACTCGACACCGCCAGGTGACGACTGGTGGTTGAAATCAGCCTAACGTGTTGACACGTGTGGTCGCGACGCTTGATTCCCTTTTTCGGCACAATGCTGCTGTCAGTCGTCACCGTGCCGGCCATCTGACCGGCGGAGGCCGCCGGAAGCGAAGTCCAGGTGGTTTGTGACCACCAGCCCACCGAGTACGAAACACCACCTTCGGGGCCGTCTCCGTCGACCCGGGCGTCGACGGAGACCTCTCGGCCAAGACGTCTTCGTGCGCGCCGGGCACGATCGAGAAGACCCCGGCGTACGACGACTGCCGTTGGAAGACCCAACGCGTGGAGATTCACGGGAACACCTTCCGGTTCGATCCCGGACGGGTGGCTGCACGAGCATGTGCGGGCGGATGGCGCTGCCGTCGAACTACGGGACCTTCCCGGATTGGTCGCCCTACAAGGGAACCGCGACCGAGGAGGCGATCACCTTCCGGCAGGGCAACCGGTGGCACGGCAACTCTTACACCGGGCCGTGGACCTTCGTCGTGCATGGCACCTCCAGGACGGTCGACGCCGCGGGCTGGCGGGCGGAGCCCTACTCGCAGGACGAGTGTTCTTCGTTCGACGGCGGGACCGCGGCTGCTGATCGGGAGCTTGCCGACGTGGTCCGACAGTTTTTGAATCGACGCGCGTCGTCGGCCGAGTTTTCCTTGCTGCCAAAGGTAAAAGTCGCGAACGGAGAATTCCGGACAGCGGCAGGTCACCCGATTCAGCGATGGCGTTCGCACGCGTGTTCGGTACCGTCGGAGACATGGCCCAGCCGATCACCACCCCCGCAGCCCCCCACCGCGACGCGATCGACGTCGTGGTGTTCGACGCGATGGGGGTCCTCTACTCGTGCGCCGACGATGTCGCCGGCCTGCTCGTGCCTTACCTCCGCAGCCACGGCTGCGTGCTGGACCACCCCGAAATCGCCCAGCTGTACCGGGAATGCAGCCTCGGCAAGATGTCCTCCGCGGACTTCTGGGCGATCGCCGGCGCTTCCGGCGCGTCGGACGAGGAGTACTGCCGGAACCACCGGCCGACCGAAGGCGTGGTCGCCCTGCTCGCCGAACTCGACGCCACCGGGGTCCGGCTCGCCTGCCTGAGCAACGACGTCAGCGAGTGGGCCAAGCTCCTGCGTGAGCGGTTCGGGCTCGGCGAATACCTCACCGACTGGTTCATCAGCGGGGACATCGGGGTGCGCAAGCCCGATCCCGAGGCGTTCGCCGTCCTGTGCCGGCGGCTCGACGTGGTGCCCGACCGGATCCTGCTCATCGACGACCGGGAAGAAAACGTCGTCGCGGCGCGCCGCGCGGGTTGGCAGGCGTTGCGGTTCGGCTCAGCTCGCCTGGCCACCATGGAACTTCTCCGCAAGGAGCTGAGACCGTGGTGAGACGCGACCGGGCGAAGTTGTCCATAGTGGACCGTCTGCGGGCCGCGGCTCAGCAGGTCTCACCGAGCAACACGGTGGTGCAGGAGATCACGCGGGGGCCGAGGGTGCTCCGCGGGCAATCGGCCCGCCGAGCCGGTGCCCATGAACGCCTCGAAGTGGTGCTTCAGCTTGCGGTGAAGCGCGCACTCGGCTCGCCCCGCAGCCGGCCGGCGGGCAGCCGCCGGTTGCCGAGAACCAGCAGCAGGTCCTGGGCCGCCCCGGTGAGCGGCGTGCCGGTGCCGTACGACCAGTCGAGGTCGTCGGCGCGCAAGGCGACGCCGGTCAGATCCGCGCCGAAGTACTTCACCTGCTTCGGCTTCAGCGCGGTGAGAATCACCGCCAGGCGGTCCAAGGGCACGCGGCGGTCCAGCTTCAGGGCGGTGGTGATGTCCAGGCCGTGGATCACGTCGTGGCTCAGGGCACCCTCCGGGCCACCGCCCGGCGGCCGCCACGGGTGGTCCGCGTTGTCGCGCAGCGAGGCGACCAGCTCCTCATGCGAAAGTCCGGCCGCGTCGCGGCGGGCCAAGCGGTCGGCCATGGAGTTGAAGCGGCCACCGGACTTCAGCAGTTCGCGCACGAACCGGCCGGCCGAGAGCCGGAAGGGCATGGTCATGTGGGCGACCACCTCGGGCACACGCCAGCCCGCGCACAGCGTCGGCGTCGCCCAGGCCGACGGTGACAGCCCGTCGAGCAGCGTGGCCAGCTCACGGCGTTCCGCGGCGATCAGGTCCTGGATCATCGAGGTCTCCTTCGCGAGTGGGTCACCCCACCGACGAACGACCCCCGCCCGGACCGACACCCCGTCAAAGACGATCGGCGACGCGATCCAGCAGTCCCCCCGTCGCCGGGACCGCGGCCAGCGCGGCGCAGAACCCGCCCACGGCGTCCGTCGGGTAGTGCGCTCCCAGTGCCACCTCGGCCCAGCCCATCGCGGTGCCGGCGACCAGGGCCAGCCCCAGCGCGAGCGGCACCGCCGCCGTGCGGCCGAGCGCCAGCCGGTCGGCCAGCAGGATGGCGATGACCAGCGCGAGCGCCGTCGCCAGCGCGGTGTGACCGCTCGGGTAGGACAGGAACTGGCCGTGGATGGTGCGCCCGGCGATCGGCTTCACCACGGTGGTCACCGCCACCGTGGCCACGACGCCGAGCACGGTGAGCGCGGCCGTCCGGATACGGCGGGCCAGCGAACAGACCACCGCGATCAGTGCGACCAGGATCGCCGACCCCACCGGTTCGCCGCCGAAGTCGACGACCAGGGCGACGTACCGCCACGGCGGCTCGACGCCGTCGATCGACGGCAGGAGCGCCGCGTCGATCCCGGTGAGCCCGGAGTCGTGGAAGTGCAGGATGCCGAGGGCCACGAGCACCGCCACCGCCAGCGCGCCCGTCATCGCCAGCGGGGCACGCAGCACGGCCGGCAGGGCCGGGGGTGCCGTCCGGACGAGTTCCCTCACCCGTGTGCCTCGATCGCCGCCTCGTACCCGGTGACCAGCCGGTCCAGCCCGACCGCGGGGGTGAAGTCCTTCTCGTACCGGACGCGGGCCGCGTCGCCCATCTCGCGGTTGCGGTCACCGGCCACCGCGCGGAGCCGGTCCGCGAGCGAGGCCGCGTCGTTCGGCTGGTGCAGGAGACCGGTGACGCCGTCGTCGACGAGCTCGGGGAACGCGCCGTGCGCCGCCGCGACCGTCGGCACGCCGGCGGCCATCGCTTCGACGACGACCAGGCCGAAGGCCTCCAGCCACGTCGAGGGCGCGACCACCGCGACCGCGTCGGCGGTCAGCGCGCGACACTCCGCCTTGTTCCGCAGGCCGACGTACGAGACGTCGGGGCGGCCGGCCGCCCAGGTCGCGACCTCCTCCTGCATCGGGCCGGTGCCCGCGATGACCAGCGGAATCCCCAGGGCGCCGCCGAGGCGGTCCCAGGCCCGCATCAGCAGGCCGACCCCCTTCTCCTCGGTGATCCGGCCCAGGAACAGGAGGTGCGCCCCGTCGCCGGTGCGGCGGACGCCGGGGTCGGTGACGAAGTTGTGCTTCACCGCCATCCGCTCGCCGGGCATCCCGGCCGACACCAGGAGGTCACGTTGGGCCGCCGAAATGCAGAAGAACCGCGAAACGCCCGTCCACCACCGGCGCCGGTTCGCGATCATGCTCGCCGCCATCGGGACCGTGGCCGCACTCGAACCGCGGTAGCAGCCGTGCTTCACCGCGGGCAGTGGCGAGCCGCCGACGCACTCGGTGCAGATGCGGCCGTCGCGGTGGAGAGTGCCCGGTGGGCAGACCATCGTGTAGTTGTGCAGCGTCGCGACCGCGGGCACTCCCGCGTCCGCGCACGCGGCGACCACGGACGGCGACAGCAGCGGGAATGTGTTGTGGATGTGCACGACGTCCGGGCGTGAGGCGCGCAGCCGGGCGGCGAGCTCCTTCCGCACCGCCGGGTTCCACGGCACCATCAGCGGCACCGCGGCCTTGCGGGGTAGCGACATCGAGGCGATGTCGTCGCTGCGGCGTTCGAACAACGACACCTGGTGCCCGCCCTCGGCGAGCAGCGTCACCTCGGCGTCGACGACGTTGTTCTCCCCGCTCGGCTGCTCGGACCGGTACCGGTTGTGCACCACGAGAACCTTCACGCGCCCGCACCTTCCACGCCTGCCCCCTTCGCCGGGATGAATGCTTGTTCGTCGGACTGTGGCACCCCGCGGACCAGCAGTGACGCGGCCACCGCCAGGTGCAGCAGGTACGGCGACGCGTCGCCGAGGCCCGCTTCGGTGTAGGAGGCCGAAACGCAGTAAGTGATCAGGAAGATCGCGCACGCGCGAGCCAGTGACGGCGGCCGCAGCACGGCCACCACGATCAAGGTGAGGAGGAATCCGGCCACCAGCGCGATCCCGACGAACCCCTGCTCGTGGTAGACCGCGAGCCAGCTGTTGTCGATCGGGAGGCCGTCGTAGGACTTGTCCGTCAGCCCGACCCCGAAGATGTACTCCGACGTCGTCCGCGGGGCCTCCAGCAGCGCGTCCCACACCTTCGCCCGGCCGGTGAGGCTGGAGAAGTTGTCCGCACTCTGCCCACGGAGGAACCACGCCTGCAGCAGACCCGCGAGCGCGACGCCGGCGAACCCGCCGACGCCGACCGTCCATGCGAACACCTTCCGCGCGCGGGCGCTGGTGAGCACCATCGACAGGAAGGCCACCGCGAGCCCGGCGACGAGGCCGAGCGTCGCCGTGCGGGTGTGCGTGAGCATCAGCAGCCCCACCACCGGCACCACGATGAGCACCGCGCTGCGCCACGTCGTGCGGCGCCCGAACCAGAGGAGGAGCGTGAGCCCGGCGATGACCGCCGCGTACTGGCCGATCTGCGGCGGGGTGAGCGGCCAGAGCACGCCGGTGAGCCGGCCGCCGTAGATGTACGGCATCGCGTTGCCGGGGGAGATCACCAGGCCGATCGCCACCGACGCGAGCACGACCGTGTAAGTGCGGATGTGGTAGCGGACGAAGCTGAACCCGCCGTCCCACCAGCGGGTGAGCAGCCAGAACGTGGAGAGGAAGACCGTGAGCCGGAAGCACCGGAACAACGCGCCGGCTCCCTCCTGCAGGTCGGCGCTGGCGAGAATGCTCGACACCAGCAGCAACGTCAGCAGCAGCAGGTACGCGCTCGACCGGATGCGTAGGTGCTTGTTCAGCACCAGCGCGATCACGAAGGCCGTCATCAGCGCGCCCATCGTGACCAGCTGGGTGACCGACCGCGGCATCGGGATGACCGTCTTCGCGCCGGTCGAGCCGAGCGTGTTGAGGATCAACAGCGCCCACGCCAAGCCCGCCCATTTCGGCGTGGCCGACACGGGTTCGGCCGTGGCGGGGCCGCGGAAACCCGCCGCCGTCCCGGGGCGCGCCGTCATGTCAGCCCCCGACCTGTGCGGCGTAGGTGCTTCCGGTGTCCTGCGAGTACGGCGAGCCTTTCCACTCGCCGATCTCGAGGACGCGGTCGGCCGCGTAGACGACGAAGGTCCACGGTCCGGCATAGCTGTTGTCGTGCCAGTGGTTGTCCTGCTGGAACGTGATCGCCTTCTGGACCACTTCGCCCTTGTACGGCGACCAATCCGGGTAGGTCCCGAAGTTCGACAGCAGGCCCATGCGGCCGCACGAGGCCTGGCAGCCGACCACGGCCGGGTCGAGGATGAACTTGTTGTCGTGGATGGTGACGTGCTGCGTCTTCCAGCGGCAATCGGTCAGCAGCGGTGCGGTCGAGATAGCCGGCGCCGCACACTGCTTCACCTCCGGCACCAGCGGAGTGCATTCGCCGGAGGACGTGTTGGCCAGGCTGTTGCAGTACCGGTCGGCGTTCTCCCACAACGTGATGCCGGACCAGTTGTTCTCCAGGTAGTTGCGCGAGATCTCGAGCTTCGCGGTGCGCGCCTTGATCCGTGGCTCGCCGCCGGACTCGGAGACGTAGATCGCCGAAGTCGGGAAATTGTCTCTCCGGTCAGCGTACTTGCGGCCGTCGACCCAGTTGTTCTTGCGGATCGTGTTGTCTCGGATGACGGCGTTGTAGCTGATCTCGTAAATCAGTGCGGCGCTGTCGTTGTTCTCGATGAGGTTGCCCTCGATGAGGAAGTCGTTGTTGTTCGTGTCGGCCCACAAACCGGTGCCGCGATTGTCATGCACCCAGTTGCCCCGCACGTCGGCGCCGTTCACGGCCCAGAACTTGATTCCGCCGCTACAGCCGCAGCCGTCGATCTTCGCTTCCCAGTCGCCGGTGTTGTTGCCGGCGATCTCGTTGCCCTCGACGACCAGTGCGGTGATGGGCGTGCCGCCGGAGTAGGCGTTGATCCCGTATTGGCCGTTGCGGCGCAGGCAGTTGCCGCGCACTTGCTGGCGCGCGCCCGCCATCAGCCCCGCGCCGTCGTTGTCCTGGATCGTCGAGTGCTCGATCACCCAGCCGTCGCCGGAGTCGTGGTTGACGACGCCTTCGTCGTGGGGCGCGACGAATCCCTGCACGGTCAGGTAGGAGAGCTTGACGTTCACGGCGTGGCCGGTGAACGCGTACTGGTTGACCTTCCGGCCGTCGACGACCGCGCCCGGCGCTCCGATGTAGACGTCACCGTCCTGGGGCGACACCTGGTCGTACCTGTCGTCGCCGAGGATGTGTTTGCCCGGCTTGAGCCAGAACGTCGTGCCCGGTCCGGCCGCGCGCGCCTTCGCAGCGAGGTCGCCGGGCACGGCTGGGTCGACGACGACCGCGCCCGCCGGCGCGGTCGCCGGGCCGGCCGGCTCCTTGTCGCACACCGCCGCCACCGATCCGCTGGGCGCCGAGGTCGCTTCGGCCGGGCCTGCGGCCTCGGGGCTGCCCGAGCACGCCGCGACCATGAGCAGGACGCCGAGCAGTGGGGCTGCGTGGCCGAGTCGGAAGCGGCGGGCTGTCACGGGCGGTTCCTAACTGAAGCGGAGCAGGGTGGTGAGGCGTCCGGCGGTTCCGGAGCCGACGAGCGTGGTCGAAGGTTCCTTGCGGCCGAAGCCGCCGGAGTACCAGCCGAGAGGCGGGTCGATCTCACCCTGGTGAGCCGCCCAAGACAACTCGGGCGGCAGTTCCAGCACGGCGGTGCGCACCGCTCCCCCGGCGAGAGAGCCGGCCAAGTGGCCGGCGAGGGGATCGGACGCGCCGTGGGTCGGCGAACCGGCCCCGCCCTCCCAGCGGAGCCGGGCGATGTTCCCGTCGAGCGTGGCGGTGACGGCGGGGCCCAGGTGGAACGCCAGGCGCGCCGCCTGACCGGGGTCGCCGAGCACCTCGTCGACGATCTTCAGCACGTCGCCGTCGAGCTCCACCGTGCGGCGGTGCACCGACGGCGCGTAGCCGTCGTGGGCCGCCGACCAGCGGGACGGGCCGTCGTCCGGGGTGTGGACGCCGAGCACCTTCGTCACCGCGTGCCGGGTCCACAGGAACGGCCCGCCGGACACCGACTGGTCCTGGCCGCTCAGTTCCAGGGTGTTGTGGCCGAGCGTCGACCGGAAGTACGACCGCCACCGCGGCTCGCCGTGGTAGCAGAAGGTGCCGGGGTCGGCGAGGACGTCGACGCCGTCGTGGCGGACCTCGACCGACAGCGCGTCCGCGTGGGCGTGGGCGGCGATCGACAGGAAGCCGTGCGGACCGCCGTCGCAGCGGGCCCACACCCGGCCCGACCGCAGGATCGTCATCCCGGCGTCCCGCAGGTGCGCGGGACGGCGGCCGGGACGAACGCCGGAAGCACGCGGAGTCCGGGCCGCCAAGGAGGCCAGCAGCGGCGTGCGGACGTCGTCGCCGGGGACCGCCGGCCACCAGTCCAGGCGGCCGAAGAGCACCTCGCCGGTGGCGAGGAGCGACGCCCAGCGGTCGGTCTCGGAACCGTCGACGATCAGGCCGAAGCCGTCGTCGGCGTCGCCCTGGCGGGGCGGCCGGAGCCGGTTGTCCACAATGGACGCCAACGCGTCGGTCATCCGGAGCAGGACGTCCCAGGTGGTGGCCGGCACCGGCGTGCCCGCCGCGTCGGCCTCGACCGCCGCGGCCAGGCCGAGTTCCAGCACCAGGCCGTGGTACTCGGACGCCAGTTCGGCGTTCAACCCCGAGTCGAAGGTGTTGCGGGCGAGCTGGACGTCCAGGGAGCGAATCGCCTCGCCCCGCCAGCGCGCCGATTCCGGGAACCAGCCGAACGCGCACGCCGCGGCGAGCAACCCGGCGTCCTCGGCGATCACGTGGTTGTTCGCCGACGAGCCGTGGCTCCGCAGCGTCGCGAGCCAGTTCTGGTGGTGCCACAGCTGAAGCTGGAACTCCGGGTTGTCCTCGAACAACGCCGGCGCGCCGGCCCAGCCGTCGAGCAGGCGGCGGGTCCAGACCCACGACAGCAGCCGGATCCCCAGCTCGATGCCGCTCACCCAGTGCGGCCCGCGCAACGGCGGGTTCGCCGCCCACCACGACCGCAGGTGGGCGGCCACCCGCTCCGCGTACGCCGAAGAACCGGTCAGGGCGTACGCCGCGGCCAGCACGGTGAGGTGCTGGTGGCGCGACGGCTCCCAGATCTGCTTGATGTCGCCGACCGCGTCCTCCGACCGGTACGGCACGTCGAAGGCGTAGACGTCCGAAGGTGCGCGGCGCCCGGTCTTCGGGTCCACGAACCAGTCCGGGTCCACCAGGTCCGACCGGACGACGCCGAAGTACTCGGCGCGGCCGGCCATCAGCTCGTCGGCGGTGGCCAGCAGCCGCTTGACCGCCTCCCCGGACACCTTGCCCAGCACGCCGTCGGGCAGCGGGGCCGTGAACCGCGGGTGCGACGGCCAGTCGGGCGGCGACGGCAGCGCGGACCGCCACTGCCGCTGGACGACGGCGTGCCGGGCGCGGCCGACGACCTCCGCCGGCCCCATCCGGGACAGCCGGCGCAGGTACCAGCCGGGACCCATCATGCCGGGGCACCCGCCTTCCGCGGCAGCTCGAGCCGGACCGGCGCCACGTTCGCGACGCTGGTCTGGGCGGCGAGCGTGGCCAACGTCGTCGCGGCCAGCGAAGCCAGCGAGATCGGCATCGGCCCCCCGGTGCGGACGGCTTCGAGGAACGCGCCGACCTCGGCCGCCTGGCCCTTGTCGCGGCCCTTCGGGATCCGCGAGCTGGCCCACTTCTTGCGCGAGTACACCGACGCGCGGACGAAGTCGTCGAACTTGAGCACCTTGCCGTCGGCGACGACGTCCAGGGTCTCCTTCGGGAAACCGGAGGAGCCGCTCTCGGCGTAGGTGATGACCGCCGTCGAGCCGTCCGGGTAGCCGAGGGTGACCTGCAGGTCCGTGCCGCCGGTGGCGTACACCGAGACCGGGTCGGCGTCGAGCAGCCAGCTCACGGTGTCGATGAAGTGCCCGCCCTCGCCGACGAAGCGGGAGCCTTCGCTGTCGGTCTGGTTGTACCAGCTGCCGTGGTCGAGGCGGCCGGCGTTGACGAGGTACCGGACCGTCGCCGGGCCGACGCGCGGGCCGAACTGGCCGCGGGCCTCGTGCAGCAGCGGCGCGAAGCGGCGGTTGAACCCGACCTGGAGGCGGTCGTTGCCGGACTCCTCGACGGCGTCGAGCACCTTCTGGAGCTCGTCCGGGGACAGCGCCAGCGGCTTCTCGACGAACACCGCCTTGCCTGCCAGCAGCGCGCGGCGGGTCAGCTCGGCGTGCGAGCTGTGCCGCGTCACGACGAAGACGGCGTCGATCGAGTCGTCGCCGAGGACGTCGTCGATGTCAGTCGACGCCGAAGCGAAGCCGAACTTGCGCCGCGCGTTGGCGCCGGACAGCGCCGACGTCGTCGCGACGTGCTTCAGCTGGACGTCGGCGCGCTCGACGAGGTGGGGCAGCAGCATCGACGACGCGTAGTTGCCCGCGCCGATGAAGCCCAGGCGCACCTGCTGCCCGGCCGGGAGCGGTGTCGCCTTGTGCTCGACCAGCCCGACCCGGGCGGACGCCACGACCGGCTCGGTCCTGGCCACCGCCTCCGGGTAGCGGAACAGCACCGCGACGGCCTTCAGCTCGCCGTCATTCAAGGATTTGTACGTCGAAACGGCGTCCGAGAAGTCCGAGACGTGGGTGATCAGCGGCTCGACGTCGAGGCGGTCCCGCGCGATCAGGTCGAGGACGCACTCGAGGTTCCGGCGCTCGGTCCAGCGGACCTGGCCGATGGGGTAGTCGCGGCCTTCCAGCTCGTACGACGGGTCGTAGCGGCCCGGGCCGTACGAGCGGGAGAACCGGACGTCCAGTTCCTTCTCGTAGTAGGCGTTCCACGGCAGGTCGAGCTTGCACTTGCCGATGTCGATCACGCGGCCGCGGTCGCGGGACAGCTTCGCGGCCAGCTCGACCGGGTCGTTGGTGTTGCCGCCGGCGGCGAGGTACGTCTGGTCGACGCCGGCGCCGTGCGTCAGCTCGGCGACCGCGGTGTCGACGACGCCGGACGCCGGGTGGCTGCAGGTCAGCGCGCCGAGGCTCTCGGCGAGCTTGCAGCGCTCCGGGTCGGGGTCGACGCCGACGACGCGCACGCCGGACGACGTCAGCAGCTGCACGACGAGCTGGCCGATCAGGCCGAGCCCGATGACCAGCGCGACGTCGCCGATCTGGGGCTCACCGCGGCGGACGCCCTGCATGGCGATCGAGCCGACGGTGCCGAACGCCGCGTGTCGCGGGTCGACGCCGGCGGGCACGCGCGAGTAGAGGTTCTTCGGCACCCAGTTCAGCTCGGAGTGCAGGGCGTGCTCGTTGCCCGCGCAGGCCACGAGGTCGCCGACCGCGACGTCGGTGGTGCCGTCGCCGACCTGCTCGACGATGCCGCACAACGAGTAGCCGAGCGGGGTGTAGGAGTCCAGTTTGGACGTCACCTTGCGGTAGGTCGCGGTGAGCCCGTTGGTGGCGACGCTCTGCATCACCTTCGCCACCTGGTCCGGCCTCGCCTTGGCCTTGCCCACCAGTGACAGGCTGGCCTCGGACACCTTCATCATCTCGGTGCCGGTGGAGATCAGCGAGTACACCGTGCGAACGAGCACGCCGCCCGGCTTGCACGCCGGCTCCGGCACCTCGAGCAGCGCCAGTTCACCGCTCTTGTAGTTCTGGACTACCTGCTTCACTTCGCTCCCGCTCCAGACATCGCGTTCCGGTACCAATACTCAAGAGTCAAGACGTGCCAGAGGTGCTTGCTGCGGTCTTCCTGACCGGCGGCGTCTTCGGCGACCATGCGCTGCAACGCTTCGCGCTGAAGGAACCCGGATTCGACGAGCACGCCTTCGTTGACGACTTCCCGCACCAACGGCGCGAGGTCGCGGCTCATCCACGCTCGCAGCGGCGCGCTAAACAGGCCCTTGGGCCGGTGCACGATCTCGGCGGGCAGGATGTTCAGCGCGGCGTTCTTCAGCGCCACCTTCCCGGCGCGGCCGACGATCTTCTTGTTCCCGGCGATCTTGAACGCCGCGCGGACGACCTCGACGTCGACGAACGGCGTGCGCACCTCGGTCGACGCGGCCATGGTCGAGCGGTCGGTGTACGCCAGGTTCAGCCCGGGCAGGAACATCCGCGAATCGGCCAGGCACATGCGGTTGACGAAGTCGTCGAGGGCCTGGTCGTGGTAGGTGTCCGCGTGTTCGGCGAGGACGTCGTCGACCGCGGGCGCGAGGTCGGGGTTCACCAGCGCGAGCAGCTCGGCCCGGTCGTACATCGTGTAGCTGCGCCGGAACGCCGTCTCCTCGGGCAGGCCCGCGAAGGACAGGAACCGCTTGGCGAACCGCACGGACCGGTAGCCGCGCTTGGCCGACGCCACCGGGAGTCTGTCCACAAGGGACTCGACGGGACGGCGGACCGCGCCGGGGACCTTGTGGTACCGCAGCGCGATCAGGTTCGCGAGGTGCTTGCGGTAGCCGGCGAACAGCTCGTCGGCGCCCATCCCGGACAGCATCACCTTGACGCCGGCGTCGCGCGCGGCCGAGCAGATCAGGAACGAGTTGATCGCCGCCGGGTCGCCGATCGGCTCGTCGAGGTGGTAGGTCATCTTCGGCAGCAGGTCGAGCACCTGCGGCGCGATCTCGATCTCGTGCAGGTCGACGCCGAACTTCTCCGCCACGATCCGGGCGTACTTGAGGTCGTCCGGCATCGCCTCGAACTTGGCGTCCTCGGGGCGGAAGCCGATGGTGTACGCGGAGATCCCGGGCTGCGACCGCGCGGCCAGCGCCGTCAGGTAGCTGGAGTCCAGCCCGCCCGAGAGGAACGTCGCCACCGGGACGTCCGAGAGCAGGTGCTTGGCCGTCGACTCAGCGATCACCTCGTGCAGGTCGACCTCGCCGTCGAACGCCGCGCCTTCTTCGGCGACCTCCCGCAGCGACCAGAACCGGCCGCGGTCGACCTGCCCGTCCGGGCGGCACCGCAGCCACGTGCCCGGCTGCAGCTTCTCCGCGCCCTGGTAGGCGCACCGGCTGTCCGGCACCCAGTAGTAGAGCAGCGACGCGACCAGCGCGGCGTTGTCGACCTGCAGCGACCCGCCGAGCTCACCGGCGATGGCCTTCAGTTCCGAGGCGAACACGACACCGCCGGCGCGCCGCACGAAGAACAGCGGCTTGATGCCCAGCTGGTCGCGGACCAGGAACAGCTCGCCGGTGCCCTCCTCGAACAGCGCGAAGGCGAACATCCCGCGCAGCTTGGGCAGGCAGTCCGTGCCCCAGCGCCGCCACGCCTGCAGCAGCACCTCGGTGTCGGACGTGCCGCGGAAGCGCACCCCGGCCGCCTGGAGCTCGGCCCGCAGCTCCGGCGCGTTGTACAGCTCGCCGTTGTAGCTCAGCGCGAGGCCGTCGAGCACCATGGGCTGGGCGCCGGTCTCGGACAGGTCGATGATCGAAAGCCGCCGGTGGCCGAGGTGGACGTCGCCGGCGCCGGCGCGGTGCTCGTAGCGGCCGGAGCCGTCCGGCCCGCGGTGGGCCAGCGTCTTGGTCAGCCGGTCGGTGAGCGGCCCGCCGTCCGGCCAGAGATAGGTGCCTGCGATGCCGCACATCTCGAGTGAGTTCCCTTCGGTTGCGGCGCGCGGTGGTCAGGAGACCTCCGCGCTCTTTTCGGGCTCGAGCTCGGCGCTCAGTTCGCCTTTGTGCATGGGCTCGCCGTGGTCGCGCTTGAACGGTGTCGGCCGCTTCGGCGACTTGACCGGGGCGAACTTCTTCGTCGGCGCGTTCAGGTGGTCCGGGACGCTCACGGCGCCGGGTTCCGGGAACTGCTGCGGCAGCCTGGACGGCACCGGCCGGGCGAAAGCCGGCGGAACCGGGGTGAACCAGCGCGCCGGGGGCTCGGCGACGGCGACGCGCTCGGCGACGCGGGCGACCAGCTCGTCGATCCGGTCCTCCGGCACGACGGGCGCGACCTGGACGGACTGGACGGCGGGCGTCTGCCCGGCACGGCCGCGCAACGCGGTGTGCAGGCCGTCCCACAGCGTGCCGTCGGACTTGTCGCGCGGGTCCGGGTCGACCAGCACCACGCCGATGATGGGGATCCGCTGGTCGGCGAGCTGCCGCGCGACGGTGTGCAGCCACAGCGTGTTCGCGTGCCCGGCCTTGACGACCAGCACGGTCTCCGCGCCGAGGTACTCCAGGTCGGTCCACGCCGTGCCCGGGGCGACCGTGCCGACGCCGATCCGGCGCTCGTCCGGCCCGGCGGCCGGACTGGCGGCGAAGAGCACGGCGATGTCGCCGCCGATCTTCCCCGCCAGCTTGCGGACGTCCTGGCCGGGCAGGTCGTCGACGACGCTCGTCCGGCCGTCCGCGGCCAGTTCCCCGGCGATGTCGAGGGCCAGCGCGGCGGCGACCTTCGGCGCGCCGAGCTCCAGCAGCGACACCGCCGGCCCGTCCTTCTTGATCGCGCGGACCAGTGTCGTGGCCACGCGCTTGCGTTCGGTGACGGCGCGGGAGCGCCGCCACAGCCGGGCCGGGCCCCGGCGCTTCGACGGCAGCTGGGCGAGCACCGACGCGCCGAGATGCGCGGCGATCTCACGGCGCAGCACCGGCCGGTCGCGGGTCACCGCGCCGACGGCGGCGAACGCGAGCCCGAGGGCCAGGCCGAGCGCGAACCCGATGCCGGCGTTGGTCGCGGTGGTCTTGAGGAACGCCTTCGGCAGCGCGCGAGGCGCGTCGACGATCTGGGTGCCCGCGGCCACCTGCGGGCTGCCGACGCCGGCCTGCTGGGCCCGGGCGTCGAAGTCGGAGATCTGCGACGCGAGCGCGGCCCGGCGGCCGTAGAGGCCTTCGAGAGTGCTGGCGTTCGCGTTGCGGCCCTTGTCGGTCTCCCCGGTGATCTGCTGGTCGACCTTGGCCAGCTCGTCCTGGGCGTTCTTGCGCTGGTCGAGGATGGCCTTGGACTGCGCGGTCGCCGCGGCCTGGCTGCGCTGCACGTGGTCGGCGATGAACGTGTCGGCCAGCGCCTGCGCCTGCGCCACCGCCTCTTCGTTGCTCTTGGCCTTCACGGTGATCTGCATGACGTTGTTCGTCAGGCCCAGGCCCGCGTAGTTCTTCATGAACTCTTCGGGCGCTTGGGTGCTGTTGAGCTTCTTCAGCGCGCCTTCGGCGATCTGGGTCGTCGACAGCACGGCGACGTCGGTGCGCATCAGCGTGCCGCTGTCGGTCGGCGAGTCGTCCTGGTGGACGACGATCACCTTGGTGACCGCGGTCGGCGGGGCCGGGAGCACGGTCCCCACCGCCGCCCCGGCGATCAGCCCGAGCAGCGCGGTGGCCAGCCAGAAGCGCTTCCGGCGGCGGATCGCGACGAACAGGCGTTGCAGGTCGAGGAGCGGAGCCGCCTGGTTTTCCGATGGTGTCGTCACGCCGAACCTGCCAGGGCTTTCTCGGGGGCTTGCGCCGCGGGTTCGGCGCCCGGCTCCGCCGGCCGGACGGGCTGGGTGAGGACCGCGCCGAGGATCTCCTGGCCCGCGTCGGCGCAGGCCTCGGCGAGCCGGACGAGCTCCCACGCGGTGCGGGTGCCCGAGCTGAGCACCACCAGGACCCCCGAGTCGGGGCCGGCGTCCGGCACCGTCGGCCGCTGGGCCGAGAATTCGACGACGCGCAGAGGCACGGACATCCGGCCGGCCAGCGCGGCGAGCTGTGCGGCGGCCAGCCGACCGGTCTCGTCGTCGTCGGCCACCAGCATCAGGACGTCGGCGGGGCCGGTGGCCAGCCGGGTCAGCACCCGGCGGTAGCGGATGCCGCGGTTGACCTCGTCGGCCGAGGTCGCGACCGGTGGCAGCACCCACGGCCGGTCACCGCCGAGCAGCCGCCGGAGCTTGCCGATGAAGCCGGTCGCCGGGAGGCGGTCGCCCTGCGGGGTCGTGACGTCGACGCCCGCGAGGATCGGCGACCCGAGCGCGGACGCGATCTGCGACTCGGCCCGCAGCCGCCGGTCGGCGCGGGCCGCGAACAGGTGGCCGAAGACGCCGATGAGGAAGAAGAGCGCCGCGCCACCCGCGACGAGCTGCGTCAACGTCGGGGCGGCCGGCCCGGTCGGGCGCTCGGCGCTGCCCAGCACGACGGTGTTGCCGACACCGGTCGCGAGGTCGGCCTCGTTCAGGTCGTTGATGGCCTGTTGCAGCGACGTCCGCAGCCCTTCGAGCTGGGTGCGGACCTGGACGCTCTCCACGGTGAGGTCCCCGCCGACGGTCTTGGCGAGGTCGCTGATCTTCTGCGTGGTGACCTGCACCTGCTGGCGCAGCGTCTCGCGCTGCTCCTGGGCCAGCTGCACCGAGGCGTCCGCGGAGTTGCTCGCCAGCTGCCCGGAGAACTTGACGTACTGCTGCGCGACCTGGTCGGCGAGCTGCTGGGCGTGCTCGGCGGTGTCGGCCGACACGGTGATCGTCACGACATTGCCGTTCGCCACGGACGCCGTGACATCGTTCAGCAGGTCGGCGCCGGACGGGCGCCACGGCAGCACGGCGGCGGCGCGGTCGAGGACGACCGAGCTGGTCGCGACCTCGGTCTGGGTGAGCAGCTCGTCCGCCTGACGCGGGCCCTGGAGCAGCACGTTCGAGGTCGTCTGGTAGCCGGGCGAGAGCAGCACCGACGCGGCGGCGCCGGCTGCCGCGCCCAGGACGGTGAGGGCGGCCAGCAGCCGCCATCGTCGTCGTAGAACCTGCCCGGTCATGGCCAGGCGCACCGTGTCGTCAGTCAACGGCGGAATCTCCATTCCTGAGTCGGGTACGCCGAACGGCCTCAGTGGCTCGGCCGGTTACCCCAACCGTCGTCGGACCGGGAGCATTGGTTACACATCCGGTGAGTTCTTAACCGAACGGGGATCAGATCAGGAGCCGAGTGCGTGCTCGTACGCGGCGAGGAGCGCCTTCGCCGAGTTCTCCCAGGACAGCGGGCCCGCGACCCGGGCCTGGCCGAGCTTGCCCATCCGGACCCGCTCCTCGGGGTCGTCGAGCAGCCGGGAGACCAGCGCCGCGAACTCCGTCTCGTCGTTCGCCGGGGCGTAGACCGCCGCGTCACCGGCGGACACCCGCGCCTCCCGCAGCTCGAACGAGACGATCGGCTTGCTCATCGCCATGTATTCCATGACCTTGTTCATCGTGGAGACGTCGTTGAGCGGGTTCAGCGGGTCCGGCGACAGGCAGACGTCGGCGGTGGACAGGTAGCGGACGAGGTCCTCGTCGGAGATCCGGCCGGTGAACTCGACCTGGTTGGCCAGCCCGAGCTTCGCCGAGAGCGCCACCATGTCGTCGAAGGCGTCGCCGGAACCGACGAAGACCGCGTGCCAGTCGGTGCGGCCGACGTCGTCACGCAGCTTCGCGAGGGCGCGCAGGGCGTAGTCGACGCCGTCCTGCGGGCCCATCACGCCGAGGTAGGCGAGCAGGTGCGGCTTGCCCTTCTTCAGCTCGGGCTCGGCGGGCACCTCGTGGAACCGCTCGACGACCGGGGCGCTGCGCACCACGAAGACGTCCTCGGGCCGCTTGCCGCCGCGGATCCGGGCGACCTGCTTGTAGCTCTCGTTCGTCGAGATGACGACGTCGGCGGCGCGGTAGGTGGCGCGTTCGAGCGCGCAGACCCCGCGGTAGAGGAGATCTTGCCCGCGGTCGAACCGCGACAGGTAGAGCTCGGGGCAGAGGTCGTGCTGGTCGAAGACGAACTTGGCGCCCTGCCGCTTCAGCACCTTCGCGACCAGGTACAGCAGGTCCGGCGGGTTGCAGGCGTGCACGACGTCGACCGGCCCGACCTTCCGCGCCAGCCGCAGCGTGTGCCACAGGGCGCTGCCGTACTCCTGCAGGTAGCCGGCGGGGCCGCCGGTCGCCGCCTTCAGGGGGTACCGGTGGATGTGGACGCCGTCGATGACGGTTTCCGCCTCGGTGTCGCGCTTCGTGCCCTGCGGGCAGATCACATGGACTTCCCACCCGGCGTCGCGCAGGGTCGTGGACTCCTGCCAGACCCGCCGGTCGAAGGGGACGGAGAGGTTTTCGACGAGGATGAGCGCTTTACCAGGCAAGGCCGGCGTACCCCTCTTCAAGGCGACGCTCGGCGGCGTCGGGCAGGCGGACGAGGTCGACGATCGCCCGGTCGCCGCCGTGCGGCAGCGCTGCCAGGACGTCCGGGTCCTTGGTGCCGACGAGCAGGACGTCGGCGTGGTCCATGACTTCTTCGACGGACCCGGCGAGCAGCTGGCCGAGGTGCGGCAGGCGCCCCTCGATGTACTCGCGGTTGGCGCCCATCAGCCGCGAGAGGCTGACGTTCGCGTCGTAGATCTTCAGGTCGTAGCCCTTGCCGAGCAGCTTCTCGGCCAGCTCGACCAGCGGGGACTCGCGCAGGTCGTCGGTGCCCGGCTTGAACGACAGCCCGAACAGCCCGACCTTGCGCTTGCCGGTGCGCGCGACCAGGTCGAACGCCCGCTGCAGGTGGTCGTCGTTGGACGGGAGCACGTGCGACAGGATCGGCACGCTGACGTCGGCGCGGTGCGCGGCGTAGACCAGCCCGCGCAGGTCCTTCGGCAGGCACGAGCCGCCGAACGCGAACCCGGGCTTGAGGTAGGCGGGGCTGATGTTGAGCTTGGTGTCGGCGAGGAAGACGTCGATCACCTGGTGGGAGTCGAGGCCGAGCGCGCGGCAGATCGAGCCGAGCTCGTTGGCGAAGCCGATCTTCAGGCCGTGGAACGCGTTGTCGGCGTACTTCGTCATTTCCGCGACCGGGATCGGCACGCGGAAGACCGGGCCGGGGAGGCCCTCGTAGAGCGCCGCGACGGCGTCGCCGCTGACGGTGTCGATCTCCCCGATCACCGTCTTCGGCGGGTCGAAGAAGTCGCGGACGCTGGTGCCTTCGCGCAGGAACTCGGGGTTCACCGCGACGCCGAAATCGACACCGGCCGTGCGGCCCGACGCCTTTTCCAGGATCGGGACCAGCAGGTCGAGGCAGGTGCCGGGCAGCATCGTGCTGCGGAACACGATCGTGTGACGCTCGCTCTTGTTCGCGATCGCCTCGCCGATCTCCTCGGCCACCCGCTCCAGGTAGACGGTGGAGAGGCTGCCGTTCGGCGCCGACGGCGTGCCGACGCAGACCAGCGAAATCTCGCTGTCGGCGACGGCTTCCGCGACGTCGGTCGTGGCTCTCAGCGCTCCGCTCGCCACGACTTCGGCGGTCAGCTCGCCGATCCGCTCCTCGACCACCGGGGCCTTGCCCTGGGCGATGAGGTCGATCTTGACCGGGTTGACGTCCACGCCGACCACCCGGTGTCCCTGCCCTGCCAGGCACGCGGCGGAAACACAACCGACGTAACCAAGCCCGAAGACACTGATCTTCACGCCAAACCTCCGCTTTTCCGCATGACCCATCCCTTGGTCGGCGGGCACCCCTGGATCGTTACCGCTGGCACGGCGAACGGGGGAATGCGTGAGGCAGCTGTGAGGAGTACCGATTTCCGGTGAGAATTGCGTCTCGATCCGGCTTCACATCGCGGACTTCCGGTGAGCGGGCCACGCGCTCTCGGCGCATCCGGTCACCGCTCACCCGGAAGGTTCCGCGTCAGTTGTTGTTCACGAACGTAGTGGCGAGGCTTTGCCCCTTGCTCACGGCGTTGCCGTGGTTCTCGATCGGCGAGACCGTCGAGTTCTTGAAGCAGATGTACGTCACCCCGGAGTCGGTGCCGCCGTTGGACGGGTCGGGGTTGATGCCGAGGTCCTTCGCCGCCGCGTAGGAGGCTTCCCCGATGATCTGGGACGGCCCGGTGTCGCCGATGACCGCGTACTCGACCTTGCCGTTGTAGATCACCGCGCAGGAGCCGCCGCCCTTGAGGCCGGAGGACGAGTACTTCCAGATGCCGCTGGAGCTCGGCACGACGACGTAGGGCAGCTTGGCGGCGTTGAGCGGCTTGCCGTCGGACTGGTGGAACGCCGTGTCGTCCTGGTAGCAGCAGTCGGTGTTCTCGTTGCACTGCGAGCTGCGCTGGCCGTCGCAGTCGATGTCCATGTCGGCTTTCCAGAACACCGCGCCGTTGGCGTCGCAGACGGCGACCGTTCTGCCGGAGACGTCTTCGTCGGTCTTGTACTTGCCGTTGGAGATCTGCTGGCAGCTGGTGGTCTTCGCCAGCAGCTGCGCCGCGGTCGGGGCGGCTGCGACGGTGGCCGGCGCGGCAGCCGGGGCCGGTGACGCCGACGCGAGAGCCGACGGCAGCACGGCCGCGGTCAACGCCAGTGTCGCGAGCAGGATCAGTTTCCGCATTCCTGGTGCTCCCTTTAGTTAGGAAACTTTCCTTACGGCGGCGAGCACCCAGGATGCACCCGGGCCGGACCGGGTTCAAGAGCCGCCGGTCGGGGAATTTCCCATCATCCGGGCGGAATTGACGAAAAGGCTGCTCAACGGTCGCCGCGGCGGAACAACCGGCTCGCCCAGCGTCCCGCTCGGCGGTACACCCCCGGCGACGCCGTGAGCACGCCGTCGAGCCACTTCTCGTCGACGTCGTGCCGGAGCTCGGTGCGCGCCTGCAGCCAGCCGTCCCGACGGGCCTCGCCGCCGTCGCTCGTGTAGACGCGGGTGGCGCCGGCCTGCCGCAGCCGCGCGAGCACGCGCCCGTCGTAGGCGCCGAACGGCAGCGAGTACCGCCGCACCGGCCGGCCGCACAGGTCGCCGAGCAGCTTCGGCGCTTCGGCCAGCTCCCGGCGGGCGTGGCGGTCGTCGAGCCGCCGCCAGTCGCGCGGCTCCCAGCCGTGCGAGCCGACCTCCATCCCGGCGCGCACGAGCTCGCGCAGGCCGTCGCGATCGAGGTAGCCGCGCTGCCCGAGGCGGCCGGCCAGCGGGAAGAACTCCGCCGACAGCCCACGGTCGACCAGCCGCGGCAGGGCGACCTCGACGTCGGACTCGTTGCCGTCGTCGAAGGTGAGCTTGACGTCTTCCCGCTCGCCGGCGACATCGAGCACGCGCTCGAACTGCTCGACAGTCAGCCAGCGCTCGTCCTCGCCGGGGTCGAGCTGGCGCGCCGGCCGGCCGATCCCGTGCATGGCGAGGATCACCGTCACCGCTCCCACCGCCCGTCACCCCCCGTAGCCGACATGCTACTTCGATTAATCGCCGCGGCAAACGGGTGAGTTACAGGTTTTGCCGAGAATCAGCCTTTCCGGATTTCCAGCGTGCAGCACTTCGGGCCGCCGCCGGCTTTCCGCAGCTCGGAGACGTCGACGTAGACCGGCTCGTACCCCCGTGCCGCGAGAAGTTCACCCAACCGGGTGGCCTCGACGGGCAGGACTACGTTGCGGCCGTCGGACACCCCGTTCAGGCCGAAGCACTCGGCGTCGGCCGCGGTGGCGAGGACGGCGTCCGGGAACAGCCGTTCCAGCACGCGGCGCGAGCCCGCCGAGAACGCCTCCGGGTAGTAGACGATCTGCGCCCGCGTCGTGTCGGTCGCCTCGGCGAGCACGAACAACGCCGTGTCGAGGTGGTAGTAGCGCGGGTCGACCAGGTGCAGCGAGACGACCGGGACGCCGAGGACCTCCTGCGCCTCGGCGTGCGCGGCCGGGTCGGTGCGGAAGCCGGTGCCGGCCAGCAGCACGGCGCCGGTCCAGGCGAAGTCGCCCTCGGCCTCGTTGACCTTCTCCGGCATGGTGATGTCGCGGTAGCCGTGCTCGACGAACCAGCGGCGGAAGTGCTCGGCTTCGGCGGCGCGCTGCGGGGCGCGGAACCGCGAGCCGAGCACGCGGCCGTCGACGACGGTGCCGGAGTTGGCGGCGAAGACCATGTCGGGCAGGCCGGGCTGGGGGTCGATCTCCTCGACGGTGTGGCCGAGGCGGCGGTAGGTGTCACGCAGCTCGGTCCACTGCGCCACGGCGACATCGGCGCTGACCGGCTGGGCCGGGTCCATCCAGGGGTTGATCACGTAGTCCACCGCGAAGAAGCGCGGCGGGCACATCAGGTATCGGCGAGTGGTCGGTACGCGCATCGGTGATGATCCCTGCATGATTGCAGGGTAAGGGGCACCTAATCTGCAATCAATCGCTGTTCGCTGCGCGTATCTGTGCTAAACGTTGCGTGTGAATACCATCGACCAGCGAATCGTTTCGTGTCTTGTGGCGAACGCGCGCTCCAGCTACGCGGAGATCGGCAAGGTCGTCGGCCTGTCGGCCCCGGCGGTGAAGCGGCGGGTCGACCGGCTCCTCGAAACAGGCATCCTCCGCGGCTTCACGGCGGTGGTCGACCCGGAGGCGCTGGGCTGGGGCACGGAGGCGTTCGTCGAGGTCACGTGCCAGGGCAACATCACCCCGGCCCGGATCCGGGCGCGGCTGGAACCACTGCCGGAGGTGGTGGCGGCGTACACGGTCTCGGGGGCGGCGGACGCGATCGTCCACCTGCGCGCCGCGGACATCCACCACCTGGAGACGGCGCTGGAGCGGCTCCGCGGGCTGGAGATCGTGGACCGCACGGTGTCGACGGTGGTCCTCTCCCGGCTGCTCGAACGCCCGCCGACGCCGGAGGCGTGAGCGGACGGGCGGGCCACCGGCCCCCGTCTTCCAGCGTATCGGGAGGGACCGACAGTTTCGCGATCTTCGCCGGTCCGCCGCGCACGCGACGGCACGCCGTCGGCGACGCGGGCCTCACCCGGACGCTCAGCCGCCGAGGGCGCGCAGCACCGCGGGCGCCTCGTCCGGGTGCAGCCGCAGCTCGGTCCGGCCGCCGGCCGCGTGGAAGGTCACCGACTGCCGGTCGACCGCCTGCATCGTCAGCTCGCCCGGCTCGAACGCCGCGGGCTCCCGGCCGGGGGCGAGCCAGCGCACGGGGCCGTCGCCGACGGCCAGCCGTCCACGCCGTTCCCGGCCGCCGGTCAGCTCCTCGTCCCGCAGCACGCACGGGAACTCCACCCGCTCACCGCCGGCCAGGGCCGCCTGACGCCCCTTGCGCCGCCGTCCGCCGAACAGCTCGACGACGTCGACCGCCGACAGCAGGTGGCCGGCCAGCACGATGAAACCCCTAATCGCCACTCCGACGAGTTCCCCCATGACTCCATTAATACCGGTCGCCCGGTCCGGCGGCACCGTGCCACCCTTAGCCGCATGACCGACAGCATCGTCAGCGAACACGCGGACGGGGTCGCCCTTCTCACCGTCGACGCGCCCGGCAGCCGCAACGCGCTCACGCTCGAGCTCTCCGCTCAGCTCGCGGCCGCCGTCGAGGCGGCGGAACGGGACGAGTCCGTGCACGCTGTCGTGGTCACCGGCACCCCACCGGCGTTCTGCGCCGGCGCCGACCTGTCCGCGCTGGGCGAGGCCGACGAAAGCGGGCTGCGCGCCATCTACGAAGGCTTCCTCGCCGTGGCCCGGTGCGGGCTGCCCACGATCGCGGCCGTCGGCGGCGCGGCCGTCGGTGCCGGGCTGAACCTCGCCCTCGCCGCCGACGTCCGGCTCGCCGGGCCGCGCGCGAAGTTCGTCGCGCGCTTCCTCGAGCTCGGGCTGCACCCGGGCGGCGGGATGACGTGGATGACGCAGCGGCTGGCCGGGCCGCAGCAGGCCGCCGCGATGACGTTGTTCGGGCAACCCCTGGACGCCGAGGCCGCGGTGCGCGCCGGGCTGGCGCTGCGCGTGGTCGACGGCGGGCACGACGAACTGGTGGCCGCGGCCCGGGAGCTGGCGGCGTCCGCGGTCGCCGCGCCGCGCGAGGTGCTGCTCGCCACCAAGCGCAGCCTCCGGACCACCGCGGCACTGGCCGCGCACGCCGACGCCGTCGACGTGGAGATCGAACCGCAACTGAAGTCGCTGACCTCGCCGGCGTTCGCCGAACGGCTCGCCGCGATGCGCGACCGGATCCGTTCTCAGCCATGACTCGAGCCGACGGAGCTACCGTCCGGAGACACGTGTCACAGTACGCCGCGATGGTTGCCCATTACCATCGGTTACAGGTAATGGGCGGATCAGCGGAGAGAGCACCGAAGAGGTCGCCCAACAGTCGGGACACCACCAACATCAGTATTGAGGGCGAGCTAACCTCGGGAGTGGACCTGGTGAGCGAAGCCTATGGCACCGGGCGGGCGACCGCAGGCCGCGAACGTCGGAGAGAGGGAATCCCTGCCCCATGAGCACGAGTGCGAACGGCAACGGCAACGGCACTGGTCACGGCGCGCTCGCCGCGACCCGGCCGACCGAGGTCAGCAAGCTGGACCGGGTGGTCATCCGGTTCGCGGGCGACTCGGGTGACGGCATGCAGCTGACCGGCGACCGGTTCACGTCCGAAGCCGCCGCCTTCGGCAACGACCTGTCGACGATGCCGAACTTCCCCGCCGAAATCCGCGCACCACAGGGCACGATCCCCGGCGTCTCCTCGTTCCAGGTGCACTTCGCCGACTACGACATCCTCACCCCCGGCGACCGGCCGGACGTCCTCGTGGCGATGAACCCCGCCGCGCTCAAGGCGAACCTCGCCGACGTCCCGCACGGCGGGACGATCATCCTCAACACCGACGACTTCATCAAGCGCAACCTGGTCAAGGTCGGCTACGCGACCGACCCGCTGGAGGACGACTCACTCGAGGCGTACCAGGTGCACCGGGTCGCGATGTCGACGCTGACCCAGGGCGCGCTCGCCGACACCGGCCTCGGCAAGAAGGACGCCGAGCGCTGCAAGAACATGTTCGCGCTCGGCCTGCTGTCGTGGATGTACCACCGGCCCACCGAGGGCACCGAGCGGTTCCTGCGCGAGAAGTTCGCGAAGAAGCCGGACATCGCCGAAGCGAACATCCTGGCCTTCCGGGCGGGCTGGAACTACGGCGAGACCACCGAGTCGTTCGCGACGACGTTCGAGGTCGCCCCGGCGAAGCTGGCGCAGGGCACCTACCGGCAGATCACCGGCAACACCGCGCTCGCCTACGGCATCGTGGCCGCCGGCCAGCAGTCCGGGCTGCAGATCCTGCTCGGCACGTACCCGATCACCCCGGCGTCGGACATCCTCCACGAGCTGTCCAAGCACAAGAACTTCGGCATCATCACCTTCCAGGCCGAAGACGAGATCGCCGGCATCGGCGCCGCGCTCGGCGCGTCCTACGGCGGCGCGCTCGGCGTCACCTCGACGTCCGGGCCCGGTGTCGCGCTGAAGTCCGAGACCATCGGCCTCGGCGTGATGATGGAACTGCCGCTGGTCGTCATCGACGTCCAGCGCGGTGGCCCGTCGACCGGCCTGCCGACCAAGACCGAGCAGGCCGACCTGCTGCAGGCGATGTTCGGCCGCAACGGCGAGTCCCCCGTCCCGATCGTCGCGCCGCTGTCCCCCGCGGACTGCTTCGACACGGCCATCGAGGCGACCCGGATCGCGCTCAAGTACCGCACCCCGGTGCTGCTGCTCTCGGACGGCGCGATCGCGAACGGTTCCGAGCCGTGGCTGATCCCCGACGTCGGGTCGCTGCCCGACCTGCGCGTCGAGTTCGCGACCGAACCCAACTCGGACAACGGCTCCGGCGAATTCTGGCCCTACGTCCGCGACCCAGAGACCCTCGCCCGCGCGTGGGCGATCCCGGGCACGCCCGGCCTGCAGCACCGCATCGGCGGGCTGGAGAAGGCCGACCGGACCGGGCACATCTCCTACGACCCGGACAACCACGACAAGATGGTCCGGCTGCGGCAGGCCAAGATCGACGGCATCGACGTCCCCGACCTCGTCGTCGACGACCCGAGCGGCGGCAAAGCCCGCGTGCTCGCGCTCGGCTGGGGTTCGTCGTTCGGCCCGATCGGCGCGGCCTGCCGGCGCGTGCGCAAGCTCGGCATGCCGATCGCGCAGGCGCACCTGCGGCACCTCAACCCGCTGCCGGCCAACCTCGGCGACATCCTGCGCAGCTACGACAAGGTCGTGGTGCCCGAGATGAACCTGGGCCAGCTTTCCCTGCTGCTGCGCGCGAAATACCTGGTGGACGTCCACTCGCACACCAAGGTCGCGGGGATGGCGTTCAAGGCCGAAGAGCTGCAGAACCTGTTCTCGGAGATCATCACCGGCATTACGACGGAGGCGGCGAAATGACCGCAATCGACCTGGGGATTCCCACCCTCGGCGGCCTGGACCTTGTGCCCACCACCGACGAGCCGCAGAAGGCCAAGGACTACAAGTCGGACCAGGAGGTCCGCTGGTGTCCCGGCTGTGGCGACTACGTCGTGCTCAACGCGGTCCAGTCCTTCTTGCCGACGCTCGGCCTCAAGCGCGAGAACATCGTCTTCGTCTCGGGCATCGGCTGCTCGTCGCGGTTCCCGTACTACCTCGACACCTACGGCATGCACTCGATCCACGGCCGCGCGCCGTCGATCGCGACCGGGCTGGCGACCACCCGGCCGGACCTGTCGGTGTGGGTCGTCACCGGTGACGGCGACGCGCTGTCCATCGGCGGCAACCACCTGATCCACGCGCTGCGGCGCAACGTGAACATCAAGATCCTGCTGTTCAACAACCGGGTCTACGGGCTGACCAAGGGCCAGTACTCTCCGACGTCCGGGCCGGGCATGATCACCAAGTCGTCGCCGATGGGTTCGGTGGACACGCCGTTCAACCCGCTGTCGCTGGCGATCGGCGCGGAGGCGTCGTTCGTGGGCCGGGCCATGGACTCCGACCGCAAGGGCCTCACCGAGGTCCTGCAGGCCGCGGCGCAGCACCGCGGGTCGGCGCTGGTGGAGATCTACCAGAACTGCCCGATCTTCAACGATGGCGCGTTCGACGTCCTCAAGGACGCCGACGAGGCCGCCGCCCGGCTGATCCCGCTCCGCGCCGGCGAGCCGATCCGCTTCGGCCCGAACCAGGAGTTCGGCGTCAAGCGCGGCGACTGGGGCGGCTTGGACGTCGCCAAGGTCGCGGACATCGGCGAGGACAACGTCGTGGTGCACAACCCGTCGATCGCCGACACGTCGTACGCGTTCGCGCTGTCCCGGCTCGGCGACCAGAACCTGAACCACGTCCCGACGGGCATCCTCCGCCAGGTCGAGCGTCCGACGTACGACGACGGCGCGCGCGCCCAGGTCGAGCAGGCCCGCGAAGCCCGCACCCCCGACCTGCAGGGCCTCCTGCGCGGCAAGGACACCTGGACGGTCGCGTAACCAGACTCCTCTGAAGGCCGTGTCGCGCGTCGCAGGTTGTTTGACGTTCGGGCCGAGCGCCCCAATGTGGCGTTCGGTGCGTCCAACGCACCCAACGCCACATTGGGGCGCAACCCCGGGCCCCTGTCAACGAACCTCGGACGCGCGACACTAGCTGCTCTGATGGCGGCCTTCAGCGCATTGAGGGTTGCTTCACTTGGGACCCATGACCACGGACGGAGCGCCGTGGGGCGGCCTCACCGAACTGGCCCCGGACGACGACCGCGCCGCAATAGCTGCCCTACGCACCCGGTGTCCGATGTGGACACCGCGGCCGCGAAGGCGGTGGTGGTCACCGACCCCGGCGGCGCCGCACTGGTCCTGTTCCAAGCGGCCTGAAATGCGAACTCAGCTGAGCGGGCGGAACCCGACGCGCTCGGCGTCCTCCGCGGTGCGGAACCAGACCTCGGCCACCATCTTCGGGAACTGCGCCGAATCCTCCGTGCAGTACCGCAAAGCCGTGACACTCGCCTTCACCTCGAAGGCGTCGCTGGGCGCCCCACCACCGGGGCGCGGCATCGCCGATCCGGGGCCGAACGGTCCTGGCGGGACGGCGTCGCCCGCCACCTGCCGCGCGGGCGGTGGCTCGGGCGCCGAGGCCACGGCGGCCGCCGCCTGGTTCGGCTGCACCGACGGCTCGAACAGGGAGCCGCTGTGCCCGCCGGGCAGGTCGGGCTCGCGCCGCTCGACCGCGCGCATCGACGGCTGAATCGGCTGCGGCGCTTCGAATCCGCCCCGCACGGCGCCCCGCGGCTGCCGCTTCGGCAGCACCTGCGTCGCCTCGGCCGGGGTTTCCGGCGGCACGTCCAGCTCGCCGCCGGTGGCCACGTCGCCGCCGAACGCGTACTGCGGCGTCTCCGTCGGCTCAGGCTCTTCGGCCGGCTCGTCGCCGCGCACCGAACCGGGGTGTTCGCCGATGTACCGCGTGCGCTCGACCGGCTCCTCGAACGCCGACCGCTGGCCGGACGGCTCGTGGTCGAACCAGTCCGGCGGGTGCGTCTCGGCGGCCGGGGACTGGAACAACGAGCCCCCGGAGTCCGGCTCGACCCGCGACAGCGCCGGCGAAGCGGGCTCCTCGTCCAGGAACTCCGTCGCGGTGGTGCGGTACGGGTCCGCCGGCTCCGGATCGGCGACCGGGGTGAGGAACTGGGTCGCCGCGGACCGGTACGGGTCGTCGTCCGCGGACTCCGGCTCCGTCTGGCGGAAGCTCTCGGGCTCGACCGCCGGCGCGGGCTCCGGCTCCGGCGGAATCCGCGGCGGCACCTGGGAGTCCAGCTCGGCGAAGTCCTGGTCGATGTCGTCGTGGATGTCGTCGCGGTTGATCGGCGCCGCGGCGACCAGCGTGCCCGGGTAGGAGGTCTCCTGGCGGGACGGCTCCGGCTCGGGGCGCCGCTCGGGTCGCGTGAAGACGCCGGCGCCCAGCCCGGCGGCGTTCGCGGGGGTGCGCGCGGCGTCGGCGTGGGCCTGCGCCAGCGCACTCTCCAGTCTGCGGACGCTCCGGCGGAGCGGCAGAACCAGCACCAGCCAGGTGAGAACTGCCCCGACGATGAACGCCGCCAGGCTCCACAGCCAAACCTGCCCGAAAATGGACATCTCTCCCTGCCCCTGTTTAGTGCGTGCGCGCGACCAGATAGTCGGCGACCGACTCGCACGCGTCCCGGGCGGGTGACGCGGGAAGCGCGGTGAGCTCGGCTCGCGCGCGCTGAGCGTAGTCGGAAAGGGTGACGCGTGCTCGGGCGAGCCCGCTACTCGCCCGCAGCAGCTCCAGCGCCTCCTGGACGAGGGCGTCGTCGCCGATCGGGCCGGACAGCAGCTCGACCAGCCGGGGGTCCGTCTGCGGGTCGGCCAGCGCGTACAGCATCGGCAGCGTCCGGACGCCTTCGCGCAGGTCGGTGCCCTGTGCCTTGCCGAGCTCGTCGGACGGCGACGCGATGTCGATGATGTCGTCGGAGATCTGGAACGCGGTGCCGATGATGTCGCCGAACCGGCGCAGCGCCTGGATGTGCTCCTCGGCGGCGCCGGACATCATGCCGCCGAACCGGCCGGAGGTGGCGATCAGCGAGCCGGTCTTCTGCGCGATCACCGTGAGGTAGTGCGCGACGGCGTCGTCACCGGGTCCGGGGCCGACGGTCTCGCGCATCTGGCCGGTGACCAGCTCACCGAAGGTCTCGGCGATGATCCGCGCCGCGTCCGTGCCGAGGTCGGCGACGAGCCGCGAGGCGTGGGCGAAGAGGAAGTCGCCGGTGAGGATGGCGATGGTGTTGTCCCAGCGGGCGTTGACGCTCTCGGCGCCGCGCCGCATGTCCGCCTCGTCCATGACGTCGTCGTGGTAGAGCGTCGCCAGGTGCACCAGTTCGACCGCGGCGGCGGCGATCACGACGTGGTCGTCCTGCTTCGGGCCGAACTGCGCGGACAGCAGCGTGAACAGCGGACGGAAGCGTTTGCCGCCCGCCTCGACCAGGTGCAACGCGGCGTCGTTGACGGCCTGGACGTCGCTGCGGACGACCTCGCGCAACAGCTTCTCGACGTCGGCCAGCCCGCCGGCGATCGTGCGCAGCAGGGCTTCGTCGGCGATCCGCAGGCCGACCGACGCACGCAGGTCCTCGAGGGCGCCACCCGGCGCAGCGGGGAGGGATCCCGCCCCGGGGGCTGGGGAAGGCACAGACACGTCGGCTCCGCTCTACTCGTGCACCGGTCGGGTTGTCCCCTGAGCGTAGTGGCTACCCCGCGCCGTCGTTTACCCGCTGTCCAGCGGAAACGGTGATGAACATGACACCGGTCGCCCAGGCCGCGCCGTCCCCGAGGGGCGCACCGACTGAGTGGTTCATGATCCACGAAAGGGTGGTCGGCGGTTTTGGGCGCAACGGACGTCTCCGGCGGGCGGATATTCAGCTCGTGGAAGAACCGCCGGTCCCGGTGGTTCTCCCGTTCTGCAAGGAGGACAGCGCCATGCGCAGCACGATCGCGAGGCGGGCAGGGCTCGCCGGAACCCTGTTGCTGACCGGACTCGCCGTGGCCCCCGCCCCGGCGCAGGCCTGGCCGCAACCGGGCGTGGCGAACATCGGCTCGGCCGAGTTCACGAAGGCCGGTTCGACGATCAAGGTCCCCACGCAGGGTCACTGTTCGATCGCCGGCCCGACGAGCGCGACGGCCCAGGTGGTGAAGAAGACGGGCATCACGTTCGGCGGCGGCACGTCGTCCTGCACGACGACGGTGACGGACCCGGACACGGACACCACCACGACGACCTCGACGGCGACGGGCAAGAACTTCCAGCTGTCGGCGCTGATGAGCGCGGGCGGGCCGCGGATCAAGCTGTCGACGTTCACGGTGACGTGCACGGCGACCCAGACGCAAACCAGCGTGGGCTGGAGTTACGGCGGAATGTTGGGCATCACGAGCCCGCCGAACCCGGTGCCGGTCGGCTACGTGTCCCCGATCAGGAAGTCGAACGGAACGGTGCTGGCGAACGCGGTGTTCAACATCCAGAACCTCCCGGGCGACGGCAGCGTCGGCCTGACGATCCTCCGGATCGACTTCCTCCCGGCGTCGGGCATCAGCGGCAAGGTGGTCCTGGGCCACACATCCTGTTCGCCGACCCCATGACGGCTGGGGGTGCCGCGGCCGGGGACCAGCCGAGAGGACGGCCGCGGCACCCTCGCCACCCTCGGCCCATGCGTTCGGCCGAGATACTCGACGAAGTAAGCCGGTTACGCCAGGCAGGGCGGACCCCAAGGAGATCGCCCGCGTCCTGAACATCAGGCCCGCCGAGGCGACCCGGCTGGTCCGCGCGGCCGCGGCCCGGGCGGAAACGCCCGAGTCGGCCGTCGTCGAGTGCTGGCTCAACGCGGAGTGGAGCACGGGCCTGATCATCGACGGCGAACCGGCCATCGACTGGAACGGTGTCGGCGGCCTGAGCCAGGTCCTGGTGGCCCGCCGGCACCGCCACGACAAGGTCAAGGTCTGCGGCTACCTCGTGGACGTCTTCTGCCTGGGTGTCAAGGACACCTACCGGCCCGAGGGATGGACGACTTGGAGCTGCGCCGCTTCCTCCCCCAGTACTACTCGGCCTTCGACGCCGAGCCGATCGAGGTGCCGGTCGAGCTGGCTCGCGACATCGCCTTCGGCGGCGTCGAGTATGCGCGTGGTCTCGGCTTCGAGCCGCGCGCGTCGTTCAAGGAGGTCGCGGACCACCTCGGCAAATGGAGCGGCTCGAGTTCGATCACGTTCGGCAAGGACGGGAAGCCGTTCTACGTCAACGGCCCGAACGACAATCCGAACTCGGTGATCCGCACGCTGACGAAGTCCGTCGGCGAAGGAAACTTCGACTGCATGCTCACTCTCGGCTGAGTCAGCGGCCTGGTCCGAAATAGTGCTCCAGCACTGACGCGACAACGGCCCTTGCCTTCAGTGCGGCCTCCGCAGGAAAAACCGGCTGACCATCCACGTCGATGCCGCGCTCCCGCTCGGCGCTGATCTGCAGTCGTACCTGTCCTCGACGGGCGAGGTCGCCGTGCGGCGAGGCGTAAACGGAGTACTCATTGCTTGTCAGATTGCGAAAGACAACAGCAGGTTTGTTACCAAGAGTGATGATTTGACGGTCCGTCCACAGATTCGGATCCGAACCGAAAATCCCCGGTTGGTCACCCAGCGCCGTCACACCAACTTCGATCTGAAGACGATGCTGCGGTTCGACGAACCAGCAGGCTCCCGGCGTCACGACCGGTTCGAAGGCGCTCCCGAGCGCTGTCGCAACAGCTTTCCGGAACACCGCGCATTGGACGTTGGTGTCCCTGGCTCCAGCGCCCAGAACCGCGTCCGCATTGCCGGCCGGGACCTCGACATCGACCGCGGGATCACAGTCGCCGCCGTCGGTGTTGCTGACGAAGTCCGCACAAGCTCCGACGCGGCCGGAGTCCTGACCACCAGGCGGGTACACGAGGTCCTTCGGCAATAAACGGGCCCCAGCGGCGGCAAAATCGCGCACAATTTCGCAGTGGGCATTGTCTTCCCTCGAGCCATAGGCGAGTTCGAACCTCAAAGCTCGCACGAAACTGACCGGGACGAGCACGCTGCAACCGACGATCTGCCCCCGCGCACGGCGCTCGATCTGGTACCCCTTCCCACCCGACAGATCGACGATCGCGCCGTCGTTCCGCAGCCGAGCACCCTCCGGCGACTCGTCGCGAACGGTGATCAACGGAATCGGGAAGCCATCCCGCACGAGTTCGCACTGACGCCGGCCATCGAAGACTCTCGCCTGACGGGTGACCGGCGCGGCGCCCGGTGCCTTCCGGCGGTCGTAGACGCCGAGGTCCAGCAGCGCGCACAGGTCGAGGGCCGCGAGTGCGGCATCGACCGCCTTCTCGTCTCGATCCGCCGGCCGAGGCTGCTTCGGATGCCACTGAGGTGGCAGTGACGGAGGCGCGGATCGCATCGCCACCGAAGTCTCACCGGTGCAGCCCGACACGGCGAGTAGACACACCAGCAGGACTTGCCACATAGATCTCATTACGCAGAGTGTGCAGACAGATTCCGCTATTGACCAGCAAAAGTGCGGCTCTCGCGCGAAATTCATCCAAATTGGTGATTACTTATTGTCATCAAGTTCACAAGCGTCATTCAGGACGGAGCGGATCTTCTTGCAAGGGGAACCGGCGGCCGGGAACCCTGGTAATCTCCGACGCGTCGGATTACGCAAGGTGCCCGGGGTGGAGCGCCCTGCAAGCTAAGGGGAGAGCAACGGTGACGACGACGGCTTCAGGGCGCCTCAGTCCTGTGACGACCTGCCGGTTCGGGACGACAGGGACGCAAGACGATGCCTGACGGCCAGCCACCGGTCTACGACCCGAATACGCGACGGGCCCCGGCACACCTGATCACCCCGCACGCGGGCACCTACGGCAGCGCAGCGGGCACCGGCGCGAGCGGCCCCGGCTTCAAGTACGACCGGGCGACACTGGAGCAGCTGAAGACTGACTGGAACGACATGGCCAACGACTTCCAGGACGATCTCATCTATGCCACGGCGCTCCAGCGTGCACAAGGGCCAGGACTGGAGTACGCCAGTGGCAACAACGCAGACATGATCAACACGTCTGGCAACGCCCTGCACGACACGCTCATGGCACGCAAGGAATACTGCCGATCGATGGCCGCCAAGTATGAGGCTGCCCTCGGCAAATATGCCGCAGCCGAAGATACCCACACGACGGAAATCAAACAGACCGGAGGCAGCCTCTGATGCGTCGATTGTTCATCGTGATCAGCGCGTCTTTGCTGGCTCTCACTGCCTGCACGACTGAAAAGCCCGGGACCGCATCACCTTCTGACAGCCGCGTGCCCAGCCAGACACAACCATCCGGCACGGCCGATGCTGTGCCTGGGGCAGAGGTTCCGAAGGTCAATAGCCCTATCGACATCACGCATTTCCTTCAGGAGCCGTGCGACTCGCTGACCGCAGCTCAGATCGAAGCCCTCCTAGGTGCCGGCGTGACACCCAAGACCGACCTCGCCGCTCCGGCCGGACCCAGTTGCAGCGTACATCCGCCCAGTGTCACCGATGCCAGCGTGGTCGTGATCTTCTCGACTGTCGACAAGCGTGGACTCACCAGCATCTACCAGGCACAGGGAACGAAGTACCCATTTTTTATGCCGATGGATGCGATAGATAGCTATCCCGTGGTCGCCTACGGGATAGCGGACGATCGAAAAACTCACGGCAGCTGCCAGATAGCCATCGGTACCAGCGATCAGCAAACCGTCGACATCGCCGTCACACAGTCGAAACAGAACGTTGGGAAGCCAGATCCATGTGACGCCGCACATGGCGTCGCAATATCGGTGCTGGGGAATCTGCGAGGTGTGAATTGAAGCTCACCGAAGGACCTCTGACCGCAGCGCAAATCTACCAGCAGATCACCGGCGGTGAGGGTACTCGGCCCCTGATCGAGGCTCAGGACGGTGCAGACCAGCTGACCCAGCGGATGATCGAGCGAGCTTCCCGGATCAGCGCCCTCAGGGCGAAGACCATGAGTGGCTGGCAAGGTGGCGCCGGAGACGCAGCCGCGGACTCGACCGCGCCGCTTGTCCAAGCCGCGATGGACGACGCCATCCACCTCAAAAACGCGCAGAGCGCAGTTGGTGCACAGATGGACTCATTCGGGACCGCGAAGAACTCCGTCAAGCCCGTTGCGGCACAGCCGCCGGAACTCACTTCCCAAGATATTGTCGATGTGGCAACGGGCAAGGGATGGGGTGGCTATAGCACCAAGGTCACGAGCTGGCAGGCCGACAGTCAAGCCAACATCGATGCTTTCAGGGCATACCACTCGGCCAGCACCACCAATGGTGGGCAGATGCCCGCCCAATACGCGCAGCTGGCCGACTCCGGCGCGCCGATCGCGCTTGACACCGGAACGCCAACCCCAGGCAAGACGACCGGTACCGGCACCGGACAACGCACGCAAAGTGCGCGGCAAACCCGGCAGCCCGCTGTCCCGAACCAGACCCAGTACCGGCCCGACACCCAGGCTGGCCAGAACCAGACGGGGCAAAACCAGACCGGACAGGACCAGGTAGGCAGCCAAACACCCGGGAGCACCACGCCGTCCGCTTCGGACGAAACGCACGCGAACAGCTACGTGCCCAAGCCGGTCATGCCGCCCGCCGCGAGTACCGGATATCAGTTCGGACCGACCGGGCAGCCCGTTAACCCGTTCGGGCCGTACGGAACCAGTGAGTTCGGGCCCGGGACCGGGTACGGACCTGGCTCCGGTGGCTACGGGCCCGGCGGAGGCAGCGGTGGATACCGCGGTACGGGCAGCGGTGCCGTGAACGAGCCGGGCGCGCGCGGAATGGGGCCCGGCTCCGGTTCCGGGCGTGGCGTTCCGGGCGAGAACGTCACCGGTGGACGTCCCGGCGCGGCCGGTGCGGTCGGCGGGCGTGGCGCCAACGGGATGCCGATGGGTGCCGGCGCCGGTCAAGGCAAGAAGGAAGAGGACAAGGAGAAGAAGGCCGCGGCCTACCTTCGGAACCCGGACCCTGATGACACCTTCGCCGGGGACATCGAGAAGCCGATGCCACCGGTGATCGGCGAGAAGCCGAAGAAGTAGCACCACGCAAAAGGGGAGGAACACGTGGTGCTCAAGCAGGTCGAAATCTCGCTGAACACCCTGCTCACCGCGATGCGCCAGGTCGATTGCGGCGAGCCGCACCAGGTTTTCGCCGGTGGGCTGCGGTACATTCCGCCGTCCTCGACGAACCAAGTGAACCGTGAGGCGTTCGAGGAACTGAGTCAGTACGGTCTCACTCAGGGAAACGGGTTCACCCCCGGCTTCGAGGAGGTCCTGCACCTGCTCGACCGTCCGGCGACCGAGTACTTCGCCTACGCCCGCGATATGGACGAGCAGTTCGGAGTGCTCGTCGCCGTCCAGGGACGGTTCGCGGTCACCGCATTGTGCCAGGACGAACGCGTCTGGCTGAAGACGGTTTCGCCGGACAGCAGCCCGGTGGACGCGCTGGTCGCCAACCTGCCGCAGTACGTTCCGGCGCGCTTCACGCCGTTCTCACTGCCCCAGGACGAATTCCGGCGCGAAGAAGAAGTCGACGACCTCTACGACACGGGCCCCACGCGAAGCCGCGTCGCTCAGCAACTCGATGAGATCTTCGACCAGCCCTATTACGGCGTCGGTCAGTTCTACGCGGCGAAGCGCGTCAACGGCGGGCCTCGGACGCTGACCCAGGACTCGCTGAGCTACCTCGACATCGATGCCGGGCGCGTGGCCATCGAGCTGTCCGGGGCGCCGGGCAACCGGTATATCACCGTGCTCCCCGGCGAGCCGGGGCTACTGGGCCAGAAAGTCGCCGCGCTGCGCGCCGGCCTTGACCACTAGCGCCGCGAACGACGCCGGCGACAGCACCAGCGCGCCGCCATCCGGGTCCTTCGAGTCCCGGATGGCAGCGCGTGTGGCACCGAACGCGACTTCGACACAGTCCGACTGAGTGCCGCTGTAGCTGGATTTGCGCCAGCTCGCCGAGTGGGGGTTCACGCAGTCAGTCTAGTCACTTGTAACTTGCAGCAAGGTGCTCGATCATCTGCACCGACTGCATCGGATCGAGCGCGACCGCATCCAGGCTTGCCGTTGCACGCACGTAGGGCTCCACGTCGATCGCATGGTCCAGGAACAGGCCGGAACTGAGCTGTTCCACATGGACGACAGGACGATTGTCGGCGAACTCCAGCAGGACGAAAGAACCATCGATCGCAGCGTGACCGCCGACGTCGAACGGAATGACCCGCAGATCGACCGATGAGCGTTCCGCCATTGCAACCAGGTGTTTCAGCTGATCCGCCATCACTATTGCACCCCCGATCCGGCGATGCAACGCAGCCTCGTCGATGAAACTCACCAACGTCGGCGCACGCTCGCCGGAAAGGACCTTCTGACGCTGCAATCGCACGTCCACGCGCAACGGAATGTCTTGTGGTGACACACCGCCCGCACTCATCAACGATCGAATGTACGAGGGAGTCTGCAGAAGACCAGGAATCAGGGTCACCGCCGCACCGACGATCTTGGTGGCATCGGCCTCGTACTGCGCGAGAGTCTTGGCCTGCTCGGGAACGTCGGCATAACGCAACTCCACCCAGACCGGGCGGTCCACGTCGCGCGCCATCTCGATCAGCGTGTCACGCCTGGCGCCGGTCACCTGGTAGATGGCCAGTAGTGCGGAAACCTCTTCAGCCGAAGCATTGCGAAGGCCGGTTTCGATGCGACTGAGCGTCGACTCGGACCACCCCAATTTGTTCGCCACTTCGATCATGGCGAGCTTGCAAGCACGTCGTTCGAAACGCAACCCCTCTGCAAGTCCACGGGCCTGCGGTTTCGGTTTTGTTCTCGGCATGCGCCCTCCCTTCAGGTGAACGACCTTGCCACGGCGCACGGGAACGTCGATAGGGTTCTTGCAACAACAACTCGATCAGGGGACCAAGATGCGTTACGGCTATTTCGCCTACGAACTCCGCAAGACTTCCGTCAATGAACTTCACTATGAATTGGTCGGCTTCGCCGCGATGAGCTCCGTGAGCAAGCACGACAAGTACGTCGCCAACCTGCGCACGTGGGCTCTCGACCTGCTTCGCAGCGGGCAGCACGAAGCCGGGCTGTTCAGCTTCTCCTACGGCGAAGTCAACGAGTACGACGAGATGGGGAAAACTCTCGCCGACCTCATGCTGGCCTGGGACGGCACGAGCGAGCTCACGTCGGCCGATCACCCTGCCCGCCTGACGACAGAAGCCCAAACGCTCTGAAGGCCATCAGCAGGGCAACCCTGATGATGGCCTTCGGAGACTTACTGAACTACGAAGCGAAGCCTCCGGCACCCGCCCAGCCGAGCGCGAACGCCGGGACCAGGCCCAGGATCAGCGTCACCGCCGTGCCGAGGAAGATCGCCGTTCCCGTGCCGAAGCCCGGGACCGAGACCGAAGGGCCGTCGGCCGCCGGCTCGGAAAAGTACATCAGGACGATCACTCGCAGGTAGAAGAACGCCGCCACCGCGCTGAACACCAGGGCGATCACCACCAGCGGGGCCATTCCGTCCGACAGCGCCGCCGAAAACACGACGAACTTGCCCACGAACCCCGAAGTGAGCGGGATACCGGCCAGGGCCAAGAGCAAGAACGTGAACACGCCCGCCACCAACGGTGAGCGCTTCGCCAGTCCCGCCCACGCCGAAAGGTGCGTTGCCTCGCCCGAAGAATCGCGGACCAGGCTGATCACGCCGAACGCCGCCAGCGTCGTGAAACCGTACGCCAGCAAGTAGAACAGCGTGCTCGACAGACCGTCCTTCGTCATCGCGATCGCGCCCACCAGCAGGAACCCCGCGTGGGCGATCGACGAATACGCCACCATGCGCTTGACGTCGGTCTGCGTCAGGCCCAGCACCGCGCCGACCACCATCGAGATGATCGCCACGCCCCAGAGCACTCCGCGCCACTCCCAGCTGGTCGAGGAGAACGCCACCGACAGCACGCGCAGGATCCCGCCGAACGCGGCGACCTTCGTGCACGCCGCCATGAACGCCGTCACCGGCGTCGGCGCTCCTTGGTACACGTCCGGGGTCCACGTGTGGAACGGGCCGACCGAACCCTTGAACAGCAGGCCGACCACCAGCAGGCCGAGGCCGGCGAACAGCAGCGTGTCCGAGCGGTCCGAACCGGCCGCCGCCGCCGCGATGTCGCCCAGCTTCACGGAGTTCGCGTAGCCGTACAGCAGCGCGAGGCCGTACAAGAAGAACGCCGACGAGAACGCGCCGAGCAGGAAGTACTTGACCGCCGCCTCCTGCGACAACAGCCGACGGCGCCGGGCCAGGCCGCACATCAGGTACAGCGGCAGCGAAAGCACTTCCAGCGCGATGAACATCGTCAGCAGGTCGTTCGCCGCGCAGAACGCCATCATGCCGCCGAGCGCGAACAGCGTCAGCGGGAACACCTCGGTCTGCATGACCGTCGCCGTCTGCGCCCGGTCCTGCACGGTGCCCGGCCGGATGCCGGCCTGCGCCACCAGCGCGCCGCCCGGTTCGACGACGCGGTCCGAGATCAGCAGCACCGCGCCGACCGCCAGCGCCAGCAGCGTGCCCCAGAGGAACAGCGCGGGCTTGTCGATCGAGACCGCACCGCTGAACGTCTTCACGCCGCCTGCCGGCGAGCCGATCGCGTAGCTGATCAGGAAACCGCCCGCCGCGAGAATCGCCGCCAGGCTCAGCACGACCTGCACGCGGAACCGCGAGCGCTTCGAAGCGAACGCCTCGACCAGCACGCTGACGCACGCCGCGCCGAAGATGATCAGCACCGGCAGCACGGCCGGGTAATCGACCGACGGCACCACCACCGGCGGCTCCGCCTGGGTCAGGAGGATGTCGAGCACGGTTACTTGCCTCCCTGAACCGCGGACAGCGTCTGCTGCACCGTCGGGGTGACTGTGTCGAGCACCGGCTTCGGGTAGAAGCCGAGGACGAGGATCAGCACGACCAGCGGCGCGAGGATCGCGATTTCCTTACCACCAAGGTCGCGGATGGCCTTCTTGGCGCCGAGCTCCGGCGCGATGGCCGTGCCCGGACCGCCGCCGACACCCACGAGAGCGTCTCCGCGAACCGGACCCTGGAAGACCCGCTGGTAGAGCCACAGGACGTACGCCGCGGCCAGGACCATGCCCACCGTGGCGAGGATCGTGTACACCGGCTGGTCCACAAAGGACCCGATGAGCACCAGGAACTCCGAGACGAACGAGTTGGTGCCCGGCAGGGACAGCGTCGACAGACCGGCGAGGAGGAACATGCCTGCCAGCAGCGGGGTCACCTTCGCCATGCCGCCGTAGTCGGAGATCTTCGAGGACCCGCCGCGCGCGATGACCAGGCCGATCACCACGATCAGCATGCCGGTCGCGAGGCTGTGGTTCAGCATGTACGTCGCCGAGCCGACCATCGCCTGCTCGTTGAACGCGAAGATGCCGAGCGAGATGAAGCCGAAGTGCGCGATGGACACGTAGGCGATGAACCGCTTCATGTCCCGCTGCCCCGCGGCGAGGATCGATCCATAGAGGACACCGATCACCGAGAGCACCAGCACCAACGGCGCCAGTGCCTTGCTCGCGTCCGGGAACATCGGCAGGCAGTAGCGCAGGAACCCGAACGTGCCGACCTTGTCCAGCACGCCGACCAGCAGGACGGCGACGCCGATCGGCGCCTCCCCCGCCGCGTCCGGCAGCCAGGTGTGGAACGGCACGAGCGGCGCCTTGATCGCGAACGCCAGGAAGAAGCCGAGGAACAGCCAGATCTGCGTGGACAGCGGCGCGTCGCGCACCACCGTCACCAGCGTGGCCCAGTCGAAGGTGCCGTGCCCGAGCTTGTCCTTCGCCAGCGAGTACGCCCCGATCGCCGACGCCAGCATGATCAGGCCGCCGAGGAACGAGTAGAGGAAGAACTTCACCGCCGCGTACTGCCGGTTCGCGCCGCCGTAGCCGCCGATCAGGAAGTACATCGGGATCAGCATGATTTCGAACAGCACGTAGAACAGGAACACGTCGGTCGCGGCGAAGACGCCGATCGTGAGCGCCTCCTGCAACAGGATCAGCGACAGGAACCCGCCCGCGCTGCGGCCCGGCGGCAGCTTGTCCAGCGTGCCGAGTCCGCCGACGACGATCGGCACCAGCAGCGCGATCACCGCGATCATGATCAGCGAGATGCCGTCGGTGCCGAACGCGATGTGCACGCCGAAACTGGGGATCCAGTCGAAGCTCGACGTCATCTGCAGTCGCGCGCCGGACGGCGAGTAGCTGAGCCAGAACGGGATCACCAGCACGAACTCGAGGATCGAGAACCCGAGCGCGGCCAGCACCGCGGCGCGGTCGTTCCCCTTGAGGAACGCCAGCACCAGGGAGCCGGCGAGCGGCACCAGGATGAGGATCAGCAACCAGGTCATCAGGAGAACCTCACCAGCAGGAGAGCCGCCAGAAGCAGGAACGTGCCGCCCAGCATCGACAGCGCGTAGGACCGGACGAACCCGGTCTGGAGCCGCCTCAGCCGGCCGGAGCCGCCGCCGAGGGAGGCGGCCAGGCCGTTGACCGCGCCGTCGACGCCACGGTTGTCGACGAACACCAGCGCCCGCGAGAGCCAGGTGCCCGGGCGGGCGACCAGCGTCTCGTTGAGGGTGTTGCCGTACAGGTCCTTGCGCGCGGCCCGGGTGACGAACGAGACCCGCTGGGGCTGCTCGACCGGGACGTCGCGGCGGAAGATCAGGTACGCGAGCGCGACGCCGGCCAGCGAGAGCACGACCGCCGCCACCGAGATCACCCAGGCGTCGAACGGCGCGTGGTGCGCTTCCTCCAGCTCGCCGACCGAGGGGGTGAGCCAGTCGCTGAAGCGGTGGCCGAGGGCGAAGAACGCGCCGGCGCCGACGGAACCGAGCGCCAGCACCGCCATCGGGATCCACATGACGGACTTCGACTCGTGCGGGTGGAAGTCGTGGCCGTCCGCGCTCTTGAGGTCCTTCCAGCGTTCCTTGCCGAAGAACGTCATCACCATCAGGCGGGTCATGTAGAACGCGGTCAGCCCAGCGCCGAGCAGCGCCGCGCCGCCCATCACCCAGCCGCGCCAGCCACCCTGGCCGAACGCCGCCTCGATGATCGCGTCCTTGGTGAAGAAGCCCGACAGCGGCGGGATGCCGATCAGCGCCAGGTAGCCGAGGCCGAACGTGATGAAGGTGATCGGCATGTGCTTGCGCAGCCCGCCGAACTTCCGCATGTCGACCTCGTCGTTCATGGCGTGCATGACCGACCCGGCCCCGAGGAACAGCCCGGCCTTGAAGAAGCCGTGCGCGACCAGGTGCATGATGCCCAGCGCGTACGCGATCGGCCCGAGCCCGACGGCCAGCATCATGTAGCCGATCTGGCTGACGGTGGAGTACGCGAGAACCTTCTTGATGTCGTCGTACGCGCAGCCGATGATGCACCCGAGCAGCAGCGTCACCGTGCCGACCAGCGTGACGATCAGCCTGCCGTCCTCGGTGGCGTTGAAGATGTCCTTCGAGCGGGCCACCAGGTAGACGCCCGCGGTCACCATCGTCGCCGCGTGGATCAGCGCCGACACCGGGGTCGGGCCCTCCATCGCGTCCGGGAGCCACGCCTGGAGCGGGAACTGGCCGGACTTACCGCAGGCGCCCAGCAGGAGCAGGATCGCCATCGCGGTGATCGCGCCCGGCGAGAACTTGCCGTCGCCGACCGCCTGGAACACCTGCGCGTAGCCGGTGGAGCCCGCGTACTTGAACATGATGAAGATCGCCAGCGCGAGCCCGACGTCCCCGACGCGGTTCATCAGGAACGCCTTCTTGGCGGCGGTCGCCGCGGACGGGCGGCCCTGGTACCAGCCGATCAGCAGGTAGGAGGCGAGACCAACGCCTTCCCAGCCGAGGTACAGCGTGATGAAGCTGTTGCCCAGCACCAGGATCAGCATCGACGCGACGAAGAGGTTCAGGTACGCGAAGAAGCGGTACCGGCCCTCGTCGTCGGCCATGTAGCCGATCGAGTAGTAGTGGATCAGCATGCCGACGCCGGTGATGAGCAGCACGAACGTCAGCGACAGCGCGTCGATCCGCAGCCCGAAGTCCACCTGCAGCGCGCCGACCGGGATCCACGAGTACAGCTTCGTGTCCGTGGTGGTGCCCGTGTCGGCGGTGAAGAACAGAATCAGCCCGTAGACGAAGGCAAGCGTGACGGTGGCACAGCCGAGCAGATGCCCCCACGCCTTCGCGCGCTTACCCGCCAGAAGCAGGACCAGGGCGCCGAGAGCCGGAAGGGCCACCAGCAGCCACGATGATGCGGTCACTCGGTGTCTCCTAGTACTTCAGCAGGTTGGTGTCGTCGACCGAGGCCGAGCGCCGGGTGCGGAAGATGGCCATGATGATCGCCAGGCCGACCACGACCTCGGCGGCCGCGACGACCATGACGAAGAACGCCATGATCTGGCCGTCGAGCCCGCCGTTGATCCGGGCGAAGGTGACCAGCGAGAGGTTCACCGCGTTCAGCATCAGCTCGATGCACATGAACACGACGATCGCGTTGCGCCGCACCAGCACGCCGACCGCGCCGAGCGCGAACAGCAGCGCCGACAGCAGCAGGTAGTACGTCGGGGTCATTCCTTCTCCCCTTCCGAAGCGCTCTCCGGGCCGACCAGCGCGTGCGCGTCCGGGTGCGGGCCCTGGTCCGCGACGAGCTTGCGGTCCTTCGCCAGCTCGATCGCCGAGGTCGACTCGATGATCGCCGACAGCGACTCCGGCGCGACCGAGCCGTCCGGCAGCAACGCCGGGGTGGCCACCGAGTTGGCGGTGGCGAAGACGCCCGGGCCGGGCAGCGGCGACGGCCGGTCGTGCTCACCGCGGAAGCGGGCGACGACCAGTTCCTTCTGCGTCTGCTTCCCGCCCTTGCCGTGCCGGTCGGTGAAGGCCAGCACCATCGCGCCGATCGCGGCGGTGATGAGCAGCGCCGACGTCAGCTCGAACGGGAACAGGTAGTCGGTGAAGATCAGCCGGCCCAGGCCCTTCGGCCCGCCGCCGGCCGGGGTGGCCGAGTCGAGCGGGATGGCCGGGGTGACGTTTTCGAGCGCCCGGTAGATGCCGGTGGCCAGCAGCGCGGCCAGCCCGATGCCGAGCACGGTCGCGGCCAGCCGCTGGCCGCGCAGGACCTCGACGACCGAGTCGGAGCTCTCCCGGCCGACCAGCATCAGCACGAACAGGAACAGCATCATGATCGCGCCGGTGTAGACGATGATCTGCGTGAAGCCGAGGAACGGCGCCGACTGGATCATGTACAGCGCGCCCAGGTTCAGCATGGTCAGCACCAGCCACAGCGCCGAGTGGACGGCGTTGCGGGAGAAGATCATGCCGAGCGCGCCGAGCAGCGAGAGCGGGCCGAGGATCCAGAACGCGACGGCCTCGCCGGTGGTGACGCCCGCGGCGGGGTCGGGCGCCTGGGCCAGGAGTGCGGCGATCACTTGACGCCCTCCCCGCCACGCGCCAGCTGTGTCGATGAGCTCTCAGCTGAGAAGCGTGCTTCGAGCTGCGGCCCGTTCACGTAGTAGTCCTGCTCGCTGTCGCCGAGCCGCATCGGGTGCGGCGGCTGCTCCATGCCGGCCAGCAGCGGCGCGAGGAGGTCTTCCTTCGTGTAGATCAGCCGCTGGCGGTCGTCGTCGGCCAGCTCGTAGAAGTTGATCATCGTCAGCGACCGCGTCGGGCACGCCTCGACGCAGAGGCCGCAGCCGATGCAGCGCAGGTAGTTGATCTGGTAGTCCTTGCCGTACCGCTCACCCGGCGAGAACCGCGCCTCCTCGGTGTTGTCACCGCCCTCGACGAAGATCGCGTCCGCCGGGCACGCCCACGCGCACAGCTCGCAGCCGACGCACTTCTCGAGGCCGTCCGGGTGGCGGTTCAGCTGGTGCCGGCCGTGGTAGCGCGGCGCCGCCGGGGCGCCGGCCTCCGGGTACTCCTCGGTGGCGACCTTCTTGAACATCATCCCGAAGGTGACGCCGAAGCCCTTGACGGGATCAAGAAACCCCATCTTGCGCTCCTTCCTTTGCGGTACCGACAGCTGCCGGCTTGCGACGGGCCGCCTTGGCTTCGGCCTTGGCCAAAGCCTTCTGACGCGGAGTGGTCTGCGGGACCTTGAGGTCCAGTGGCGGAACCGGGAACCCGCCGCCGGTCACCGGCACGCTTTCGCTCTCTTCCTCGCGACTCGCCGCGCGGACGTAGAAGAACAAGGCGACGACGATGAAGATCGCGATCGCGGCGATGATGATCGACGCGGTGTTCCAGGTGATGACCTTCGCGAAGGTCACCATGATGATCCACACCAGGTTCAGCGGGACCAGGACCTTCCAGCCCAGGCGCATGAACTGGTCGTAGCGCAGGCGGGGCAGCGTGCCGCGCAGCCAGATGAACCCGAACAGCAGGACGAACATCTTCGCGAAGAACCACAGCACCGGCCACCAGCCGGTGTTGAGCACGTTGTTCCCGATCAGCGACAGCGGCCACGGGGCCATCCAGCCGCCGAGGAACAGCGTCGTCGCGAACGCCGAAACGATCACCATGTTGACGTACTCGGCGAGGAAGAACATCGCGAACTTCATCGAGCTGTACTCGGTGTGGAAGCCGCCGACCAGCTCCGACTCGGCCTCGGGGAGGTCGAACGGGGCGCGGTTGGTCTCGCCGACCATCGAGATCAGGTAGATCACGAAGCTCGGGACCAGGTAGAGGAACCACGCCGGCTGCTGCTTGGCGACGATGTCGGCCAGGTTCAGCGACCCGGCCTGCAGGATCACCGCGACGATCGACAGGCCCATCGCGATCTCGTAGGAGATCACCTGGGCCGCGCTGCGCATGCCGCCGAGCAGCGGGTACGGCGAGCCGGACGACCAGCCGGCGAGCACGATGCCGTAGACGCCGATCGAGGAGCAGGCCAGGATCACCAGCGCGCTGACCGGCAGGTCGAGCAGCTGCAGCATGGTCCGCTCGCCGAAGATCGAGACCACCGGGCCGAACGGGATGGCCGACAGGGCGATCAGCGAGGGCACCACGCAGACGACCGGGGCGAGGAAGTACACCTTGCGGTCGGCGGTGTCCGGGATGATCTGTTCCTTGAACGGCAGCTTGATCGCGTCCGCCAGTGACTGCAAGTAGCCGCCCGGGCCGACCCGGTTGGGGCCGGGCCGGTTCTGCATCCGGCCGACCGCCTTGCGCTCCCAGACGATCAGGAAGATCGTCAGGATCGGCCCGATCAGCAGGATGACCACGCACTTGAGCAGGATCAACCAGAACGGGTCGTCCGCCAGCAGCGCCGCCCGCGTCGCCGCGTCCGGCACGCTGCCAACGGCCGCTTCAGAGAGCAGCGGGGTCATTGCCCACCTCCAGCGAGGTTCACGACGGCGCCGTGTCCGGCACCGAGCGTCTTGGCCACGGCGGAGCCGTCGGAGTTGCCCGGCAGCCACACGACGCCGTCGGGCAGGTCGGCGATCTCCACCGGCAGCGTGATCGCACCGCGTTCGGTGCTGACCCGCACGGTGGCGCCCAGTCCTTCGGCGGTCTTCGCCGACAGCCGCGCGACCGGCGTGCGCTGGGTGCCCTTGAGGTGCGGCTCGCCGTCCTGCAGCGATCCGTTGTCGATCAGCTGGCGCCAAGTCGACAGGACCGCTTGGCCGGCGCCCGGGGTCGCGGACTCCGCGACCTCGGCCGGGACGTAACCCCAGCGCAGCGCCGAGGCCGGGCCGAGCTTCTCGTAGTCGCCGCGTGCGGCCGCCGGCGTCTGCGTGAACAGGTCCGCGTCCATCTCGACGGCGAGGGTGTCGAGCACCCGGCAGTCCGGCAGGGCGCCGGTGCCTTCGAGGGTGACGTCGAACGGGCGGGTGCGGCCCTCCCAGTTGAGGTAGCTGCCTGCCTTCTCGTCCGACGCGGCCACCGGGAGCACGACGTCCGCGCGCTCGGTCACCGCGCTGTGCCGCAGTTCCAGGCTGACCACGAAGCCGGCGTTGTCCAGCGCGCGCAGCGCGAGGTCCGGGTCCGGGAGGTCGAACGGGTCGACGCCGCCGACGATCAGGCCACCCAGCTCCTGGCTCGAAGCGGCCTTGAGGATATCGGTGGCGTCGCGGCCCGGCGTGGCCGGGATCGGGACGCCCCAGGCGTTTTCGACGGCGACGCGGGCGGCGTCGTCGCCGACCCGGCGGCCGCCGGGCAGCAGCGACGGCACGCAGCCGGTCTCGAGCGCGCCCCGGTCGCCGGCGCGGCGCGGGATCCAGGCGAGCCGGACACCGGTGCGCTCCACCAGGTCGTGCAGGGCGGAGAACAGGCCGGGGACCGCGGCGGCGCGCTCGCCGACCAGGACGACGGCGTTCTCGCCGCGCAGGGCCTCGTCGAGGTCCGGCGCGTGCTTGGCGATGCCCTCGATGGCGGCGGCTTCGGCACCGGGAACGCAGGCGAGCAGCTCGCCGAACGTCTTGCGCACCGACGACGTCGTCCACTGTCCCAAGTGGACGACCCGGGTGCGGTTCTTGCGGGCCGCCTTGCGCAGCCGCAGGAACACGATCGGGGCTTCGTCCTCGGGCTCGAACGCGACGCACAGGACAGTGCGGGCCCGCTCGATCTCGCCGAAGGTGATGCCGGACTCCGGCGTCACGCCCACGACGTGCGAGGTGAGGAACGCGAGTTCCTCGGCCGAGTGCGGGCGGGCACGGAAGTCGACGTCGTTGGTCTGCAAGGCGACGCGGGCGAACTTCGAGTACGCGTAGGCGTCCTCGACGGTCAGCCGGCCACCGGGCAGGACGCCGACGCCGCCGTTGGAGCGGGCCTCGGTGAGACCAGCGGCGGCGGCACGCAGCGCGTCGGTCCAGGACGCTTCCTCCAGCTCACCGGTCTCGCGGTTGCGGACCAGCGGACGCCGGATGCGGTCCTCGGCGCCGGTGTAGCGGAAGGCGAACCGGCCCTTGTCGCAGATCCACTCCTCGTTGACCTCGGGGTCGTCGCCGGCCAGCTTGCGCTGGACCTTGCCGCGCCGGAAGTCGGTGCGCTCGGCGCAGCCGGACGAGCAGTGCTCGCAGACGCTCGGCGAGGACACCAGGTCGAACGGACGCGACCGGAACCGGTAAGCCGCGCTGGTCAGCGCGCCAACCGGGCAGATCTGGATGACGTTGCCGGAGAAGTAGCTCTGGAACGGCTGACCGGACGTCGTCCGCGAAGCCATGTCCAGCACGTCCGCCGTCTCCGCGGTGCCGATCTGCTGGTGGGCACCACGCTCGAGGAGCTCGATGAACGGGTCGCCGGCGATCTCGCGGGAGAACCGGGTGCAGCGCTGGCAGAGCACGCAGCGTTCGCGGTCGAGCAGCACCTGCGTCGAGATCGGCAGCGGCTTCTGGAACGTCCGCTTCGTGTCGACGAACCGGGACTCCGTGCGGCCGTGCGCCAGCGCCTGGTTCTGCAACGGGCACTCGCCGCCCTTGTCGCAGATCGGGCAGTCCAGCGGGTGGTTGATGAGCAGCAGCTCCATCACGCCCTGCTGGGCCTTGTCCGCGACCGGCGACGTCAGCTGCGTCTTGACGACCATGCCGTCGGCGACGGTCATCGTGCAGGACGCCTGCGGCTTCGGCATCGGCCGACCGCCCATCTCGACCTCGACCAGGCACTGGCGGCAGGCGCCGGCCGGGTCGAGGAGCGGGTGGTCGCAGAACCGCGGGATGACCGTGCCGAGGCGTTCGGCCGTGCGGATGAGCAGCTCGCCCTTGGGGGCGATGACCTCTTCGCCGTCGATGACCAGCTTGACGTGGCCTTCGGGGACCGGCGTCTCTTTGGTCTCGGGCTTGTCGGGGGCGATCGTCATGCCTGCGCTCCCACCAATTCGCGCTTGTTGCTCTCACACAGAGCGAGGAATTCGTCGCGGAAGTACTTGATGCCGCTGGTGATCGGCGAAACGGCACCGTCACCGAGGGCGCAGAACGACCGGCCGAGGATGTTGTCGCAGACGTCGAGGAGGGTGTCGATGTCCTCTTCGGTGCCGTGGCCGTCGACCATCCGCTCGAGGATCTGTGCCAGCCAGTACGTGCCTTCGCGGCACGGCGTGCACTTGCCGCAGGACTCGTGCTCGTAGAACTGCGTCCACTTCATCACGGCCCAGGGCACCGACACGGTCTCGTTGAAGACCTGCACGGCGGTGGTGCCCAGCATCGACCCCGCTTCCGCCGCGCCTTCGAAGTCCAGGGGAACGTCGAGGTGCTCGGCGGTGAACATCGGGGTCGACGAGCCGCCCGGGGTCCAGAACTTGAGCGGGATGCCGTCCTTCATGCCGCCCGCCATGTCGAGGAGCTCGCGCAGCGTGGTGCCGAGCGGGCACTCGTACTGGCCGGGCTTCTCGACGTGGCCGGAGATCGAGTAGATCTTCGGGCCGGGCGACTTCTCGCGGCCCATCTCGCGGAACCAGCTGGAGCCGCCGTTGACGATGAAGGGCGCGCTCGCGATGGTCTCGACGTTGTTGACCGTGGTCGGCGCCGCGTAGAGACCGGCGGCCGCGGGGAACGGCGGCTTGAGCCGCGGCTGGCCACGACGTCCCTCGAGCGAGTCGAGCAACGCCGTCTCTTCGCCGCAGATGTACGCGCCCGCTCCCGCGTGGACGGTGATCTTGAGGTCGAAGCCGGAACCGAGGATGTTTTCGCCGAGGTAGCCCGCCGCTTCGGCTTCGCGCACGGCCGCGTTGAGGCGGCGGATGCAGTGCAGCGCCTCGCCGCGGACGTAGATGAAGCAGTGGTTGGACCGCATCGCGTACGAGGCGATGATGCAGCCCTCGATGAGCGAGTGCGGGTCCGCCATCATCAGCGGGATGTCCTTGCAGGTGCCCGGCTCGCCCTCGTCGGCGTTGATCACCAGGTAGTGCGGCTTGTCGAAGTTCGGCGGCATGAAGGACCACTTGATGCCGGCCGGGAAGCCGGCGCCGCCGCGGCCGCGCAGGCCGGAGTCCTTGATCAGCTGGACGAGTTGCTCGGGCGTGCCCGCGAGCGCCTTGCGGATGGCGGTGTAGCCCTCCAGCGCCTCGTACTGGCCGATCTGCCAGGAGTTCGGCGACAGCCAGCGCTTCGTGAGGACCGGGGTAATGGGATCGGCCATTACTTCTTCTCCCCATCTTTGGAGGGCAGAGCAGGGAGTGGGACGTCCTTGGCGGCCGGGGCGACCCAGCCGCGGTCCTGCGCGAGCTTCGCGCCCCGCAGCGTCTCGACGGCCTGCGACGGGCCGTCGACGTCCCGGCGGTAGGCCGCTTCGTCCTCCGGGAAGAACCCGGCGAGCTGCAGCTCGGCGCCCTTGAAGCTCGTCAGCGGGGCGCCGCGCGTCGGGGCCGGCTTCTTGCCCGCCTGCAGCGCGTCGACCAGCGCGACGGCCTTCTCCTCGGTCTGGTTGTCGAAGTACTCGTAGTTGACCTGGATGACCGGCGCGAGGTCGCAGGCCGCGAGGCACTCGGCGTGCTCGAGGGTGATCGAGCCCGGCTCGTTCGGCGTGCCCGCGGTCTCGTTGTGCCCCAGCGGCTTGTCCTCGGAACCGAGGTGCGTCTGGAGCTTCTTGTAGATCGCGTCGCCGCCCATGGCCGCGCACAGCGTGTTGGTGCAGACACTCACGAGGTGCTCGCCGCAGGGACGGCGCTTGTACATCGTGTAGAACGTCGCGACCGCGCTGACCTCGGCGTCGGACAGGTCGAGCTGCCGCGCGCAGAACGCGACGCCCTCCTGGCTGACGTAGCCCTGCACCGACTGCACGAGGTGCAGCATCGGCAGCAGCGCCGACCGCGACATCGGGTAGCGCGCGATCAGGTCCTGCGCCTTGGCGTGGATGTCCGCGTCGAAGATGTCCTCGAGGGGCGTCTCGGTGATGATCCCGGCTGCGACATCGGGGTCCGGCGCGATCGCGACGACGTCGGTGTCCGGGCCGGCCGCCGCGTGCGTCGTCGCGGAATAGTTCGGGCCCGGCTCGGGAACTGCTGTGGTCATCGGTCCACTCCCCCCATGACGGGGTCGATCGAGGCGATCGCGGCGATCACGTCCGCGACCAGGCCGCCTTCGGCCATTGCGGGCATCGACTGCAGGTTCACGAAGCTCGGTTCGCGCACGTGGACCCGCAGCGGCCGCGTGCCGCCGTCGGACACCAGGTGCGCGCCCAGCTCGCCGCGCGGCGACTCCACCGACGTGTAGACCTGCCCGGCCGGCACCTTGAAGCCCTCGGTGACCAGCTTGAAGTGGTGGATCAGGGACTCCATGGACTGGCCCATGATCTTCTTGACGTGTTCGAGCGAGTTGCCCATGCCGTCGCTGCCGATGGACAGCTGCGCGGGCCACGCGACCTTCTTGTCCTCGACCATGACCGGGCCCGGCTCGAGCTTCTCGAGGCACTGCTCGATGATCTTGAGGCTCTCGTGCATCTCGTGCACCCGGATCAGGTAGCGCGACCAGCAGTCGGCGCCGTTGTCGACCGGGACGTCGAAGTCGAACTCGTCGTAGCAGGAGTACGGCTCGGTCTTGCGCAGGTCCCACGGCAGGCCGGCGCTGCGCAGCACCGGGCCGGTGACGCCGAGCGCGAGGCACGCGTCCACCGGCAGGTACCCGACGCCCTTGAGCCGGTTGCGCCAGATCGGCTGCCCGGTGAACAGCTTGTCGTACAGCGGGAGGCGTTCCTTCATCGTCTTGACGAATTCGGTGACCTTCTCGCGGTAGTCCGCCGGCATGTCCTGCGCGAGGCCGCCGGGGCGGATGAACGCGTGGTTCATGCGCAGGCCGGTCAGGTGCTCCAGCAGGTGCAGCACGACCTCGCGCTCGCGGAAGCCGAGCGTCATCGCGGTGGTGGCGCCGAGCTCCATGCCGCCGGTGGCGATGTAGACCAGGTGCGAGCCGATCCGGTTGATCTCCAGCAGCATCACGCGCAGCAGCTGCGCGCGGCGCGGAGCCTCGATCTGGAGCAGCTTCTCGACCCCGAGGCAGTACGCCATCTCCGTGGACAGCGGCGCCAGGTAGTCCATGCGCGTCACGAACGTGACGCCCTGGGTCCAGGTGCGGTACTCGCAGTTCTTCTCGATGCCGGTGTGCAGGTAGCCGATGACCGACCGCAGCTGCGTGACGGTCTCGCCCTCCATCTCCAGCACGAGGCGGAGCACGCCGTGCGTCGACGGGTGCTGCGGGCCCATGTTGATGACCATGCGCTCGTCGTGCGCCGCGTCGGCGATGACGTCGTCCCAGTCGCCGCCGGAGACCGAGTAGACGCGGCCTTCGGTGGTGTCGCGGGAGTCGGCGTAGTTGACGTTGTCCGTGCTGTCCGATCCCGGCGCGCTCGTGTCCGTCCCGGTCGTGACGTCGGACAGGTTCTCGGTGCTGCTCACGAGTACGACCTCCGCTGGTCCGGCGGCGGGATCTCCGCGCCCTTGTATTCGACCGGGATCCCGCCGAGCGGGTAGTCCTTGCGCTGGGGGTGGCCGTCCCAGTCGTCCGGCATGAGGATCCGGGTCAGCGCCGGGTGGCCGTCGAAGACGATGCCGAACATGTCCCAGGCCTCGCGCTCCTGCCAGTCGGCCGTCGGGTAGATCCCGACCAGCGACGGCACGTGCGCGTCCTCGATGTCGAGGGTGACCTCGAGGCGGATCCGGCGGCGGTAGGTCAGCGACGTGAAGTGGTAGACCGCGTGCAGCCGCTGCGGGACGTCGACGCCGTAGTCCACCCCGGACACCGAGCTGAGCAGCTCGAACCGGAGGCCGCCGTCGTCGCGCAGCACCTTCGCGATCGCGGGCAGCTGCTCGCGGGCGACGTAGAAGGTGATCTCGCCGCGGTCGACCGTCGTCTGCAGGATCGCCTCGGCCGGGATCTTGTTGTCGGCCAGGGCCGCGTAGAACTCGTCGGCGAACTGGTCGAACCAGCCGCCGTACGGGCGTTCGGCCGGGGCCGGGCTGTAGGCCGGGAGCCGGACACCGCCGTAGCCGGAGGTGTCACCGCTGCCGTGCACGCCGAACATGCCCTGGCGTTCGCGACCGGTGACGACCGGTTCGGCGGGCCGGGTGCCCTTCGGCTCGAGGCCGCCTTCGGGACGGTCGGCGCTGGACTGCTCGCCGCCGGGTTCAGGAGTCTCAGTCATCGCTTTACTTCTTCGCGTACTTGATCGACGACGCGACGAGCTCGGTGCGCGCACCGCTGGCGGCGCGGATCGCGGCGCGGCGGGCGTTGATCGGCTCGTCCTGGATCTTGGCGTGCAGCTTGAGGATCGCGTCCAGCAGCATCTCCGGCCGCGGCGGGCAGCCGGGCAGGTACATGTCGACCGGCACGATGTGGTCGACGCCCTGGACCACGGCGTAGTTGTTGAACATGCCGCCGGAGGAGGCGCAGACGCCCATGGCGAGGACCCACTTGGGCTCGGCCATCTGGTCGTAGATCTGACGCAGGACCGGGGCCATCTTCTGGGTGACCCGGCCGGCGACGATCATCAGGTCGGCCTGGCGCGGCGTGGCGCTGAAGCGCTCCATGCCGAAGCGGGCGATGTCGTAGCGGGAACCGCCGACGGTCATCATCTCGATCGCGCAGCAGGCCAGCCCGAAGGTGGCGGGCCACATCGAGTTCTTCCGCGACCAGTTGACGAGACCTTCGAGACTGGCCAGCAGGATGCCGTTGGGGAGTTTCTCTTCGAGGCCCATGGGTCTAGTTCCAATCCAGGCCGCCGCGCCGCCACACGTAGGCGTACGCGAAGCCGACCGTCGCGATGAACAGCAGGATCTCCACCAGGCCGAACGTGCCCAGTGCGTCCGCCTGCACGGCGAACGGGTAGAGGAAGACCATCTCGATGTCGAACAGGATGAACATCATTGCCGTGATGTAGTACGCCACCGGCATCCGTCCGGCGCCGACGAGCGGCTGCGGGGACGGTTCGATGCCGCACTCGTAGGCCTCGAGCTTGGCCTTGTTGTAGCGACTGGGTCCGACGAGCGGGCCCAGGAGCACCGACAGCACGGCAAACCCGAGCGCCAGCACGAACAACAGGACCAGGGGCAGGTAGGGCTTCAGGCTCGGAGCCTCTTGAGCCAGCTGCACCGTGTCGGTTCGGGTCAGCAACGTCAGCACGGGGTCTTCGCCATCCTTTCCGCGCCGATGCGGTTGTGCTTGTGGTGGGGAACCGCTTGGCCTCGTCGGCACCCTAAGGGACCTGGGTCACACCGCCGAGGGTCAGGGTCTCCTTACGGCCCGTGGCTGGACCGAGCGGGAGGAAACTGCCCGCTTGTGAAATAGTTCACAAGCCACTCGTCGTGGATGTGAAGGGATTCACAAAGCATGGGGGGAGTGTAGGACGCGACTCACATTCTTGTCCCTAGGGGCCCATGTTATAAGGGTTGCCTAACTTCCACCGCCATCGTTGTCACGGCGCGGCGAAGGTGCCCGCGCGACCTGCGCGAAGGCCGTTCAAGATCGCCCACTGACCGGACAATCCGGACGCCGCCATGTGAGCTATCCCACTGACCGCACGGCCAACTTGTTAGGCCACCCGAGTGTCCGCGCGCGCCCAACCCCGAGCTTTCCCTAGGAAAGATGCGTCTCGAGGGCCCGCAGACGCATCTTTCCTAGGGAAAGTGACGGGTTCGGGTCAGCGGGGGGAGGGGGTGAGGCGGGCGAGGGCGGAGATCAGGCGGTCGACGCCGTCGCCGCCCTTGGCGTCGTAGCAGCCCGACAGGCCCTTGTAGACCAGCGGCAGGAGCCTGTCGACGCGCAGCCCGTACTTCGTGCAGGCGTGCATGATCTTCGGCTTGCCGATGATCTTCGCGAACACGTTGCCCAGCCGGTAGTAGCCGCCCATCAGCTCCCCGACCGCGCGCGGGTACGCCTCCAGCGCCCGCTCGCGCGAAGGGCCTTCGCGCCGCGCCAGCGCCTGCACGACGACCTCCGCGGCGATCTGCGCGGACTCCATCGCCGCCGAGATGCCTTCGCCGTTGAACGGGCTGACCATGCCGCCCGCGTCGCCGAGCAGCAGCAGGCCGTCGCGGTAGTGCGGGGTGCGGTTGAAGCCCATCGGGAGGCCGGCGCCGCCGACCTTGCCGATCGCGTTCTCCTCGCGGTAGCCCCACTCCTCCGGCGTCCCGTCGAGCCACTGGCGCAGCAGCGCGCGGTAGTCGGTGTTCCGGAACGACGCCGACGTCGAGAGCATGCCGAGGCCGACGTTCACCGTGCCGTCGCCGAGCGGGAACGCCCAGCCGTAGCCCGGCAGCAGCTTCGGGTCACGCGGGTCCGAGCGGTCCCACAGCTCGAGGTGGCCCTCGATGAACGGGTCGTCGTGGCGCGGGCTCTTGTAGTACTGGCGCACCGCGACGCCCATCGGGCGCTTCTCGTTCTTCTGGATGCCGACGCTCAGCGCGAGCCGCGCGGAGACGCCGTCGCAGGCCAGGACGAGCGGCGCGCGGTAGTGCACCGGCGTCCGATCGGGGCCGACCTTCGCCTCGACGCCGACCACGCGCCCGGCCGGGCTGGTGATCGCGCCGGTGACCGTGGTGCGCTCGTACAGCCGCGCGCCCGCCTTCACCGCCAGCTTGGCGAGCAGGTCGTCGAAGTCGTGGCGGGTGCGGGAAACGCCGTACGGCGGGTAGCTCGTCAGGTCCGGCCAGTCGAGCTCGAGCGTGAGGTCGCCGGTGAGGATCCGCAGGCCGCGGCTGTGCACCCAGCCCGCGTCCTCGCTCGTGTCGATGCCGAGGTCGATCAGCTGCTTGACGCCGCGCGGGGTCAGTCCGTCGCCGCAGACCTTCTCGCGGGGGAACTCGGTCTTCTCCAGCAGCAGCACGTCGACGCCCGCGCGGGCCAGGTAGGTGGCCACGGTGGACCCGGCCGGTCCGGCGCCGACGACGATGACTTCGGCGTCCTGGTCTGCGGTGCGTCGCGTCATACGCGCGAGTTTATGCAGGCTTTCGCGCGCGGTGGATTGCCACGACGCCGAATGTGAGGTTCAACCACTCGACGTCGGTCCAGCCCGCGCTCGCGATGATCTCGCCGAGCGTGCGCTGGTCGGGCCAGGTGAGCATGGATTCGGCCAGGTAGGAGTAGGCCTCGGGGTTGGACGACGTCCGCTTGCCGACCCAGGTGAGCAGCCGCAGCATGAACCGCCGGTGGACGAACCGGATCGGCGCGAACGGCGGCGTCGAGACCTCGCAGATCACCAGGCGGCCGCCCGGCTTGACGACGCGGGCGATCTCGGTGAGCGCGGCCTTCGGGTCGACGAAGTTGCGCAGGGCGAGGGAGATCGTCACGGCGTCGAAGCTCTCGTCCGCGAACGGCAGGTTGAGCGCGTCGGCCGCGACCATCGGGACCCGGCGGTGCAGGCCGGCCTTGAGCATCCCGAACGAGAAGTCCGCGGCCAGGCACCAGGCGCCACCACGGGCGTACTCGACGGTGGACACCCCGGTGCCGGCGGCCAGGTCCAGGACCCGCTCGCCGCGGCGGGCGTCGAGCACGCGGGCGGTGGTGGTGCGCCAGCGCCGGTCGAAGCCGAAGGTCATGAACGAGTTCGCCCGGTCGTACCCGGACGCGACGCCGTCGAACATCGCGGCGACTTCGTGCGGATCCTTGTCCAGGCTTGCGCGTGACATGGCTCGAATCTAGACCGGCTGTCGTCCGGCCATGGAAGGTCCCTCGGAAAGCCGTGAATGGCACATTGAGGGACTTGAAGTCCCTCGATGTGCCATTCACGGCTTTGGACGGTCAGCGGAAGGTGGCCAGCATCCCGGCCACCGCGGCGGGCCAGGTGAACTCCTCGGCCCGCGCCCGGGCGGCCGCGCGGCGCAGATCTTCGGGGCTGTCCAGGAGGTCCGTCACCGCCGTGGCGAACGCGGACGCGTGGTCGGCGACCGCCGCGCCGCAGCCCGGCCGCACGATCTCCCGCAGCGCCGACGACGCCGACACCACCACCGGCGTCCCGGACGCCAGCGCTTCCAAGGCGGCGAGCCCGAAGGTCTCGTGGGGGCCGGGCGCCAGGGAGACGTCCGCGCTGGCCAGCAGCCGGGCGACGTCGCCGCGACCGGACAGGAACCCGAGGAACGTCACCGGCAGGCCACGTGCCCGGCGTTCGAGGGCGCGCCGTCGCGGCCCGTCGCCCGCCACCGCCAGCCGCACCTTCGCGCCGGCCTCCGTCAGCTCGGCGACGGTGTCCACGCTGCGCTCCACGTGCTTCTCCGGCGACAACCGTCCGCAGTGGACGAGCAGCGTGTCCGCTCCCCCGGCCAGGCCGGCGCGCCAGCCGTCGTCGCGCATGGTGGGCCGGAACGTCGCGAGGTCGACGCCGAGGGGCACCCGGCGGACGTTCGGCGCGGCGATCCGGTCGAACTCCGCGCGGGCGAACGCCGTCGTGCAGACGACGGTGTCGTAGCTCGCGGCCATCCGCCGGTTCGCGACGTCGGCGACGCGGCGCGCCACCGGCGCGGGCAGCAGGAACTGCTCCAGCAGCCGGTCGAGCCGCTCGTGGGAGATCACCGTGCTGGGCACGCCGTGGTGCCGCGCCCAACCGCCCATCCCCCGCAGCGTGAGCCGGTCCGACACCTCCAATCGATCGGGCTCGAGCCTTCGCAGCACCGCGCGGACGCGGTGGGGGTCGACGGCGCGGTAGCCGCCGGTGCCCGGGATCTTCGGCGCCGGCAGGGAAAACCGGCGCACGCCGGTCGGCAGGACCTCGTCGGCGTACCGGGTGCCGGGCACCACGAGCGTCACCCGGTGGCCGCTCGCGACGTACCCGGCGCCGAGGTGGTGCAGCGCCGTGCGCAGGCCGCCCGAGCGCGGCCCGTAGAAGTTCGCGAGCTGGACGATGTGCACGCCTCAGGCCGCGCGGGCGGCCCGGCCCTGCACGGCTTCGTAGTGCCCCAGGAGCTCGTGGCAGACGGCGGGCCAGGTCCGCCCGAGCACCACCTTGCGTGCCTTCTCGCCGAGCCGGGCCCGCAGCGCGGCGTCGCGCAGGGCGCCGACCTTCGCGACCAGCGCCGGGCCGAACTGCTCGCGGTCCGCGGGCAGCAGGTAGCCGGTGCGGCCGGGCAGGACGAGGTCCTTGGGGCCGCCCGCGTCCGGCGCGAGCACCGGCAGGCCGGAGGCCATCGCCTCCTGCACCGCCTGGCAGAACGTCTCGTGCGGTCCAGTGTGGACGAAGATGTCGAAGCTCGCGTACGCCGCAGACAGCTCTTCGCCGTACTTCGCGCCGAGGAACGCCGCGCCGGGCAGCTGCTCGCGCAGGGTTTCCAGCTCCGGTCCGTCGCCGACGACGACCACGCGGATCCCCGGCATCCCGGCCAGCGCGGCCAGCCGGTCGACCTCCTTTTCCGGCGCCAGCCTGCCGACGAACCCGACGAGCAGCTCGCCGTGGGGCGCCAGCTCGGCCCGCAGCGCCGGGTCGGCGTGTGCCGGGGAGAACCGGTCGACGTCGACACCCCGCGCCCAGCGGTGCACCCGCGGGACGCCGTGCAGCCGCAGCTGCTCGACCGAGTCGCTGGACGGCGCCAGGGTCCGGTCGGCGCGCGAATGCAGCCGCCGCACCCAGCGCCACGCGGCCCGCGCGGCGATGCCGAAGCCGTACGCGGCGGCGAACCCGGCGATGTCGGTCTGGTAGACGGCGATCGACGGCACCCGCAGCCGGCGCGCCGCGGCGAGCCCGCGTGCGCCGACGACGAACGGCGAAGCGAGGTGCACGACGTCGGGACCGAACGCGGCCAGCGCGTTCAGCACGGTGCGCGTCGGCACGCCGATCGGCAGGGAGTGGACGCCGGGGAAGTCGAGCGCCGGGATCCGGACCACCGGGGCGCCGCGGTAGGAGTCCGGGCCGGGGCCGGGCGCGATGATCAGCACGTCGTGCCGGCGTTCGCGCAGGTGCTCGACCACCCGCAGGACGGAGTTGGTCACGCCGTTCACCTGGGGCAGGAAACTTTCGGTGACTATCGCGACTCGCACGATCCGACCATCGCAGCCGATCCTGGCGACCGCGTGACACCACGGCCAACGCTGCCGGAACAGATCGGCCACGACATGTCATCTCAAGGTCGTGTCCCGTTATCCAGCGGGGCCCAGACTAAGCAGGCATGACCCTCTTGTCCTCCAGGCCGCCGCGGCCCGTGGAGCCCGGCCTGCTGTCGAGGGCCCTCGAAGTGGCCGGGCGACTGGCCAACGACGCCACCGACGTGATCACCGCGACCGCCGGCCGCGGCGCCCACCCTTCGACACTGGATTCGCCGTTCGACTGGGTCACCGACACCGACCGGATCCTCGAGCGGCACACGCGACGCGTGCTGACCGCCGAGTTCCCGGGCATCCCGGTGGTGGGCCACGAGTTCGGCGCCGACCACGGCGCGGACGTCGCCGAGTACCGCTGGGTGGTCGACTCGGTGGACGGCACCGCGAACTACGTCGCCGGAGTGCCGTGGTGCGCCTACAGCCTGGCGCTGGTCGACTCGGCCGGTCCGGTGGTCGGCGTGGTGGCGGACCCGTACCGCGGCCAGATCTACGCCGCGGCGCGCGGACGAGGCGCCCGCGCCAACGGCAAACCGATCCAGCTGACGGACCGCAGCGTGACGGCGGGCACGATCGTCTGCACGGAGTTCGCCCGTCGCGGGCCCTGGCCGGGGATGGGCGGGTTCATCGAACGCGCGGCGGCGGCGCACGCGGGGGTCCGCGTGCTGGGCTCGGCGGCGTTGTCGATCGCCCAGGTGGCACTGGGCCACGCGGCGGCGGCGGTGCTGCACAGCTACCACGAGTGGGACGTCGCGGGCTCGGTGGCGATGGCCATCGAGGCGGGCGCGGTGGTGCTGGACAAGCACGGCGAGGACACGGCGTTGCCGACCGACGGGCTGCTGGTCGCGGCGCCGGGCGTGGCCGACGAGGTGCTGGGCTGGTGGCAGGAGACGGCCCACGCGGGCTAAGCCGCCGCCGGCGTCTCGGCCTTCGCTCGCTTGTTCTGCCGCCGGATCCACCACAACGCCGGGCCGGCCACCAGCCACGTGAAGAACACGAAACTCCCCAGCGGCAACAGCGTCAACGTCGCCGAGCGGCCCGCCACGCGCGCCAGCTCCGGGTCCGACGCGTCGTACTCGACGCGGACCAGCTGGCCCGCCGCCAGGCCGTCCGGGTACAGGACGCCGTTCGCCGGGCTGTGGACGATGCCGTCCGGGGTCTCGAAGTGGATGATCGTGCGGTCGAACGCCACCGAGTCCACCGTGGCCGTCGCCGTGCCGAGCTGGGCCGAGATCGCGCGGTCGTTGCGGATCGCCGCGAACAGCAGGCACACGCACATCACGGTGAGGAGCGAGGCGACGCCGATGATGACCCACCACCCGACGCGCCTCGCCCGCTCACTCTTGCTCACGCCGCGAGCGTAGCGGTCCCGGCTACCCCGCGTGTTCCGCGGCGAGGAACCGGTGGTTCGCCTGGATCTGGTCGTACGACTTGGGCTTGGCCGGAGCCGCGGCACGGAAAGCGGAGACAGCGGCGCCGTTCGGGCCCACCGCCGGCTTGCCCGCCGTGTACAGCCAGGTCTGGAACAGGTCGTGCAGCGGCTTGCCCGAGATCTTCTCCGCCAGCGCGATGAACTCGAGGATCCGCCCGTGCGACCCGCCCTTCTGCGCCTGCCACGTCTTCAAAATGGCAAAGAACGCCTGATCACCCACGGCCGTCCGCAGCGCCTGGAGCGTCAGCGCACCCCGGTCGTACACGGCGTTGTCGAACTGGTTGTCCGCGCCCGGGTCGGCCGGGACGAGCTTCCACAGGTCGGCGTCGGCCGCGTTCGAGTCGTACGTGTACTGCGCCAGCTCGGCGACCGAGCCTTCGCCTTCGTGCTCCGACCACAGCCACTCGGCGTACGACGCGAAGCCCTCGTTCAGCCAGATGTCGCTCCAGCGGCCGAGCGAGACGTTGTCGCCGAACCACTGGTGGGCGTTCTCGTGCGCGATCAGCGTCGTGTTCGAACCCGCGCGGAAGTTGCGGGCCCCGTAGGTCGGCCGGGTCTGGTTCTCCAGGGAGAAGCCGATGCCGCTGGTCACGACGCCGCCCTCGGCCTCGAACGGGTACGGCCCGAACTGGGTGCCCAGGAACTCGTTGATCTCCGGCGTGCGCTCGACGCTGGCCTTCGCCGCGCCCAGCGAGTCGCCGAGGTCGGCGCCGTACGCCGTGACGAACGGCTTGCCGTCCGGCGTCGTGGACTCGAGGACCTCGTACTTGCCGACGATGAACGACGTCAGGTAGGTCGCCTGCGGCTTGGTGCTCCGCCACTGCCAGCGGGTCCAGCCGGCGCGCTGCTTCGTCGTGCGCACCAGGGTGCCGTTGGAGATGGCGGCGTTGTCGTCAGGCGCCTCGATCGAGACGTCGTAGGTCGCCTTGTCCGTCGGGTGGTCGTTGGCTGGGAACCACCACGCGGAGCTCTGCGGCTCGTCGATGCCGAGCGCGCCGAAGGAACCCTTCTTCCACGCGTTCAGGCCGTCGACCGTCTCAGTCGACGGGACGTCCGAGTAGGCGACGACGACGGTCGCCGTCTGGCCCTTGAGCAGCGGCTGCGCCGGGATGACGACCAGTTCGCCGTTGCCGGTCTGGTTCGTGAACGCCGCCGGCCGGTTGTTCACGCGCACGCTCGACGCCTTCAGCGCGAAGTCCAGGTCGAACCGCGAAAGGTCCTGCGTCGCGGTGAGCAGCAGCGTCGTGGTGCCCGCCAGCACGTCGGTCGCGGGCTGGTAGGTGAGCCGGATGTCGTAGTGCAGCACGTCCGTGCCGCCGTTGCCGGCGTTCGGGTAGTAGGGGTCGCCGACGCCCGGGGCGCCGGGCGAAGGCGCCGCGCTGGCGGTTCCGGCGAGCAGCACCGAGACGACACCGGCTGCGAGCGCACCCAGGCCGGTGCGCGTTCTTGCACGCATTCGTTTTCCTCCAATGGAGTGTGGAGCAGCGCGCTCGAACGTAGCCAGCCCACGGGGTGCCAGGTACCCGCGAAGGAGGGTTCTTACCACCTGGGATCTCACCCGGAAAGCGGTTGACCGATTGCTCAGACGGCGGAAACCGCCGAGGAGACCGCCGCCCGCAGGCGGGCGTGCAGGTCACGGTGCCGCGACCGGTCCACCCGCACCTCGACGACCCGCAGCCCGGGCTCCGGCCGCAACGCCGACCGGAACTCGGTCAGCGTCTCCGCCACGACGTGCGGGACGCGGTAGCCCGCGCACAACGCGCCCAGGTCGGCGCCGTGCGGGGTGCCGAAGACCCGCTCGAAGCTCGCCGCGTGCTCCGGCGCGCCCTGTTCGAGCAGCGAAAAGATCCCGCCGCCGTCGTCGTTGAGCACCACGATCGTCAGGTCGGGCCGCTGCTCGGCGGGCCCGGTCAGCAGCCCGGACGCGTCGTGCAGGAACGTCAGGTCGCCGAGCAGCGCGTACGACGGGCCACGGTGGACGTGGGCGGCACCGATCGCCGTCGAGACCGTGCCGTCGATGCCCGCGACACCGCGGTTGCGGTGGACGAGGACGTCCGGGCGCAGCCGGCCGGCCAGCGCCACGTCCCGCGTCGGGTTGGACGAGCCGACCACCAGCAGGGAGTCCGGGGGCAGCGCGTCCACCAGCTCGGTCGCCACCCGCAGCCCGCTCGGCCACGGCTCGTCGGCCAAGGTGGCCGCCACCGCCCCGGCGGCCGCCGCGTCGGCGCGGCGCCAGCCGGCGAGCCACTCCGGGTCGGCGGGCTTGGTCGGCTCGTCGAACCACTGCCCGACCTGCCGGACGTTGTGCGCGGGCGCCGGCCAGTCCGAGTCCGGGCGCACCAGCAGCACCTCGACCGAGGCGTCGGAGAGCACGTTCTGGATCTGCCGGAACACCGTCGGCCTGCCGAGGCAGAGCACCTGCTCCGGCTTGTGCTTCGTGATGAACTCCTCGACGTCCAGCAGCCACGCGCCGGACGAGATCGCCGTGCCGCCGGACAGGCCGAGGCCGCCGGTCTCCGACACCACCGGCCAGCCGTGCTGCTCGGCCCACTCGCTGGCCGCCTGGACGCCGGTGTCGCACGCGATGACCAGGCCGTGCCGCGCCGAGGGCACCACGAACGACGGGAGCGCGCCGAAGTCCGGCAGCTCGGTCCACCGGGAGCCGTCCGAACGGCCGTCCAAGGACTCGTACCACTCACCGTCATCGTCGACGTCCGGGACGAGCGGCTCGCGGAACGGGATGTTCAGGTGCACGGGGCCGCAGCGCCACTCGCCGTAGGCGGCGTTCCAGGCCCGGCAGATCTGGCTGCGCCAGTACGAGTTCTGCCCGGCCCGCCGCTCGGCGACGGCCAGCTCGTCGAAGTAGCGGATCGCGTTGCCGAACAGCTGGTGCTGGTCGATGACCTGCGACGCGCCCGCGGCGCGCAGCTCGGGCGGCCGGTCGGCGGTGAGCACGATCAGCGGGACGCCGGCCCGGTCGGCCTCCAGGACGGCCGGGTGGAAGTTCGCGGCCGCGGTGCCCGACGTGCAGAGCACGGCCACCGGGCGGCCGGTGCGCGCGGCGATGCCGAGGGCGAGGAAGGCGGCGCCGCGCTCGTCGATGCGGACGTGCAGCTGCAGCTTGCCCGCGGCCGCCGCGTCATACAGCGCGATCGACAGCGGCGCGTTGCGGGAACCGGGGCAGAGGACGACGTGCGAAACGGTGTTGCGGACGAGTTCGTCGACGATGACCCTGGCCTGCGCGGTGGAAGGGTTCACCGGCACGCCCCTGGTACACCCAGCTGGTTCATGTCCACACGTCCTATCCTCGCAAACGTGGATGACGCCCGAGTTTCCGAGCTGTTCGATCCGGCCGCGTGGACCGAGGTCGAAGGTTTCGCCTTCACCGACATCACCTACCACCGCTCCGCCGAGAGCCGGGGCGGCAAACGCGTCGTGCGCATCGCGTTCGACCGGCCCGAGGTCCGCAACGCCTTCCGGCCGCACACCGTCGACGAGCTCTACCGGGCGCTGGACCACGCCCGGATGAGCGCCGACGTCGGTTGTGTCCTGCTCACCGGCAACGGCCCCTCGCCCAAGGACGGCGGGTGGGCGTTCTGCTCCGGCGGTGACCAGCGTATTCGCGGACGCTCCGGGTATCAGTACGCGAGCGGCGAGACCTCCGACACGGTGGACCCCGCGCGGGCGGGCCGGCTGCACATCCTCGAGGTCCAGCGGCTGATCCGGTTCCTGCCGAAACCCGTGATCGCGGTGGTGCCGGGCTGGGCCGCGGGTGGCGGGCACTCCCTGCACGTGGTGTGCGATCTCACGCTCGCTTCGGCCGAGCACGCGAAGTTCAAGCAGACCGACGCCGACGTCGGTTCGTTCGACGGCGGCTACGGCTCGGCCTACCTGGCGAAGATGGTCGGCCAGAAGTTCGCCCGCGAGATCTTCTTCCTGGGCCGCGAGTACTCCGCCGAGCAGATGCACCACATGGGCGCGGTCAACGCCGTCGTCCCGCACGCCGACCTCGAAAAAGAGGCTCTCGACTGGGCGTGGACGATCGCCGGCAAGTCGCCGACGGCGCAGCGCATGCTGAAGTACGCGTTCAACCTCACCGACGACGGCCTCGTCGGCCAGCAGCTGTTCGCCGGCGAAACCACCCGGTTGGCGTACATGCAGGACGAAGCCGTCGAAGGCCGTGACGCGTTCCTCCAGAAGCGTGACCCCGACTTCAAGGACGTCCCCTATTACTACTGACTTCGCACTTTCGCTATGAAAGTGCGAAGTCCTCACGCGGATTTCACATCGGGAGGTGAGATGCGGACCGTCGGGCTCGACGGCTCCCGCGAGGCGCTCGAAGCGCTGATGGGGGCTGTCGCGGACGCGCTGGGCGGCGGCCCGGCGGTGCTGCCGTTCACCGACCCCGCGCTGCGCGACGCGATGGCGCCGGACCGGCCCGCCGAGCCGGACACCGCCGTGGTCATCGCCACCTCGGGCTCGACCGGCGCCCCCAAGGGCGTGCTGCTGCCGGCCCGGGCGCTCACCGCGTCCGCCGAGGCCACCCACGCCCGGCTCGGCGGTCCCGGGCACTGGCTGCTCGCCACTCCGGCGCACTACATCGGCGGGCTGCAGGTGCTGGTCCGGTCGCTGCTGGCGGGCACCACCCCGGCGCTGCTGACCGGCACCGGCTTCCGGCCGGACGACTTCGCCGCCGCGGCGGCGACGCTGAAGGGCAGCCCGCGGTACACGGCCCTGGTGCCCACCCAGCTCGTCCGGCTGCTCGACGACGGCGGCGCGGGGCTGGCCGCGGCGAAGACGTTCGACGCGATCGTGGTCGGCGCGGCGGCGACCACGCCGGCGCTGCGGGAGCGTGCCGCCGACGCCGGCGTCCGGATCGTGCCCGCGTACGGGATGAGCGAGACGGCGAGCGGCTGCGTCTACGACGGCTTCCCCCTCGACGGCGTCCGCGTCGACGTGTCCGGTGACCGGATCCGCATCGCGGGCGACGTCCTCGCCCACGGCTACCGGCTCCGGCCGGACCTCACGGCGGAGGCGTTCCGCGACGGCTGGTTCACGACATCGGACCGTGGGGTCCGGCACGGCGACGGCCGCGTCGAGGTGCTCGGCCGGGCCGACGACATGATCAACACCGGCGGCGTGAAGGTGTCGGCGAACGCGATCGAACGGTGTCTCCGCGCGCAGCCGGGGGTGCGCGACGCGTGCGTCGTCGGCCTGCCGGACCCGGAGTGGGGCGAGGCCGTGGTGGCGCTGGTCGTCCCGGCCGGCGAGCCCGGCGATCTGCGCGCGGCGGTGCGCGCCGAGCTGGGTGCGGCGTCGACGCCCAAGCGCGTCGAATACGACGCTGAGCTGCCCCTCCGGGGGCCGGGCAAGGTCGACCGGGCGGCGGTGAAGGCCCGGCTTCGGTCGGGTTCGACCGGCTGAATGGCGGGACTTCGTTGACATGCACGGGGTGCGCCCGCTTGGCTACTCACCATGACGCGCTGGATCAGAACCGCTCTCATCAGCACTGCCGTCACGCTGGGGGTCCTCCTGCCCGCCGGCGCGGCCCTGGCCGCCGACGGCTCGACGGTCGATCCGAACAGCGGCTCGCTCGTCTGGCAGCTGCCGACCGCCGACTGACGCCCGCGAGGACCGCGCCACCCCCTCGGCGGCACGGTCCTCGCGACCCCCAGCGGGTGCCGCCCGTGCGCCGGGCTCTTCCCGGGTTCCCGCCCGGCCGTGATCGACATGGCGTTGAATGGCGCCATGGCGAGCTTGAGCGAGTGGATCGAAGGGGCCCGGCCGCGGACGCTGCCGAACGCGGTGGCGCCGGTGGTGGCGGGCGCCGGCGCGGCGATCGCGCTGGACGCGTTCTCGTGGTGGCGTTCGGCGCTGGCCCTGCTGGTCTCCCTCTCGCTGATCATCGGCGTCAACTACGCCAACGACTACTCCGACGGCATCCGCGGCACGGACGAGCACCGCGTCGGCCCGCTGCGGCTGGTCGGCTCCGGTGTCGCCGCGCCGAAGGCCGTGCTCACCGCCGCGCTGATCTCCCTGGGCCTCGCCGGCGTGCTGGGGCTGGTCCTGGTGGCGGTCAGCGGCCACTGGTGGCTGCTGGGGATGGGCGCGCTGTGCATCCTCGGCGCGTGGTTCTACACCGGCGGGAAGAAACCCTACGGCTACTACGGCTTCGGCGAGATCGCCGTTTTCGTGTTCTTCGGCCTGGCGGGCGTGCTGGGCACGGTGTACGTCCAGGCCGGCCGGGTCAGCTGGGCGGCGCTGGGGTGCGCGGTCGCGGTCGGCTGCTTCTCGACGGCGGTCCTGACGGCCAACAACCTCCGCGACATCCCCACGGACGTCGAGGCAGGCAAGCGCACTCTCGCCACCCGCCTTGGCGACAAGGGCACGCGACGGCTCTACGTGGCGCTGATCGGGATCCCCTACTTGATCAGCCTGTCGTTCGTCTTCACCGGCTATCCGACGGCCGCGCTGGCGGCGCTGACCATCGCCGTACTGCTTCCGGCAGCGGGGGCTGTCCAAAGCGGGAAGACCGGCCGCGAGCTGATCCCCGCGCTGCGCGACACCGGCCTGGCCATGCTCGTGTGGGCCTTGATGACCGCCGTCGGGATGAACATCTAGCTCTCCGGGACGAACTTCCCGGTCGTCAGGAACTCCTCGAACAACGCGGTGTGCGGCGCCAGGTCCAAGCCCTGCTTGGCGAGCCACTCGTCGTTGTAGTACGTGTGCGCGTACCGCTCGCCGCCGTCGCACAGCAGCGTGACCACGCTGCCCGCCTTGCCGTCCTCGACCATCCGCGAGATCAGCCGGAACGCGCCGTAGAGGTTCGTGCCCGTCGAGCCGCCCGCCCAGTGGCCGGTGCGCTCGCGCAGCAGCCGGATCGCCGCCAGCGAGCCGGCGTCGGGGATCCGGAACATCTCGTCGATGACGCCGGGCACGAACGACGGTTCGCAGCGTGGCCGTCCGATGCCCTCGATCCGGGACGGCATTCCGGTGGCGTAGTCCAGCGCCCCGGTCTCCCAGGCGCCGTAGAAGGACGAGTTCTCCGGGTCGACGACGCAGACCTTCGTCGTGTGCCGCTTGTAGCGCACGTACCGGCCGAAGGTCGCGCTCGTGCCGCCCGTGCCCGCGCCGACGACGATCCAGGCGGGCACCGGGTGGCGCTCCGAGCGCATCTGCGCGAACACCGACTCCGCGATGTTGTTGTTGCCCCGCCAGTCCGTCGCGCGCTCGGCGTAGGTGAACTGGTCGAGGTAGTGCCCGCCGCACTCGGCCGCGAGCCGCTCCGCCTCGGGGTACATCGCCGGCGCCTCGTCGACGAAGTGGCACTCGCCGCCGTAGAACTCGATGAGCGCGACTTTCTCCTGCGACGTGCGCCGCGGCACGACGGTGATGAAGCGCAGCCCGAGCATCCGGGCGAAGTAGGCCTCGGACACCGCGGTGGACCCGCTGGACGCCTCGACGAGCACGGTGTCCGGCCCGATCTGGCCGTTGACGAGCCCGTAGAGGAACAGCGACCGGGCCAGCCGGTGCTTCAGCGAGCCGGTCGGGTGGACGGACTCGTCCTTGAGGTACAGGTCGATGCCCCATTCCGGGGGCAGCGGGAAGACGTGCAGGTGCGTGTCGGCGCTGCGGTTGGCGTCGGCCTCGATGATCCGGACGGCCTCGCGCACCCAGCTGCGGTTGTGCGGCCGGCTCACTCGGGTTGCCCCGCAGGGCCGGCAGTGCCGCCAGTGTCGCCCCGGAGCTGGGCGCGCAGCTGGGCCCGGGCGCGGGCCCGCTTCTCGTTGCGCCGCGCCAAGCCGGCCGTGACGCGGGCGTTGAGCGGACGGAACAGCAGCAGGCCGAGCGGCAGCCCGACGACCAGGCCGATGAGCAGGGCGACCAGGAACGGCACACCGACCAGGGACAGCACCGACGCGATCACGCCGACCAGCACGAACCGTGCCAGCAGGTACAGCGTCAGGTCACGGGGCAGGTGGTCGGCCTTCACGTCGCTCACAGCAACGCAGGCTACGCCCCGCCTGCCCGGTCCTTCTGCAGGCCCGCGTTGTTCGGGCGGCCCTCGAAACGCGTCGAGAGCACGACGGTGGTGTTCGTCCGCCCGACGCCGGGGATGCGGCGGAGCCTGCCGAGGGTGCGCTCCAGCTCGTCGACGGTCGGCACGCGCACCTTGACGACGAACGCCTCGTCCCCCGCCACCGCGTAACAGCTCTCGACCTCGTCGAGCTCGCCGAGCGCGTCGGCGACGTCGTCTTCGGTCGCGGTGTCGGTGGGATGGATGCTGACGAGGGCGGTCACGCCGAGGCCGACCGAGCTCGGGTCGACCACCGCGTGGTAGCCGGTGATCACGCCGGCGGCTTCGAGTTTGCCGACCCGCTCGTGCACCGACGACGCGGACAGCCCGACGGCTCGCCCGAGGTCGGCGTAAGTGGCCCGTCCGTTGATGCGCAACGCTGCGATGATCTTCCGGTCCAACTGATCCACGGGATCACTCTATGCGGTCGGACAATCCCCCATTGGCACCACACCGCGCGGCCGATACCTCGGCGGAACCGCGTCCGGGCACGTCAGGTCACCGCCAGATTAGTTGCGCGCCGTAAGCAATCTGTCCGTTTTGACCTTTAAGGGCTCTTTACTCTTGGACAACCGTTCGAGTACCTGACGGGTGAAGTGCAACGATTGCCGCGTTGGCTACCCCGGCGCGACGGGCAGAAGGGCCCGGACGCCTCCCGGTATAGCAGTGATGTCGTTAAGGAGGCGGAAAATGACCGCGACGATGGGCGGACGACTGCTCACCCCAGGCGAGGTGGCGGCACTCTTCCGAGTGGACCCGAAGACCGTGACCCGGTGGGCCACGGCCGGGCGGATCGGCTCGATCCGGACCCCGGGCGGGCACCGGCGGTTCCGCGAGTCCGAGGTGAACGAGCTCCTCGCCGAGCTGACCACCGACGCCAGCGAACCGGCGCGCACCGCCTGAACCATTTCCGGCGCGGGGCCGTGTCGGGTACGGGGAACCACCCCGTCCCGCGCGGCCCCTCGTGCTTTGGTCGTCACTCCGCAACACGGGGTCGAGCCGAAAACCGGCCGAAGAGGCTAACCTCGGGGGACCCACACGGAAGGATCCGGCATGCTCGCTCTGCTCGCGGCGGTCGGCGCACTGGTCGTCGCCCTGCTCCTGTGGCGGTCGTTCGCCGGTCAGCGGGTCGGCGTCCCGTCGGCCCCGCGCCGCGCCCCGATCGCCCCGGACGACGACCCCGACTTCCTGCGCCAGCTGGCCGAACAGCAACGCAAACGCCGGGACGAAGGCCTCTAAGCGGCCTTTACCTTCACAGAACCCGTAACTCGCGTGACTGGGGCCGTAACTCGCGTGATCAGAGCCGGAACTCGCGAGATACGGCCCCGATCACGCGAGATACGTCCCTGATCACGCGAGTTACGGGTTAGCGATAGCCCTGCGAGAGGGGGGTCGCGAAGCCGTCGGCGACGGTCGCCGCCAGGTCCAGCAGGGCCAGGCGGGTGTCACCGGACAGGCGGTCCAGCTCGATCTCCGCGCCCTCCTCGAGGTGCGGGTCGAACGGCACCTTGCAGACCGCGCGGACCTTGGCGCCGAAGTGCGCCGACAGCTTGTCGAGGTCGACCGAGCCGCCCTTGGGGCGGACCGAGTTGATCACCGCGACCGAGCGTTTCACCAGCTCGCCGTAGCCGTGGGCCTCGAGCCAGTCCAGCGTCGCCGAAGCGCTGCGGGCGCCGTCCACCGAGCCCGACGACACCACGACCAGCGCGTCCGCGACGTCCAGGACGCCCTTCATCGCCGAGTGCATCAGCCCGGTCCCGCAGTCGGTGAGCACGATGTTGTAGAAGTGCTCCAGCAGGTTCACCGTGCGCCGGTAGTCGTCCTCCGAGAAGGCCTCCGACACGGCCGGGTCCTGCTCGCTGGCGAGGATCTCCAGCCGGCTGGAGCCCTGCGACGTGTACGACCGGACGTCGCTGTAGCGCGTGATGCGGGCCGCGTCGCGCAGCAGGTGGCGGACCGTCGCCGTGGTTTCCAGCGGGATCTTCTGCGAGAGCGTGCCGCGGTCCGGGTTGGCGTCCACGGCGACCACGCGGTCGCCGCGCAGGGACGCGAACGTCGAGCCCAGCGTCGTCGTCACGGTGGTCTTGCCGACGCCGCCCTTCAGCGACAGCATCGCGATCTTGTAGCACCCGCGCAGCGGCTGGTTGACCCGCGCGATGAGGTCGCGGCGCTGGGTGTCGGCCGGGCTCTCACCCGGGTTGATCAGCTTTCCGGAGCCGACGTAGAGCGCCTTGCGCCAGCCGGACTGCGGCGGCCGCTTGACCTGCTTGACCAGGTGCGCGGTCGACAGGTCGTGGCCGTGGCCCGGTTGCGGCGGCGGCGCTTGCCTGCCGCCCTGCGGCTGCGGCAGGCCGGACGGCTGCTGGGGCTGCGGCGGGTACTGGGCCTGCGCCTGGGCGTACTGCTGCGCCGGGTCGCCGTACTGCGGCTGCAGCGGCGGGAGGTTCTGGTCGTAGCCGTACTGGGGCACCTGGTGCGGACCCGACACGGCCGGGTTGGGCACCTGGTGCGGGCCGGACACGGCCGGGTTGGGCGGCGGCGCGACCGCCTGCGTCGGCTGCGCGTCGTACGCGCCCGGCGTCTCCGGGTGCGGGTGCGAGTCCGTCCGGTCGTCGGCGAACAGCCCGGCCGCCCCCGCCGACTGCTGCGCCGCACCCGATTCGGCCTGCTCGGGGCGCTCTTCGCTGGATCCGGTCACCGGTGAAAAACCTCCGCGCGCTCCGCCTGACACATCAGTCCCGACGCCGACGGTAGTCGGCGGACGCGCGGAATGCTCAGCCCACCCCGGCGTAGGAGTGCAGGCCGACCGAGACGAGGTTCACGAAGAACAGGTTGAAGATCATCGCCGCGAACCCGACGATGTTGATGACCGCGGCCCGTGCCCCGCGCCAGCCCGCGGTCGCCCGCGAGTGCAGGTAGGCCGCGTAGACCACCCAGGCGATGAACGCGCAGGTCTCCTTGGGGTCCCAGCCCCAGAACCGGCCCCACGCCGACTCGGCCCAGACGGCGCCGCAGAGCACGCCGAAGGTGAACACCGGGAAGGCGAAGATGGTCGTCCGGTAGGCGATCCGGTCGAGGACGTCGGCCGCGGGCAGCTTCGAGGCGAAGCGGACGAACTTCACAGTGTTGTTTTCAAGACCGTCCTTCGCTGTGCTTTTTTCGTAGGCCGCCCGGAACAGGTAAAGCACGCTCGCGACACCCGGGACCAGGAACACGCCGGAGCCGATGATGGCCGCCGAGACGTGGATGACCAGCCAGTACGACTGCAACGCGGGCTGCACCGGCGCCGCGATCGTGTACAGCATCGTGCCGTTGACGAACATCAGGATCACGACGGGCAGCAGCAGGAAGCCGGTGAGGTGCCGGACCGGGAACTTGTACATGACGATCAGCCAGGTGACCACCGTGATGAAGGTGACCGCCATGCCGTACTCGTACATGTTGCCCCATGGCGCGCGGTGCACGGCGAGCCCGCGCAGCACGATCGCCGCCAGCTGCAGCAGCGCGCCGAGCACGAGCAGCGCCGCGCCCATCCGGCCGATCCGTTCGGGGCGGCCGACCTCGCGCTGCGCGGCCTGGACCTCCTCGGTCGGCGGGCCGCCGGCGCCGACGAGCTCGCGCGAGCGCCGCTGGGCCCGCTCCATGGCGAGCCGGCCCTTGGCGCCGAAGCCCTGCTCGATCAGGGTGAACATCAGCGCGACGACGTAGATCGCGGCGGCGGTGGTGTACAGCCAGTCGCTGTACTGCGACAGCGTCTCGTTGATCGGCATGCCTCAGCCCTTCTGACCACTGATCAGGCGTTCACTGATCCGGTGGAACTCTTCGCCGTACCCGGCCTGGTCGGTGCGGGCCAGTCCGGCGACCTCGATCACGGTACCCGGGTCGGCCGGCGTCCCCGGCTTCACCCGCACCCACAGCCGGCGGCGCTTGACCAGCAGGGAAGCGCCGAGGCCGAGGAACATCGCGATGGCGAAGCCGAGCACGAACCCCTGCGTCGGGTCGTGGGAGACCTGGAGGGAGACCCAGTGGTTGACGCCGTCGAAGCGGACCTTCGTGCCGTCGTCGAGCTTGATCTCCTGGCCGACCTTCAGGTTCTCGCGGGCGACCTTCTTCAGCCGGCCGTCGTCGATGAGCGACTGGTCGACCTCGAAGACGGACTGGCCGCGCCCGGCGTCCAGGCCGAGGTCGCCACGCAGGATGTCGACGGCGACGGCGGGGTCCTTCAGCTCCGGCGCCGCCGAGGTCAGCACGTTGCCGTGCAGGAACGACGTCGGCGCGAACAGGCCGGTGACGGCGAGCTGGCGGGTCCGCCGCTGCACCTCGTCGGTGATGCCGGGCTGGTCGAACTTCGTCGCGCCCTCGGCGAGCATCGTGGTCGGGTCGACCGTGCGCCACTGGGTGTTCTGGGTGCGTTTCGCGCCGTCCGGGAAGGTCACCGTGAACTGCGGCGAGTAGCCCTGGCCGAGCAGGTAGACGCGGTCGCCCGCGGTCCGCAGCGGCGAGTTGACCTCGAGGCCGTACGGGCGCCACGTGTTCGTGTCGAGGTCTTCGCCGGACTGGTACCCGATGTTCGCGTGGTAGTACTCCGGCTCGCCGGCCGGGGTGTACCGCACGGTGAAGTCGTCGACCTTCACGCAGAACGGGGCGAGGTCGGTGCCGTCGACGCGCAGGCCCGCGTTGAACGAGTCGTAGTTGTAGATCCCGGAGTTGCAGAAGCTGTCGCCGGTGGCCTGGACGATGACCTGGCCCTCGTAGCCGTAGAGCTTGCCCAGCGCGAAGAAGACGATCAGGCCGAGCATGCTGAAGTGGAAGATCAGATTGCCGGTCTCGCGGAGGAACCCGCGTTCGGCGGAGACCGTGCGGACGCCGTCGGCTTCTTCGCGTTCGACCCGGCGCCAGCCGGAGAGCTGCTTGTGGACGGCCGCGACCTCGGCGGCAGCGTCTGACACGTCGGTCTTGCCGCGGCCCAGCCGGTAGTGCGGCATCCGGGCCAGGTTGCGCGGGGTCAGCACCGGCTTGGCGCGCATCGCCTTGACGTAGTCGAAGCTGCGCGGGGTCAGGCACCCCACGAGCGAGATCATCAGCAGCAGGTAGATCGCCGAAAACCAGATGCTGGAGTAGACGTCGTAGAACTCGAGCTTGTCGAGCAGGGTGCCCCACCAGCCGTGCGCGGCGATGTACTCGTCGACCTTGGGGGCGTTGAGCTTCCGCTGCGGCAGGAGCGCGCCCGGCAGGGCGGCCAGCGCCAGGAGGAACAGCAGGACCAGGGCGGTGCGCATCGACGTCAGGCCGCGCCAGGTGTTGCGGAGGAAGGCGAGCGTGCGCTTGACGGGCGTGGGGCCTTGTGGCGCGGCGGGCGGTGCTTCTTCCGTGGTCGTCACAGCGGCAGCCTCAGCTCGACGGCGAGCTCGTTGCGGAGCCAGCCCATCAGATCCCCCCACACCCCGGTGACCAGCAGGATCCCGACGATCATCAGCAGCACGCCGCCGAAGATCTGCACCTGGCGGCCGTGCCGCCGGACCCAGTCGGTGGCGCGCACGGCCCAGCGGGCGCCGAGCGCGATGAGCAGGAACGGCAGCCCGAGGCCGAGGCAGTAGACGGCGATCAGCAGGTAGCCGCGAGCCGCGGCGCCGCCGGTGGCACTGGCCAGCGTCATGACCGCGGAGAGGGTCGGGCCGATGCACGGCGTCCAGCCGAGCCCGAAGATCGCGCCGAGCAGCGGGGCGCTCCAGATACCGCCGCGCGGCACGTGGTGCGAGCGGACCTCGCGCTGCAGGCCGGGGATCCAGCCGAGGAACACCAGCGCCATGGCGATGGTCAGCACTCCGCCGATGCGCTGCAGCAGGTCCTGGTTGAGCACCAGCGTGTCGGCGAGCCAGACGAGGGTGCCCAGCGTGGCGACGAACACGACGGTGAACCCGAGCACGAACAGCAGCGCGGCACCGACGACGGCCCACCGGCCCTGCTTCCGGTCCTCATCGGCGCTGACCGCGGGGGCGTCGGCGCCGACGAGCGCGGCGAGGTACGCGAGGTACCCCGGCACCAGCGGCACCACGCAGGGCGAGGCGAAGGAGATCGTTCCGGCCAGCAGCGCGACGCCCGCGGCGAGCAGCAGCGGTCCGGAGAGCGCCAGCTCGGTCACGGAGTTCACTCCGTTGAGGGTAGGCAGTGAGGTCCTGGTGAGAACGCCGGGGCCGCTTCACAGGACCTACGCCACAGCAGATCAGGACCTTGGTCCCGCTGGTCCGGACGGCGGCGCTGGGCAAAAGCCGTCGATCAGGCTTCCTTCTCCAGCCGCTGCGTCACCGGGAGCAGGTCCTGGGCCAGCACCTGCCGCAGGAAGACCGCCGCCACGCGGTGCTGTTTGTCCAGCACGATCGTCGACGGGATGATGTTGCGCGGATAGCCGCTCAGCTTGAGCAGCACCCGGCCGTCCGGGTCGTAGATCGACGGGTACGTCAGCTTGCGGTCCCGCACGAAGTCCTGCGCGACGTCCCGCGCCGGGTCGCGGACGTCGATGCCCACCACCTGGACGCCGGGAGCCTGCTTCGCCAGCGACTCGATCTCCGACGCCTCCGTGCGGCACGGCCCGCACCACTGGCCCCAGAGGTTCAGGACGACCACCTTGCCGGGGAAGTCCGCCAGCGACAGCTGCTTGCCCTCGTTCATCAGGTCGTCGCCCGACAGCACCGGCGCGGTCTGGCGCTGGGCGAGGTCGTAGGTGATGTCGATCTTGCCGCCCGGGGAGACGAAGCTGAAGCTGCTCCCCTGCACGACCGCGTCCTTGCCGGCGCTGCACCCCGCCAGCGCGAGCACCGCGACCAGCACGGACACCAGCCGTTTCATGCTCCGGTCACCTTCGGGTCGGTGGTGCCAGCGGGCTCGCTGTAGACGATCTCGCGCAGCTCGTCGCCGTCGAAGACGAGGCTGGTCAGCGACGCCAGCGAGCACTGGCGGCGCCGCGGGTCGTGCCACAGCTTCCGGCCCTCGAGGAACCGCCGGAGCGTCCAGATCGGCAGCTGGTGCGACACGCACAGGGCTTCGTGACCCACCGCCGCCGCCCGCGCCCGGTGGACCGCGCCGAGCATCCGGTGCGCGATCTCGAGGTACGGCTCGCCCCACGACGGCTTGAACGGGTTGACCAGCTTCGGCCAGTGCTTCGGCTCGCGCAGCGCGCCGTCGCCGACCGCGACGTGCAGGCCCTCGAACTGGTTGCCGGCCTCGATCAGGCCTTCGTCGGTCGCGATGTCGAGCCGGTGCGCCGCCGCGATCGGCGCCGCCGTCTCCTGCGCCCGCTGCAGCGGCGACGCGACGACGTGCACGAGGTCGTGGCCGGCCACCGCTTCGGCGACCGTGAGCGCCTGACGCTGCCCGCGCTCGGAGAGCCGATAACCCTCCAGGCGGCCGTACAGGATCTTCTCGGGGTTGTGGACTTCGCCGTGACGCAGCATGTGGACGACGGTGGTCACTGGACGGCCCCAGCCGCCGCGCGCGCCGCCGCGGGCAGTGCCGCTTCGATCACCGAGAACGCTTCGTCGTCCATGGCCGCGTTGACGAACCAGGCCTCGTACGCGCTTGGGGGCGCGTACACGCCTCCGTCGAGCAACGCGTGGAAGAACGGCGGGAACCGCCACGTCTCGGACGCCTGCGCGCCCGCGTAGTCGCGTACCGGCTTCTCGCCGAAGAACACGCTCACCAAGTTGCCTGCGTACTGCACGTTGTGGGCAACCCCGGCTTCGCTCAGCGCGGCACCGAAGAGGTCACCGAGCCGCTTCGCGTTGGCGTCGAGAGCCGCGTACACGGCGTCGTCGGCCGCGCGCAGCGTCGCGAGGCCCGCGGCCACCGCGACGGGGTTTCCGGACAGCGTCCCGGCCTGGTAGACCGGGCCGCCCGGGGCGAGCTTGGCCATCACGTCGGCGCGACCGCCGAAGGCCGCCGCCGGCAGCCCGCCGGACATCACCTTGCCGAACGTGTACAGATCGCCGGCCACGCCTTCGAGGCCGAACCAGCCCGCGCGCGAAACGCGGAACCCGGTCATCACCTCGTCCATGACCAGCAGCGCGCCGTGCTCGTGGGCGAGGTCGCGCAGGGCCGCGTTGAACCCCTCGCCGGGGGCGACCGCGCCCATGTTGCCGGCCGCGGCTTCGGTGATCACCGCGGCGATCTCACCCGGGTTGTCCATAAAGGATTTCCGGACGGCGTCAAGGTCGTTGTAGGGCAGCACCAGCGTGTCGGCGGCCTGGGCGCCGGTGACCCCCGGCGACGTCGGCAGCCCGAGCGTCGCGACGCCGGAGCCCGCCTGCGCGAGCAGCGCGTCGACATGACCGTGGTAACACCCGGCGAACTTCACGATCTTCGCCCGGCCGGTGAACCCCCTGGCCAGCCGGATCGCGCTCATCGTGGCCTCGGTGCCGGAGTTGACCAGCCGGACCTGCTCGACCGGGGCCACCCGGCCGATGATCTCCTCGGCCAGCTCCACCTCGCCGATGGTCGGCGTGCCGAACGACAGCCCGGACGTCGCCGCCGCGCGCGCTGCCTCGACCACCGCGGGGTGCGCGTGGCCCAGGATCATCGGCCCCCAGGACGAGACCAGGTCGACGTAGCGGTTGCCGTCGGCGTCCCACAGGTGCGGGCCCTCGCCGCGGACCATGAACCGCGGGGTGCCGCCGACCGAGTTGAACGCCCGGACCGGCGAGTTCACCCCACCGGGGATGGCCGCCTTCGCGCGTTCGAACCATGCCTTGGACTGCTCGGTTCCTGTGCTCACCCCTCCAGTCTCGCAAACCGGCCTAGGATGGCGGGCAGCCGCCCGGGAGGGGGAACAGCCGGTGACCGAACGCGTCTCGCACCGCAACCCGTGGCTGGTGCTGACCGGCTTCCTCGGCCTCGTCGCCGTGGTGGCGGTGGTCGGCGGCTTGGCCGCGACGTCGGCGAAGGACGTCTACGCCCGGCTCGAACAGCCGCCGTGGGCGCCGCCCCCGTCCGTGTTCGGTCCGGTTTGGACGGTTCTCTACGTCGCCATCGCGGTGGCCGGCTGGTGCTACTGGCGCACGGACGGCGAGACCCGTGGGTTCGCCGCGTACGGCATCGGCCTGCTGTTCAACCTGCTGTGGACGCCGTTGTTCTTCGAAGGTGGCGCCGCCAAGGCCGCGTTGGCCGACATCGTGCTGCTCGACGCGGTCGTGGTCGTGACGATCGTGCTGTTCGCCCGCCGGTCGAAGCTCGCCGCCGCGCTGCTGGTGCCCTACCTGGCGTGGATCCTCTACGCGACGGCGCTCAACACCGCGATCGTCGTGCTCAACTAGCGCGCGGCCTCCTGGGTGATGGCCTGCGCGGTCACCGTGCCGTCTTCGCCCGCCTGTCCCTGGACGACGACCGTCGACCCCGGCTTGAGGTCCGAAAGCTTGCCCTGCTGGGTGACGCCGACCGTGGTGGAGTCCGATGTGGATACCTTGACGTCGGCGCCCTGCGCGGTCTTGACGTACACCGTGGTGCCGTCGACGCGGTCGACCGTGCCCGTGGTGCCGCGGCCGCCCGCACCACGGAACCCGCCGCCCTGCTGGCCCGAGCCGGCCGCCTGACCGGTGCCACCCTGGGTTCCGCCGGACGGCCGAGTGGGCGCCGAGGTCGTCGGCGAGCCGAACGCGGCGTGCGTCCAGGCGCCGCCGCCGAACGCGATCGCGAGCACCACGAGCCCGGCCAGCACCAGCGTCGTGCGGGAGAACGGCTTCGCGGCCCGGCGCATCTCCGCGTTCAGGTCACCCTCGACCGCCGGGCTGGCGACGATCTGCTCGGCGGTCGGTTCGACGGGCGGCAGGACAGCCGTCGGCTCGTCCCCCGGAACCGGCGGCGGGGTGGTGGTGGCTGAGGACATCGTGACTCCTACTCGTGCCGGAGGGCGTCGATGGGACGCAGCTTGGCGGCCCGGTTCGCCGGGAAGCTGCCGAAGAACAGCCCGATCAGGGCGGATACCGCGAAGGCCAGCAGGATCGACGACGGCACCACGACGGGCTTGATCCCGGAGATGGTGAACCGGCTGCCGATCAGCCCGATCGCCACGCCGAGCAGCCCGCCGAACAGGCTGAGCATGGTCGCTTCGGCGAGGAACTGGCCGAGAATGGCCGAACGCGGGGCGCCGATGGCCTTGCGGATGCCGATCTCGCGGATCCGCTCGGTCACGGTGACGAGCATGATGTTCGTGACGCCGATGCCGCCGACCAGCAGCGAGATCGCCGCGACCGCCGCCAGCAGCACGGTGAACGTCTCGGTCGCCGACGTGCGCGTCGCGAGCAGCTGCTCGGAGTTCTGGATCTGGTAGTCGGCGGTGCCGCCGAGCCGGATGCCGTGGCGGGCGTTGAGGATGGCGGTGATCTCCGACTGGGCCAGCGAGACGGAGTCGGCGCTGGTCGCCTGGACGGCGATCTGGCTGAGGCCGCCGTAGCCCGCCAGGGAGTTCTGGACCGCCGAAATCGGCGCGATGGCGACGTCGTCGGCGTTCTGCAGGCCGGTGCTGCCCTTGGCCTGGAGCACGCCGATCACGGTGAACTGGATGCTGTTCAGGAGGACGTTCTTCCCGACCGGGTCGGCGGCGCCGAAGATCGACTCCGCGGTGGTCGGGCCCAGCACGACGACCTTCCGCGCGGTCGTGACGTCCTCACCGGTGAACAGCTGCCCCTGGGCGAGCTCACGGTTGGTCGTCGTGAAGTACGCCGGTTCGGTGCCCGCGACGCTGGGGATGTCGTACGACGTCTGCCCGTAGGTCGCGGTGGCCGTCGTGTTCACCACCGGCGACGCGGCCTTGACGTCCGGCGCGCCGACGGGGTCGACGAGCGCGTGCGCGTCCTGCACGGTCAGCGGCCGCGCGGACGCGCCCTGCCCGCCGCCGCGCGCCGGGGAGACGTTGACGACGTTGGTGCCGAGGCCCTGGATGCTGGCCGCGATGGCCGCGGACGCGCCGTTGCCGACGGCGACCAGCAGGATCACCGCCGCCACGCCGATGGTGATGCCGAGCGTGGTGAGCGCCGAGCGCAGCTTGTTCGCGGTGAGCCCGCGCACGGCGAAGCGCAGGATCTCGAGGACGTTCACGGCGCGACCCCCACGGTCCTGGTCGAACGGGTGATCTCGTCCGAGACGATCAGCCCGTCGTCCACCCGGACGACCCGGCGCGCGTGTTCGGCGACCTCGTCCTCGTGGGTGATCACGACGATGGTGCGGCCGAGCCGGTTGAGCCGGTCGAACACGCCGAGGACGTCCTCGGTGCTGCGCCGGTCGAGGTTGCCGGTCGGCTCGTCGGCCAGCAGCATCGCCGGGCCGGTGACCAGCGCCCGCGCCACCGCGACCCGCTGGATCTGCCCACCGGACAGCTCGCTCGGCAGGTGCTTGGCCCGGTCGGACAGCCCGACCATGTCGAGCGCCGCGAGCGCGCGCCGGCGTCGCTCCGACCGCCGTAGTCCACTGTAGACGAGCGGTAGCTCCACATTGGACGACGCGGAGGTTCGCGGCACCAGGTTGAACGACTGGAAGATGAAGCCGATCTTGCGATTGCGCAGCAACGCCAGCTGGCGTTCGTTCAGCCTGCCGACGCCGAAACCGTCCAAAAGGTACTGTCCCGACGTCGGAACGTCCAGGCAGCCCAGCATGTTCAGCAGCGTCGACTTCCCGGAGCCCGAGGCGCCCATGATGGCGACGTACTCGCCGGGCCACACGGTGAGGTCGACGCCGCGCAGCGCGTGCACCGCCGTCTCCCCGGCGCCGTAGGTCTTGCGCAGTCCGGAGACCGCGATCACCGGGTTCATCCGCGTCCGCCGAAGCCGCCGGTGCCGCCGGTGCTGGTCCCGGTGCCGCCACCGGGGAAACCGCCGGTCCCGCCGCCGGGGAACCCGCCGGCGCCGCCCGTGCCGGTCCGGCCGGTGCCGGTGCTCCCGGTCGCGGCCGTCGCGGTGAGCACGACGTTCTCGCCCTCGGTGAGCCCGGAGGTGATCTGGACCGTCGACTCGCCGCGGAGGCCGATCTGCACCGGGCGGGTGACGTTCCGGCCGTTCTCCTGCACCGTGACGAGGGTGGTGCCGCCGACGGTCTGCACCGCCGCGGCCGGCACGCTCAGCGCGTTCTGCGCCTCGGCGACGGTGATCACGACGCTCGCCGACTGGCCGGGCCGCAGCCCGTCCGGCGGGCTGGTCAACGTCAGCTGCGCGCCGTAGGACACGACGTTGCCGCTGGTGGTCGGGGTCAGGTTGATGCTCGAGACGGTGGCCTGGACCGGCTTGTCCGGCAGCGCGTTGAGCGTCACCGTGGCCTTCTGGCCGGTCTTGACCTTGCTGACGTCGATCTCGGCGACCGAGGTGGTCACGACCAGGCCGGTCATGTTCGTGATGGTGATGAACCCGCTGCCGCTACTGCTGGAAGACGACGCGGCGCTGGAGTTCGACGAACCCTGCCCGCCCTGGCCGCTCCCGCTGCTCGACGTCGACTGGGAGCCGCTGCTGGACGAGCCGCTGGAGGCCTGCTGCCCGACACTGCCGTTGATCGCGGTGACCGTGCCGGCGCCGGGCGCGTAGAGCGTCGTGTTGTCGAGCGCAGTCTGCGCGGTCTGGACGTCCAGCTCGGCCTGGTCCAGCTTCGCCTGCGCCGAGGTGACACTGTTGGCGGCGGACTGCGCGCTGTTCTGGCTGTTCTGGCCCGTGGCCGGGGTGTCCTCCGCGTCTTCGGCGCTGTCCAGGTTGTCCTGCGCGACCGCCAGGTTCGCCTTCGCGACTTGAAGCTGCTTCGCCGCCTGTGTGCTGTCGACGGTGGCGAGCTTCTGCCCGGCGCTCACCACGTCGCCGACCTTCACGTCGATCGAGGTGACCTTGCCGGCCGTCGCGAAGTTCGCCGCGCCGGTGTAGCTGCTGGCGAGGGTCCCGGCCGCGGAAATGGTCTCGGCCACCGTCGCCCGGCGCACCGGGGTGCTGCGCGTCTGCGCCTGCGCCGTGCTCGGTTCGGGACTGAATGCCTGGTATATCCCGAATCCCGCTCCGGCCAGCAGTACGACCAGAGCACCGTTGATCACCCATGCCTTCGAGGCACGCACGCGCGTCATGCGGCAACAATGGTGCCGCCGCTTAGCAATTGACTGTTCGTTCCCTGTGCGGGAGCTGTGTATCAGTCCTCGGGCGAGCGACGCCGGGCACGAACCGCGAGCGACAGCTGACGGACCGCGTCGACCAGCAGGAGCGCGGCCACCGTGCCGAGTCCGATGGCGGCGGCGAGGAGCGCGCCGAAGTAGCGGTGCGACTCGAGCACCGCGCCGTCGTCGGTCCGGGTGACCACGGTGGCGGCGGAGCCGTGCCAGCACGCGTAGGCGCCCCAGCCGGCCAGCACGGCGAGCACGACCTCCACGGCGGCGACCAGCGTCCGCCACGGCTTGTGCAGCCGCGCGCGGGGGCCGGGTTCGTCCGGCGGCCAGAGCTCGGCGCCGGTGGGCTGCGGAAGGTCGATCACAACGCCGATTTTCTCATGCTTCGCGCGGTGTCGCCCGGACAAGGCGGTCGAGCGCGTCCTGCAGGGCCTCGACGTCCTTCGCCCAGGCGAGGACCACGGTGCCGTCGGTGAGCTTCACCGGTAGCGAGTCGTATTTGCGCGGCACCGACCAGCCGCCGCCCAGCACCCGCGCGCCGACCGGGGCGCCGACGTCGGTGACCTCGGCGAGCTGCTCGGCCGGCACGGTCTCCCGGCCCTGCCGCAGCTGTTTCGTGGTGACTTCCAGCGAGAGGAACCGGCGCCGCGCGTACACCCACGGCACGGTGAGGACGCACAGCCCGAAGCCGACCATCAGCCAGCCCGCGACGTGCACCGGACCGCCCGTCGTCAGCTCGGCGAGGGCGCCGGCCACGGCGAACACCGGGCCCCAGACGATCGCGGCCCAGCTCACGCCGGATTCGGCGTAGAGCCGGTCGCTCACGGCTTCCGGCCGGCCTTCGGGAAGTAGCCGGCCACCGACGGCACGTACATCAGGATCAGCGCGATGACGAACAGCAGCACCGCGACCAGCGTCAGGTAGTTGATGATCGGCGCCAGCGTCATGATCATCAGCACCATCACGATCGGCAGGACGGTGAGCACCGTCCGGGCCGAGCGGGTGCCCTCGCGGGCCTTGTACGCGAAGAGCAGGAACAGCAGGACGAACACGATCGCGCCGCCGAGCAGGTACCACAGCAGCGCCGTGACGCCCGCCGTGATGCTCTCGGGCGTGACCTTCGGGTCGGCGGACGCCGTGACGATCTGGTTGACCAGGGCGGACTTGCTGGTCAGCAGCTGGACGTAGCTGAGGACCAGCACCGCGCCGCCGGCGAGCCACAGCCAGAACGACACGGCCACCGGGCGCGGCGGGGTCGCCTTCGGCGCGCGCTCGCCCGGCGGCAGCGGGTCCGGCGAGCGGCCCAGCTTGCGGCGCTCGTCGTCGGTGAGACCCGCGAGGTCTTCGGTGTCTTTGTCGTACTCGTCGGCCACGCGAGGACTCTAGCCGCTAGTCCAGCCAGGCAGCGGCTTCGGCGGCCCAGTAGGTGAGGATCATGTCGGCGCCGGCGCGGCGGATCGAAGTGAGCACCTCGAGGATGGTCCGCTCGCGGTCCAACCAGCCGTTCGCCGCGGCGGCCTCGACCATCGCGTACTCGCCCGAGATGTTGTACGCCGCCACCGGCACCGGGGAGATGTCCGCGGCCGCCTTGATGACGTCCAGGTAGGACAGCGCCGGCTTGACCATGATCATGTCCGCGCCCTCGGCGAGGTCGAGCTCGATCTCGCGCAGCGCCTCACGGGCGTTGCCCGGGTCCTGCTGGTAGGTCTTGCGATCGCCCTTGAGCTGCGAGTCGATGGCCTCGCGGAAGGGGCCGTAGAACGAGCTGGCGTACTTGGCGGCGTACGCGAGGATCGCCGTCTCCTTGTGCCCGACCTCGTCGAGCGCGCGGCGGATGACGCCGATCTGGCCGTCCATCATCCCGCTGGGCCCGAGCACGTGTGCCCCGGCCTCGACCTGCGCGACGGCCATCTGGGCGTACACGCGCAGGGTCGCGTCGTTGTCGACCGCGCCGTCGGCGTCCAGGACGCCGCAGTGGCCGTGGTCGGTGAACTCGTCGAGGCAGGTGTCGGCCATCAGCACGGTGCTGTCGCCCAGCTCGTGCCGCAGGTCGCGCAGGGCGACGTTGAGGATGCCGTTTTCGTCGACGGCGCCGGAGCCCTCGGCGTCGCGCGTGGTCGGGATGCCGAACAGCATGAGCCCGCCGACCCCGGCGTTGACCGCGTCGACGGCGGCCTTCCGCAGGGTGTCCCGGGTGTGCTGCACGACGCCCGGCATGCTCGCGATCGGCCGGGGCTGATCGAGCCCTTCGCCGACGAACATCGGGAGGATCAGCTGGCGTGGCCGCAGTGTCGTCTCACCTACCAGCCTGCGCATGGCCGGGGTGGTGCGAAGCCTGCGGGGACGATGCTCGGGGAACACCCCTACAAAGTTACTCCGCACGCTTCGCCCCAGGTTCCGCAAGGGTGCTCAGCGGCCGACCGGCCCCGAGACGCGAGACCAAAGCGCCCCCATCCAACGCACCGAACGCCACATTGGGTGCACCCAACGCACCCAACGCCACATTGGGGGCGCTTGGCCCAGGGCAGAGCGAAGGCCGCCCCGGCGAACCGGGGCGGCCTTCGTCATGCAGAACTTCAGGAGCGGCGTGCCCGCTTCGCCTTGCGCGGCGGCGGCAGCGCGCCCTCGGCGCGCAACCGCGCCGCGTGCTCGGCCAGCGCGTCCACCAGGTGCGGGACGTCCGCCTTCTCCGGCTGGACGTCGACCCGGAGCCCGAACTCCACCGCGGTCTCGGCGGTCTTCGGGCCGATGCACGCGACCAGCGTGCGGGTGTGCGGCTTGCCGGCGATGCCGACCAGGTTCCGCACGGTCGAAGACGAGGTGAAGCAGACCGCGTCGAAGCCGCCGGTCTTGATCATCTCGCGGGTCTCGGCGGGCGGCGGGGCGGCCCGGACGGTCCGGTAGGCCGTCACGTCGTCGATCTCCCAGCCGCGCTCGCGCAGGCCCGCCGACAGCGTCTCGGTGGCGATGTCCGCCCGCGGGAGCAGCACGCGGTCGACCGGGTCGAGCACGTCGTCGTACGGCGGGAACTCGGCCAGCAGACCCTCGGAAGACTGCTCACCCGAGGGGACCAGCTCCGGGATGATGCCGAACGAGCGCACCTTCGCCGCCGTCGCGTGGCCGACGCAGGCGATCTTCACGCCGGAGAACGCGCGGGCGTCCAGGCCGAACTCCTCGAACTTCTCCCACACCGCGCGCACCGCGTTGGTCGAAGTGAAGACGATCCACTGGTAACGGCCGTCGACCAGGCCCTTGACCGAACGCTCCATCTGCGCCGGGCTGCGGGGCGGCTCGACCGAGATGGTCGGCACCTCGTGCGACGTCGCGCCGTGGCCGCGCAGGCGCTCGGCCATCTCGCCTGCCTGCTCCTTGGTGCGCGGCACCAGGACCTTCCAGCCGTACAGCGCCCGCGACTCCCACCACGACAGCTTCGACCGCTGCCCGGCGGCCTGGCCGATCGTGACGATCAGCGGCCCGACGAGCTCGCCCGCGTCGTTGGCGACCTTCTCGAGCGTGGTGTCGAGGGTGCGCTGGGTGTTGATGGTGCCGTTCGCGGTGACCGCGACCGGCGTCGACGCCGGCAGGCCGTTGCCGGTGAGCGCCGAAGCGGCTTCGGCCAGGTGCGCCGACGTCGCGTGCAGCACCAGCGGCCCGGGTGCGGCGGCCAGCGCCGCCCAGTCGACGTCACCGCGGACGTCGACCTCGACGTGCGTGCCGCCCAGCGCGACGCCCGCGTACGCCGGGACGGCCGCGCCCGGGGAGACCCCCGGGATCACGTCGAACACGGCGCTGGTGCGCGCGACCGCCTGGACCTCGGCCACCACGGCCGGGGTGGTCAGCGGGTCGCCCGCCACCAGGCGCAGCACCAGCCGGCCGGCCTTGGCCTCGCCGGTGAGGTCCTTGGCGACCTCGGAGGCCTCGCCGACGGCGGGCCGGACCTCGGCGCCTTCGGCGGCCATGGCCAGCACGGCCTGCGGCACGTCCGGATCGGTCACCACGACCTCGGCCTTGGCCAGCAGTTCCTGGGCACGGACCGTGAGCAGGCCGGCGTCGCCGGGCCCGGAGCCCACGAACGCTACGCGCCCGGTGGTCTTTCGCGCGGGGGTCATCTGTGCGTTTCTCCTCTTGCGGCGGCCGGGCACGATCGCCCGGCCACAGGTCTCCTACGTCCTTTGAAGCGCTCGGCAGAGCGCTACTGCGCGGTGCCGGAGAGTGCTCCGGCTCCGAGGTCCAGCAGCTCGGCGGCCAGGTCCTTGCCCAGCTGGGCGGCCTGGTGCTTGTCGGCGAGCGCGGAGGCCCGGACCATGTCCACCGCGCCGTTCTCGCCGTCGACCGCGGCGGTGCCGCGCAACGAGATCCGTTCGACGACCTTGCCCTCGGCGTCGAAATCTTCGACGATCTCGGCGAGCGCGCCCACCGGCGCGCTGCACCCCGCCTCGAGCGCGGCCAGCAGGGCCCGCTCGGCCGTCACCGCGGCCCGCGTGCCCTCGTCGTCCACTGTGGATCCGAGCAGCTGCTCGATGTCCACGTCGGCGGCCCGGCACTCCACCGCCAGCGCGCCCTGCGCGGGCGCGGGCAGCATCTGGATCGGGTCGAGGGTCTCGGTGATCGCCTCGGCCAGTCCGATCCTGGCCAGTCCGGCACGCGCGAGCACCACGGCATCGAGCTCGCCGTCGCTGACCTTGCGCATGCGGGTGTCGATATTGCCGCGAATCGGCACGATTTCCAAACCGAGGCCCAGCGCGCGCAGCTGCGCGGTGCGCCGCGGCGAGCCGGTGCCGACGGTGGAGCCGGGCGGCAGCTCGCCCAGCGTCAGTCCGTCACGCGCGATCAGCGCGTCCCGCGGGTCCTCGCGCGGCGGCACGGCGGCCAGCGTGATGCCCGGCTCGGGTGCGGTCGGCAGATCCTTGTACGAGTGGACGATGACGTCGACCTCGTTGCGCCGCAAGGCTTCCCGCAACGCCGACGTGAACACGCCGACCCCGATCGTGGGAATCGGCGCGGAGGACTGGTCACCGGGAGTGGTCACCTTGACGATCTCGACCTCGACACCGGTGGCGCGCAGGGCGTCGGCGATGGTCCCGGTCTGGGCGAGCGCGAGCTTCGAACCGCGCGTACCCATGCGAATGACTCTGGTCACTACTACTTCTTCTCCGGTGGGGGCTTGGGGCTCGCCACCGCGGCGGGCGCCTGCGGGTCGAGGCAGAACAGTTCTCGCAACGCGTTCGCGTAGTCGGTTTCGGCCGTCTCGGCGGCCAGCTGCTTGACCCGCACCGTCGGCGCGTGCAGCAGCTTGTCGACCACCCGGCGGACCGTGCGGCCGACCTCCTCGCGGACGGCGCCGTCCAGTTCGGGCAGGCGGTTGTCCAGCCGGAGCAGCTCGGCGTCGACGACTTCGGCCGCGCGGCGGCGCAGCGCGGTCACCGTCGGCGTCACCTCGGCGCTGCGCTGCCCGGCGAGGTAGTCGCGCACCTCGTCGAGGACGATCCCGGTCGCCTTGGCGGTCTGGCGCTCGGTGGTCGGTGTCCCGGCGTCGCGCATCCGGCGCTGGATGGTGGCCAGGTCGACGACCCGGACGTCCGTCAGCTCGCCGACCGCCGGGTCGACGTCCCGGGGCAGGCCGAGGTCGCAGACGACCAGCGCCCGGCCGCCGCGCGGCAGCACCTGGCCGGGGCCGAAGACGGCGTCCTGCGCGCCGGTGCAGCAGATCACGATGTCGGCGTCGCGAACGGCTTCGGCGACGCCGGACAGCGGGACCGCGCGGGCCGGCACGCCCTGCTCGGTGACGTTCGCGGCGAGCCGGCGGGCGCGGGCGTCGGTGCGGTTGGCCACGGTGATCTCGCCGATCCCGGCCTTGCGCAGCTGCGACGCGCTCAGCGCGCCCATCGAACCGGCGCCGACGATGACGGCGTGCTTGCCGGTGACGTCCCCGGCCGCGGCGAGCGCCTCGGACACGACCGACGCGCCGAGGGCGTCGAGGCCGGTCTCGGTGTGCACGCGCTTGCCGACGCGCAGCGTCGTCTGGATCAGCTCGTGCAGCGTGCGGCCGACAGTGCCGACGTCGCGCGCGGTGGCGTAGGCGGAGCGGACCTGGCCGAGGATCTGCGTCTCGCCGACGACCATCGAGTCCAGGCCCGAGGTGACCGAGAAGAGGTGCTCGACCGCCGCGCCGGCGTAGTGCACGTACAGGCTGTCGTAGAGCTCAGCCGGTTCCATCCCGGCCTGGCGGGCCAGGACTTCGGAGACGTCGTTGAGGCCGCCGTGGAAGGTCTCGACGACCGCGTAGACCTCGATCCGGTTGCAGGTCGAGACGAGCATGACCTCGTCGATGTGCTCGGCCTGCTGCAGCTCGTGCAGCACTTTGCCCACCTCGGGCGCCGGCACCGCGACACGCTCCAGCGTGCTCAGCTCCGCACTGCGATGCGAGAGACCGACCGCCAACACGCTCATGAGCGCACCACCATTTCCCGTCCGCCGTCCGGACCCGTGCCGTTCCGTCCGTTCTTGCCATTGTCGGACGGCGACCCACCGGCGGGTAATCCGGAATTGCCCTGATTGCCTGCGGCGTCATCCGCTCGACGGGCCACATGGAACGAGAGTATCTGCAGCTCGACGGCCAAATCCACTTTGCGGACCTCGATGTGAGCAGGAACCTGCAGCACGACCGGGGCGAAGTTGAGGATGCACTGGACACCGCCTGCGACGAGCCGGTCACACACCGACTGCGCAGCGGTGGGCGGGGTGGCGATCACCCCGATGGAAATACCGCGCTCGGCGCAGATCCGGGGGATGTCGTCCATGTGCGACACCGGGAGGCCGCCGACCGGCACGCCGATCAGGTCCGGGTCCAGGTCGAACAGCGCTTCCACCGGGAAACCGCGCCCCGGGAAGCCGCCGTAGTTGGCCAGTGCGTGGCCCAGGTTGCCGATCCCGACCACGGCGACCTTGTGCTGCCGGGTCAGGCCGAGGATGCGTTCGATCTGGCTGACCAGGACGCTGACCTCGTAGCCGACGCCGCGGGTGCCGTAGGAGCCCAGGTAGGAGAGGTCTTTGCGCAGTTTGGCGGAATTGACGCCGGCGGCCTGCGAAAGCTCTTCGCTCGACACCGTCGTGGCGCCCTGTTCGGACATTCCGGACAAAACACGGAGATAGACGGCGAGCCGGGCGACGGCGGCCTCGGGAATCTGCTTCGCCCGGACAGCCTCGGGGGCATCCCCATTGGCGGCACCGCGGCCCGGCTCACCCGCGGGGACCGCGGGCATTTCGGCGGTGGGAGCGTTGTCGGCGTCGGGGCCGGCCGGACGGCGGGGCCGCCGCGGCACCCGGCCCGGGGAGTCCGCCGCGTCGCGCCTCCCCCGCTCTGTCACCACGCCGTCGTCTCCTACCCGCTGTGCACGTCTGGCGGCCATCGCCATTCGGAACTGTGTCTTGACCCAGGCCCCGGAGTCCGGTTCGATACCGGCCCGTCCCGGGCGATGGCCCTACGGTAGACCACTTGTGAACGCGCGCACAAAGTCACTGGTCGGAGGCGGTTCCCGACCCGTGCGAACGCGCCGGAGATCACGACACCGCGTCAGAATCCTTGTCCGCCAGGCACTTCCGGGCCAGGCGTGCGTGGCGGGTGATCGAATGCCGCCCCGGTGGCGGCGCTTGCCCACGCGGCGAGCGGGCCACCTGGCTCGGTGAGCGGCTCCGGCGCACTGGTCGGCGGGCGCCCTGCCGACGGCTCCTGGCGAGGCGGCTCAGTGGGCGTCGAGGGTGACCGAGTGCCAGCCGGTGGCGCCGTCGGGCACCGGGTCCGCGCGGTTTTCGGTCTGGGTGTAACCGCCGGAATCGGTGGCCCGGACGAACGCCTGGTGCGTGCCCGCCGGCACGTCGAGCTCGAGCCACCACATCCGCCAGGTGTCCTTGCTCACCTCGGCCGAGAGCGTGGCCTGCCGCCACTCCCCCTGGTCCAGCCGGACCTCGACCTTCGCGATGCCGGTGTGCTGCGCCCACGCCGTGCCGGCCAGCCGGACCTTGCCCGCGGTGACTTTGGCGAACCCGCTCGGGGTGTCGATCCGGGACTCGGTCTTGATCGGCGCCTGCTCAGCCCAGCCGCGGCCGAGCCAGTACGCCTGCCGGGCGTCCCACCTGGTGAATTCGAGGTCCGTGACCCACTTCGTCGCCGAGACGTAGCCGTACAGGCCGGGGATGACGATCCGTGCCGGGAAGCCGTGCTCGACCGGCAGCGGTTCGCCGTTCATGCCGATCGCCAGCATCGCGCCGCGGGCCGGGTCGAGCGCGACCTTCGCCGGGGTGCCGCACGTCCAGCCGTCGACGCTGGTCGCGAACATCTGCTCGGCGCCGGCCTGCACGCCGGCTTCGCCGAGCAGGTCGGCGAGGTCGACGCCGATGAAGGCCGCGTTCGAGATCAGCGGCCCGCCGACCTCGTTGGAGACGCAGGTCAGCGTCACCCGGCGCTCGACGAGCGGCCGGTTACGGATGTCGGCGTAGGAGAAGGTCACCTCGCGGTCGACCATGCCGTGGATGCGGAGGTTCCAGTCCTCGGTGCGGAGCTGTGGCACGACCAGCGCGGTGTCGATGCGGTAGAAGTCCGGGTTCCGCGTGATGAACGGCGGCGAGCCGAGCTTCGCGAAGTCGGCGTCCGCGGGCAGCGGCGGCGCGGTGCGCGCGGGGACGAGCGGCCCGACGGCCGCGCGGGAGCCTTCGGCGTCCGCGCCGGTCCCGGCGACCTGCCCGGCGACGGCCGCGATCCCCGACCCCGCGGCGACGCCGACCCCGGCGCGCAGGAACTTGCGGCGATCGAAGCCCCGCTCGTCCCCGGCCGGCTCCGGCGGCAGCGCGATCCGGTGCAGGAAGGTGAACACCGCGAGCCCGGCGGCCAGTGCGGCGACCGGCGCGAGCAGCGAGACCTGGCCGAGGTCGCTGCGCGCGTACACGGCCGCGACACCGGCGGCGCCGAGCAGGACGACCAGCACCTGCCCGGCCCTCGGGGTCCGGCGCGAGAGCTGCCCGGCCAGCAGCGCGAACAGGACCAGCACGACGGCGAGCCCGAGCTTCAGCACCGGCTTGTCCCAGGTGCCCAGCGTCCGCTCGGCCCACTTCACGATGCCGGTGGGGCTGTGGTCGACGACGTAGTTGGCCACCGCGATGAACGGCGAGGCCGTGTAGCCGACGAAGCCCGCGACCAGGTGCCCGGCACCGAGGGCGGCGGCCAGCGCGAGAAGCCCGATCAGCGTCGCGACCGGGAGCGAAAGCCGTCGTGTCTCGGGCGGCGCGTCCTGCAGAGTGCTCACGTCTCCATCTTCGGAGCCCCCGGCCGTCCCGGCTGCCCGTTGTGGCTTACGGACGTGTTACGGCTCAGGCCAGCGCGCGCCGGAGCCGGTCCTCTTCCACCCGCCAGTAGCCGTGCTCGGCGCCGTCGACCAGGATCACCGGGACGCGGTCGCCGTACTCCGCCCGCCACTCCGGGTCGGTGTCGACGTCTTCGGCCGACCACCCGACGCCGAGCTCGCCGCAGATCCGCGCGACGTCGGCCTCCGCGACCTCGCAGAGGTGGCAGCCGGCCCGGCTCATCACCGTCACTTCGTGCGCCATGCCGTCCTTCCTACCGCAGCCGCAGGCGGCGCAGCTTCCCGGTGGCCGAGTGCGGCAGCGACTCGGCGAACTCCACCGCGTGCGGCACCTTGTACCCGGCCAGGTGGGCCGCGCAGTGGGCGACGACCTGCTGCTCGGACAGCGCCGCCCCGGTCGCCGGCACGACGAACGCCTTCACCGCCTCACCGCTCCGCTCGTCGACGACTCCGACGACCGCGGCCTCGGCCACCTCGGGCAGCTGCCCGATGACCTCCTCGACCTCGCGCGGGAAGACGTTGAAGCCGTTGACGATGATCAGGTCGTTGGCCCGGTCGACCAGGTGCAGGTCGCCGTCGGTGTCGAGGTAGCCGACGTCGCCGGTGCGGAACCAGCCCTCGTCGTCGGGCCCGTGGTCGCCGTCGGGCCAGTAACCGGAGAAGAGGTTCGCGCCGCGGATCGACACCAGCCCGGTCTCGCCTTCGGCCTCGAAGACGTCGTCGACGTCGTCGGGGTCGAGCGGCACGGCCTGGTCGCTGCCGTCGCTGTCCACCAGCCGCAGCTCGATCCCGGGCAGCGGGCGGCCGACCGAGCCCGGCTTCGGGTAGCCGGTGACCAGCGTCGACGTCACCACCGGCGCACATTCGGTGAGGCCGTAGCCCTCGTAGACGTCGAGGCCGGTGGCCTCGCGGAGCGCGGTCAGCACCTTCGGGTGCAGCGGCGCGGCGCCGGACGTCATCCGCCGCACGGTGGCCAGCCCGCGGACGAGCTCCTCGGCGCCGAGCGCGGCGAACTCGCCGTACATCGTCGGGACGCCGGTGATGGAGGTGACGCCGTATTCGGCGCAGTCGTCCAGCGTGCGCTGGGCTTCGAAGCGCTCCGACAGGATCGCGGTCGCGCCGACGGCCGTGGCCAGCAGGAGCCCGGGCCCGAGGCCGTAGACGTGGAACAGCGGGATGGTGAGCAGCACGCGGTCGTCGTGGTCGAGGACGCCCTCGATGCCGCTCAGCTGCGCCAGGTTCGCCAGCAGAGCGCGGTGCGACAGCATCACCCCGCGCGGCGGGCCGGTGGTGCCGGAGGTGTACGAAATGACCGCGATGTCCTCACCGGCCCGGCCGGCCTCGGTTGTAAAGTCCGCGTGAGGCGACGCATCTTTCATAGGGAAAGTGGCGGGTGAGGCGTCGGTCACCGGGGTGAGGCCGCTCACGCCCGCCGGCAGGACCTCGTCCTCGTCGCGCTGGACGACCACCTTGGCACCGCTGTGCTTCAGCAGCTTTTCGAGTTCGGGTCCGGGGGCCTGCGGCGACAGCGGCACCACGATCGCCCCGGCGCGCAGCGCGCCGAAGAAGGCGACCACGAAGTCCACCGACGTCGGCAGCCGCAGCGCGACGCGGTCGCCGGGCTCGACACCGGCGTCCGCCAGCCGCCCGGCCTGGGCCTGGGCGGCGGCCTCGACCCGGCGGTAGGTCAGGCCCCGGCCGGTGCCGGTCTCGCGCACGGCCGGGTGGTCCGGCCACGTGGCCGCGGCCCGTGTGAGCAGCCCGCCGACCCCTTGCTGCGTTGCCTCTCCGGCTCTCACCCGCGGCCCACCTCTCCTCGCCCGGCCAACCGTTGCAAGTCTGTCATTTGGAGCGCCGTCATGCGTGACGACCGCGAGCGTCCACCCTTCGCAACCCCCGGAGCCACTACCTACTTAGCGGTAACTACACGTATGCTGCACTGCGTCGCGGGATGGTGTTGATCACCGCCCGTGACCGGAGAGAGGGAGTCGCCGTGACGAACTTGCCTGCCCACGAGGTCGTGGGGCACGCGAGCCGGCAGGGCCCCGCTCGTCCGAATTCCGGGGGTACCGTGACCCACTGGGTCGAAGCCGCCGCCGGAGGTGCCGCCCGATGACCGTCCCGATCGCCCTCAGCCGCGGGCCCGTCCTGATGTTCGCCGAGCGCGTGTTCGGGCGATCGACCGCCGTGCCGGTGAGCAGGCAGGCGGCCGACGACGAGCACGCCGAAGCGGCGAAGGCCGAGGCCTGGGAGCTGGTGCGCGCCGCGCAGGACGGCGACACGTCCGCCTTCGGCCGCCTCTACGACCGCTACGTCGACGTCGTCTACCGCTACGTGCTGTTCCGGCTCGGCGACCGCGACCTCGCCGAAGACGTCACCAGCGAAACGTTCCTGCGCGCGCTCCGGCGGATCACGTCCGTGAGCTACCAGGGACGTGACGTCGGCGCCTGGTTCGTCACCATTGCCCGCAACCTCGTGCTCGACCACGTGAAGTCGAGCCGGTTCAAGCTCGAGGTGGTCACCGACGAGGTCACCGAGCCTCGGTCGGCGCCGTTCAGCGTCGGCGCCACCGCGCAGGTGGGCCCGGAGCAGGAGGCGATCAGCCGCGCCACCCGCGCCGAGCTGTTGCGCTGCGTCGCGGAACTGGGCGACGACCAGCGGGAATGCATCGTGCTGCGGTTCCTGCAGGGCCTGTCCGTGGCGGAGACGGCCGAGATCATGAACCGCAACGAGGGAGCCATCAAGGCGTTGCAGCACCGCGCGGTACGCCGTCTGGCACAACTCTTGCCGACCGGGCTGCGCTGAAACGGGTCACTTTTCTGCTCATTGACAGAAACCGGTAACCCTGACGGCTTCCGGATCGTTAATCCAGCCAGACCGGTGTCAGGACCGGCCAAGGCCCGAGATGGAGCAGCGCCGTGAGGTTTGCGCGTGAGCGAGCCGAGATCGAGCGGTTCGCGCGTGCCCTGGAACCGTCCCCGGTACGCCGGGACGGCGAGTTCGCCGACGAACTGGCCCTCGTCGGCGCGCTGCGCGAGCTGGGCGCGGCCGGGGCCCCGGATCTGGAGACGCGGCAGCGGATCCACGCGGAGATCGCGGGGCGCCTCGAGACGGCGGCGGCCACCACCCCACGTCGGAGGTGGCGGCCGCGGACCGCCGACCTGGTGGCCGCCGCGCTCTTCCTGGTCCTCGTCCTCTCCGGCCTGACCCTCGTGCTCTCCCGGAGCGCATTGCCGGGTGACGCGCTGTACGGCGTGAAGCGGGCCGGTGAGTCGACGGCGCTGGGCCTGACGTTCGGCGACCAGGCGAAGGCGCGGAAGCACCTCGAGTTCGCCACCAACCGGATCACCGAGCTCGGCGAGCTGGCCGGGCAAGACGCGAGCGAGCGTGACTACCGCACCGCCTACGACGACTTCGCCGCCGACCTGAAGGCCGGCGTCGCCCAGATGGCGACCGTGGCCACCACCGACGGCGGCGGGACGCAGGCACTGTCCGACGTCCGGCTGTGGGCGCGGAACCAGGCGGCGCGGCTGGCTTCCCGGCAGGCCGCGCTCCCGGCGGACGCGGCCCCGGTGTTCGGCGACGCGCGCGACCTGCTCGCCAAGGTCCAGGACCGCACGAGCGGGCTGGTGGCGCGGATGAGCTGCTACCAGATCACCACCGGCGCGTCGGACGAACTGGGCCCGCTCCCGGCGACCGGCGAGTGCACGGAGCGGTCCGTGGCGCCGCAGGCCGGCGTCCCGTCGCCGGGGCCGGCCGAGCCGTCAGGGCCGACAGGGCCGGATTCGGGAGAGAGCACGGCACCGACGCCGACGGCGACCCAGCTGCCCGCTTCGGACGCGACGGCGACCCCGGGCATCCCGGTGCCGACCGGCGGAGTCGTCCCACCACCGGTGTACGGCCAGACGCCGACGACGCCCCCGGGCCCGCCGGCGACGTCGGCCACGCCGCCACCGCCGCTGGTTTCGATCCCGCCGTTGCTGCCCGGCTTGCCACCGATCGTGATCGGCTGAGGTCCCGCCCACACCTGCGACGACCTCGTGGGCGGCTCGCTACCCTGTGCGAAGGACCCGGACGTTCGCAGGAACGTGGCCAGACGTGGGCAGACGTGGAGGCGGTGTGCGTGTCAGCTTGGCGTGGCAGGGATAAGAGTCAGGAGCTGGAACGGCTCGCCGCGCTCGCGGGCGAGGCGTCGGCCGAGGCCGCCCACGCCCGAGTGGTTTCCGAAGCCGCCGAGCCGCCCGTCCCGCCCGCGCCGCCGGACCTCACCGCCGCCGCCTTCTTCGACGTCGACAACACGATGATGATGGGCGCGTCGATCTTCTACTTCGCCCGCGGGCTGGCGGCGCGGAAGTTCTTCACGTCGGCGGACCTGGCCGGGTTCGTCTGGGGCCAGATCAAGTTCCGGCTCGGCGGCCGCGAGAACAAAGAGGACATCAAGACCCACCGCGAGCGCGCACTGTCCTTTGTGGCCGGTCGCACGGTGGCGGAGCTGACGTCGATCAGCGAAGAGATCTACGACGAGCTGATGGCCGACAAGATCTGGTCCGGCACGCGCTCGCTGGCCCAGATGCACCTGGACGCGGGCCAGCGCGTCTGGCTGGTGACGGCGACCCCGATCGAGCTGGCGGCGATCATCTCGCGGCGGCTCGGGCTCACGGGAGCCCTCGGCACGGTGGCGGAGACCCGCGACGGCGTCTACACCGGCCGACTGGTCGGTGACCTGCTCCACGGCCGCGCGAAGGCCCACGCGGTGCGGGCGCTGGCGTCCCGGGAGGGCCTCAACCTGAAGCGCTGCACGGCGTACTCCGACTCGGCCAACGACGTCCCGATGCTGTCGGCCGTGGGCACGGCGGTGGCGGTCAACCCGGACGGCGGGCTGCGCGACGTGGCCAGGGCCCGCGGCTGGGAGATCCGCGACTTCCGGACGGGCCGCAAGGCGGCGAAGATCGGGGTGCCGTCGGTGCTCGGGGCCGGAGCGCTGGCGGGTGCGGTGGCGGCCGGCATGGCTTACCGCCGCCGCTGAGCGCCAAGGACGGCCTCAGCCGCGGAAGACCGACTTCCGCTGCGAAAGCCGCTGGTAGAGCGTCTGCTGGATCGACTCCCGCACCTGGTCCGTCAGCTGGAACACCAGCATCGGGTCCTCCACGGCTTCGGGGCCGTACGAATCCGTCGCGATCGGCTCGCCGAACTCGATGCTCCACTTCGTCGGGAGCGGGATCGCGCCCAGCGGGCCCAGCAGCGGGAAGAACGGCGTCACCGGGAAGTACGGGAGCCCGAACATGCGGGCCAGCACCTTGATGTCGCCGATCTTCGGGTAGATCTCCTCGGCGCCGATGACCGACACCGGGATGATCGGCACGCCCGAGCGCAGCGCGGCCGACACGAAGCCGCCGCGGCCGAAGCGCTGCAGCTTGTAGCGGGACGAGAACGGCTTGCCGACGCCCTTGAAGCCCTCCGGCCACACGCCGACCAGCTCCCCCTTGCGCAGCAGGCGTTCCGCGTCCGCGTTGCAGGCCAGCGTCTGCCCGGACTTGCGGGCGAACGACCCCACCAGCGGCACCTGGAACACCAGGTCGGCGCCGAGGCCGCGCAGGTGACGGCCGCCGGTCTCGTCGTGCACCGCCACCGCCGTCATCAGGGAGTCCAGCGGCAGCGTGCCCGAGTGGTTGGACACCAGCAGCGCGCCACCCGAGGCCGGCAGGTTCTCGACGCCGAACGTGTCGACGCGGAACCACTTCTTGTACAGCGCGCGCAGCGGCGGGAGGAACACCGCGTCGGTCAGCTCGGCGTCGAAGCCGAACTCGTCGACGGTGTAGTCACCCGTCAGCCGGTCGCGGAGGAAGCCGAGCGCCGAGCGGGCCGCGTCCGAGAGGATGTCGGGGGCCTGTGCCGGCTGGTCGGCGCCCGGGAAGGCGACGACCGGGGCGGCCGGCTGGGCTTCGGCCTCGCGGGCCACTTCGACTTCGCGCAGGTCCTGCTCCGCCCTCACCGCTTCCGGCTTCTCCCGGCCCGGCCCGTGCAGGGGGATGACCTGCGCCTCGGCACCGCCCACAGTCTCCGCCTCGCTTTCGAAGTCGTCCAAGTCGTAGGGTCTGCTGTCTCAACCGGAGGTCAACTGGAGCTTCGCCCCTGGCCGGGGATTCCGCCACCCGGATCCCCCGAAAGCCTGGTCACCGGCTCTGCCCGGTCGCCGCGGCGACGAGCACCTTGCCGGCCAGGCCCGCCAGCTTGCCGCCGTCGAGCACCGGCCGGAGCCCGCGTCCGACGATGTAGTCGTCGAACGCCTCGCGCGTGGTCCACCGTGGGGTGTACCCGAAGTCGTGCTTCAGCTTGGTGATGTCGACGACCCGGCCGAAGTTCAACAGCCGGACCTGGTCGGCGGAGAAGTCGACCACGCGGGCACCGCGCAGGACCTTCCCCACCGACGGCACCACGCTCCGCGGCATCGGCAGCTCGACCCGGCCGGCTCGCCGGATCGCCTGCGAAAGGGTGAGTACCCCTTCCGAGCCGACGTTAAAGACGCCGGGCTTGTCGTTCAGGGTCGCGCGTTCCAGCACGGCCAGGGCGTCGGACGAATGGAGCAGCTGGATGCGCGCGTCGTAGCCGAAGACCGTCGGCACCACCGGCAGCGCGAAGTAGCGGGAAAGGACGGTGTCGGTCGACGGCCCGATGATGTTCGCGAACCGGAACAGCGTCGTGGTGATGTCGGGGCGGCGGCGCATCAGACCGCGCACGTACCCCTCCATCTCGACGGCGTCCTTCGCGTATCCGCTGGTCGACGTCGGGATGAGCTCGGAGTCCTCGGTGAACACCGCCTGCGAGCGGGCGTCGGCGCCGTAGACCGCCGCGGTCGACTTGACCACCAGCTTGCGCACCAGCGGGGACCGCTGGCAGGCCGCGAGCAGCCGCATCGTGCCGATGACGTTGACTTCCTTGATCGCCGTGCGGCGGCCCGGCCCGGCCGGGTGCGCGGTGCAGGACGCGTGCACCACCGTGTCGACCTTGGCGGTGCTGATGACCTTGGCGATCAGCGGGTTCCGGATGTCCGCGCGGACGAACTCCGCGTGGCCCATGCGTTGCAGCACCGTCTTGTCCGGCGGGACCGTGTCGACGCCGATGACGCGTTCGAAATCGGGATTGTTGCCCAGCCTGGCGAGCAGTTTCCCGCCCAGTTCCCCGGCGACCCCGGTGACGAGCACGATGTTCGACGGCATACGACTCCCTGTGGCGTAGGGCGTGTGGGGTGGACGATCACCCGAGCTGCGCGAACCTGCACTCACTGGAAGCATCGCGCGGACGCCCTTGAGATGTTACCGCTCTTCAGTGGTAGCTCCGGGATGTCTTACGTGCTATTAACCGCTGTTCCCCGGAAAGCGACGAACGCCTCACTCGAACGGGGGGAGCCGGCCCACCACATGGACGTGGCCCGCCCAGAGACTGGACGGGCCACGACTACGCACGGCTTGCTTGGACAAGCAGACTTACTTGCCGGCCTTCCGGCGCTGCACTCGCGTGCGGCGCAGCAGCTTGCGGTGCTTCTTCTTCGACATGCGCTTGCGGCGCTTCTTGATCACAGAGCCCATGGGCGCTCCTTAGGTCGTCGTCGGTCACGCTGCCCGGCGCAGCGTCCAACGGGTGGAGCGCACAGGCACGAGCGGTCTTTTAGGTTACCCGTGACCCTTCGCGGGCCGGTCGGGGGGCACGCTGTAGCACTGTGCGAGCACTGCGCACCGCTGGCCACGGCGTGCCCGGCGACCGGTTCAGCAGGCCTTTCGGGGGATCCGGGTTGCGGAGCCCCCGGCCCGGAGCTCCGGGGTGTTCAGCCCACGTCGTAGTAGGCACCCTGCAGATACTCGTGCACTGCTTTCTCCGGCACCCGGAAAGACTTCCCGACTCTGACGGCGGGTAGCTCACCCGAGTGGACGAGACGATAGACGGTCATCTTGGAGACCCGCATCAGCGTGGCCACTTCGGCGACTGTCAGGAACTGGACTTGCCCGACGGCGGGCAGGTCCTCCTTCTTGTTCGGCGACATGTTTACCGCGTCCTTCGACACGTGTCGCGCCACGAGGCTTCCCCACCTGTGGTATCGACACGCACGTGCTCTATCGAGAGTAGCGGGACTGGTGGGACTAATGCGACGCCTGTCACCGAGATGGGCCCCTACCAGCGCTAACGCACAGGAACTCGCTCGTGCAAGACCGCCGCGATCGCCCTTTCCGGCGAATCCGGGAGCCACCTGGAGGGGCTCGGCTCGAGCGGCAGCCGCGGCACCAGCACCAGGCCGAGGGCCTAGTCCTCTTCGTGGGCCTTGCCCAGCTCCACGGACCGGTCCCGCGCCGCCTCGATGGCGGCCAGCATCGCCGCGCGGACCCCATGCTTCTCCAGCTCGCGGATCGCGTTGATGGTCGTCCCGGCCGGCGACGTCACGGCCTCGCGCAGCAGCACCGGGTGCTCGTCCGACTCGGCGAGCATCTTCGCCGCGCCGACGGCCGACTGGATGATCAGCTGCCCGGCCAGCACCCGCGGCAGGCCCAGCAGGATCCCGGCGTCGATCATCGCCTCGACCAGGTAGAAGAAGTACGCCGGGCCGGATCCCGACAACGCCGTGACGGCGTCCTGCTGCCCCTCCGGCACCTCGACGACCCGGCCGACGTGGGACAGCAGGTCCCGCACCACCGCCAGGTGCTCGGCGGTCGCGTATCGCCCCGCCGAGATGGCGCTCATGGCCTCGTTGACCAGCATCGGCGTGTTCGGCATGACCCGCACCACGGGCACCCCCGAAGCGAGCCGCCGCTCGTACAGCGACGTCGGCAGCCCCGCGCACAGCGACACCACGAGCGACGACGGCCCGAGCAGCGGCGCCAGCTCGTCGAGCACCGGCTCGATGTCCTGCGGCTTCACCGCCACCACCAGCACGTCGGCGCGCTTCGCCGCTTCCTCGACCTCGACGCCGCGGACGCCGTAACGCGTCGTCAGCTCCTCGACGCGCGCCGCGTACCGCTCGGTGAACAGGAGGTCGCCCGGCTGGTGGCCGCCGTGCAGCAGCCCCGAAAGCAACGCTTCGCCGATCTTGCCCGCACCCAGCACCGCGATGACCGTCATGGCGTCAAGCGTGCCAAACGCCGCTCAGCCGCCCGGTGCCGGGGCGAGCCCGAGCTGCCGGGCCTGGCACACCAGCCTGCCCTGCGCGTCGACGACCGTGGCGTCGGAGTCGAACCACGCCTCGTGCACCGACCGGGATTCGACGATGACCCGCAGCCAGCCCGGGGCCGGGCGGGTGCGCAGCAACGCCGTCAGCTGCACCGTGGGCGCCCAGCCGATCCGGCCGAGGTTCATCACCACCGGCGGGTTGACGTCGGAGGCGAGGAGCGTGAAGTAGGGGTCGACCAGGCCGTGCCGCGGCCGGACCCACAGCCGCATCCGCGGCGGCTCGCCGGTGCGCCCGGCCAGGTAGCCCGCGGTCGCCGGGTCGAGCCGGACGTCGCAGCCCTTGGCCAGGTTGAACGGGCCTTCGGTGCTCTCGGCCATGGTGAGCGCGCCGGGCGACGGTTCGGCGGGCATCGACGGCACGTCCGTCCACTCCGGGCGTCGCATGGGCAGCCGCCCGGTCGTCACCCTGGCCTCGACGCAGCTGCGGCCGCGCTGCTCCAGCCGGACCTCCACGACCGTCGCCCGGCGCCCGACCTTGCGGACGTCCGTGCGCAGCAGCACCGGGCCGAGCGCGGGCGCGTGCAGGAACTCCGCGCTGACGACGAGGGGCTCGGCGTGCGGCTCCCCGCGCTCGTGCAGGGCGGCGATCGCCGCCTTGGCCAGCAGGGCCAGCAGGAAACCCCCGTGCGGGTGGGAGCCGACGGCCCATTCCGCACGCAGCACCGCGGTGAAGGTGCCGTCCCCCAGCGACCGCGCCACACTCGCCGTGTCGAAGGACACGGCGGTGCCGTCCGATCCGCTCACGAACGCGCGGCCCCGTCCGTACCCGTCCCGATCGGGGAATTCGGATAATGACCGGGATCGGCGGAGATCAACGAGCGCAACGGGTTCACAGCCGGAACTTTACGTGTTCGACCGGGGGAAATGGAGGCGGGAGTAGTCGTGTCCGGCCGGAAAGTGCGCGCCTATTGCCCGAGATGGAATCGCGCGAACAGCAATGCCTCCGCGAGGTCGCGGACGCGCTCGGCCGCGTTGACGGCGTGCCGGGTGTTGATCTCCAGCACGATCTGCCCGGCGAAACCGCCGCTGACCAGCTTCTCGAGCAGTTCGGCGCACGGCTGGCCGCCCCGGCCGGGCACCAGGTGTTCGTCCTTCGGGACGCCCGTGCCGTCGGCCAGATGGAGGTGGGTGAGGCCCTCGCCCATCCGCTGCGCGAGCGCCAGCGCGTCCATCCGGGCCGCCGCCGTGTGGGACAGGTCGAGCGTGTAGTGCCGGAAACCGACGTCGGTCGGGTCGATCGACGGCCGGAACGCGGAGACTCGCGAATTCTTCGAACCGCCGGGCGGCCGGACCTTGAACATGTTCTCGACGGCGATTTCGATCCCGCTGGACTCCTCCAGCTCGTCGACGAGATCACCGAAGGCGTCGCCGTACCGGCGTTGCCAGCGGAACGGCGGGTGCACCACGACGGTGCGCGCGCCGAGCTCGTGCGCGGCGTCGACGGACATCCGCAGCCGCACGACGGGGTCCGGCGACCAGATCCGCTGGGTGATCAACAGTGACGGCGAGTGCACGGACAGCACCGGCACCCCGGTGCGGCGCGACCAGCGCCGCAGCGCCGTGATGTCCTGGCTGACCGGGTCGGCCCAGACCATCACCTCGACGCCGTCGTAGCCGAGCTCGGCGGCCAGTTCGAAGGCGGCCCCGGCCTTGAGGGGCCACACCGACGCCGTGCTCAGGCCGACCGGCACCGGGTTCTCGTCTGTCACGCGCGCCATCCTGCCTCGTCACCGAGGGTGCGCGGAGCCACCGGGCCGGTAGGGGGACGCGGATCACCTCACCCCGGGCGGCAGCGGCCGCGCGAGCGCGTCAGCGGCCGACGAGCAGCAAGGCCGCCGGGGACACCGTCACCACCAGGCCGACCAGCACCGCCAGCACGGTCGTCTGCAGGTCCTCGGCGCGGCGGATCTTCCGCACGATCCAGACCAGCGCGACGACCACCAGCAGCGCCGCGACCAGCGCGGCGGCCGGGAGGTTCACCCACAGCCAGTTGAAGCCGAGCCAGACGCCGGCGCCGCCGACGACGCCCATCGCCAGCTGACCGGCCAGCGCCAGCCACTGCTTGCCGGGCGAAGCCGCCACCGCCGGCTCGGCGGCCGGCTCCGGCACGTCGTCGTACTCGTCGTCTTCGTAGCCATCGCCCTGCTCGTAGGCGTAGTCGTCCTGCTCGAAGTCCGGGCCGTCCGCCGGGTAGCCGTCGGCGAACTCGCGCTCGTAGGGCTCGAGGTCGTCCGGCGCGGGGGTCCGCGCGCCAGCGGGCGCGAACGGCATCGGCGGCGGGTACGCGCCGGTCGGCGGCCCCGCGTCGTAGGCGGCCTGGTAGCCGCTGCTCTCCGGCGCGAAATCGTCCGGCTCGAAGTCGTCCTCGGGGTAGCCGTCGTCCGGGGTTTCGGTGGGCACCGCCGGCATGACGCCGATCTCGGTGTCCTCCAGCTGCTCCTTCTGCCGTCGCTTGCGCCAGTTCGCCAGCCCCGCCGGCGACTCGGGCTTCTTCGACTTCTTCGACGTCGCGGCGGGCGGCGGGGGCTCTTCGTCGCTGACCGCGGAGAACTGCTCTGTGTGCGCCTCGGGCTTCGGCTCCGGGCGGCGCGACGGAGCGCGGCGCGGGCGGCCGGGTGCGGCCGGCGGCGTCGCGAAGGACCCGCTGGCCATCGGGCCCGGCGGCACGTCGATGTCGGCGTCCGGGGTGCCGTTGAGGCCGTCGAGCCGGGCCGACAGCGGCGCGGCGGGCGGCGGGGGCGTCGGCAGCTGCTGCGACGGCTGCGGCGGCGGAACCGGAAGCTGCTGTGACGGTTGCGGCGGCGCCGGGCGGCGCCGGACCGGCGGGACGGCCCCGCGGGTCTCCTCGGCCGCCGGCGGCGGGGTCGGCAGCTGCTGCGACGGCTGGGGCGGCGGCTGACGCCGGGGCGCGGCCCGCGGCGGCACCGGCAGCTGGGCCGAGTCCGGCGGCCGCGGCGGCACCGGCAGCTGCGCCGACTCCGGCGGACGCTTGAACTGCCCGGACTCCGGCGGCGCCGGCCGGGCGAACTGGCCCGACTCCTGCGGCGCCGGGCGCGCGTACTGGCCGGACTCGGGCCCACCGGGCGCGGGCCGCGCCGGGGGCGGCGGCACCGGCCGCGGCAGCGGCTGGGAGTCCTGCGGCGCCTGGCGCGGCAGCGGCTGGGAGTCCTGAGGAACCGCGCGGGGCGCGGGCGGCGGCTCGGCGCGGCGCCGTCCGGCGGGCCGGGCGGTGGGTGCCGACGGGGGCGGCGGCGCCGTGCCCTCGGCGGCCACCCGGTCGATGATCGCCTGCGGGCCGGTGTCGCTCACGCCCGGCCGCCGGTGCGTGCCGGTGGCAGCTTCGGGGGTGGCGGGTTCGTCGTCGTCGGCCGCGCGCCGCCGCCGGCGGCGAACGCCGTCGACCTGGGCACCGTGCTGGGCGAGCAGCTCAGCCACGGTCTTCTGCGGCTGGTCGCCTCCGGTCTGGTCCGTCATGCCTGGTAATCCTCTGCGCGCACCGGGAAGTCACCGTCGGCACCGGGCGAAGCGGTCCCCGACGGCACACCGGCGGCACCGCGCGCGCTGTACGCCGACCTTTGCATGTCCATCTCCTCTTCACCGTGCCCGTGCTTTTAGGGAAAACACTGTCGTCCGGGAAGTCCAGTCGTGTGCTTTCACCGGTCCTCCTGTGCGCCGAAGCGCCCCACGAGGGCGGCTCCAGTCTCATCCTCGCCGTTGGAATGGTCCAGCCGCCGCAGGATGACACCCTCTCGCAGAGCCCACGGGCAGATCTCGAGTTCGGGCAATCCGAGGGCCCGCATCGTGGCCTGCGCGACGAGCGCGCCCGCCACCAGCTGGTGCGCTCGGCTCGAGCTGACGCCTTCGAGCTGCGCCAGATCCGCCGACGGCATCCGCGAGATGAAGGCCAGGAGCTGGCGCAATGCGGTGTCCGTGAGCGTACGTCGCACGCGCGGGCCCGCCGCCGAGGGGGCGGCGCCGGTCAGCCGGGCGAGGGAGCGGAACGTCTTCGACGTCGCCACGACACGATCGGGATCACCCACCTTGGTGACCTTCCGCGCCAGCTCGGTGAGCTGGTCGTCGAGCCACGCCGATGTCGCGACGAGCTCCGAGCGCGTCGGCGGGTCGTGCCGGAAGCGGGTGCGCGTGGTGCGGCCGGCGCCCAGCGGCAGGGATTCGGCGAGCACCGGCTCCTCGTCGTGGCCCATCGCGACCTCGAGGGAGCCGCCGCCGATGTCGAGCACCAGCAGCCGGCCCGCCGACCAGCCGTACCAGCGGCGGACGGCGAGGAAGGTCAGCCGGGCCTCATCGACACCGGACAGGACCTGCAGGTCGACGCCGGTTTCTTCGGCCACCCGGGCAAGCACCTTCGCCGAGTTCTTCGCTTCGCGGACCGCGGAGGTGGCGAAGGCCATCACGTCTTCGCAGCCGAGCCGGGCGGCCGCCTCCTTCGCCGACACGACGGCCCGCACCAGCTCGTCGGCCCCGGCCTTGCTGAGGTCGCCGCCACGGGTGATCTGCTCGGCCAGGCGGAGCACGGACTTTTCGGAATGCATCGGCGTCGGGTGGGCGCCACGGTGGGCGTCGACCACGAGCAGGTGGACGGTGTTGGAACCGACGTCGAGTACCCCTAGGCGCACGGGGGTCCAGCGTACCGGCCTCAGCGTCAGGTCTCGAACTTGTAACCAACAACACTCGGTCCGGCCAAGACGTCACTTTCATAGCGAAAGTGACGCGGAGAGGGTGTCTCCGGATCACTTTCCCTACGAAAGTGACGCCTTGGGGTGGGGTTACGACTCGAACTTGTAGCCGAGGCCACGAACCGTCACGAGGTGCCGGGGCGAACCCGGGTCCGGCTCGATCTTCGAACGCAGCCGCTTCACGTGGACGTCGAGCGTCTTGGTGTCGCCGACGTAGTCCGCGCCCCACACCCGGTCGATGAGCTGGCCGCGGGTGAGCACCCGGCCCACGTTGCGGAGCAGGTACTCGAGCAGGTCGAACTCCTTGAGCGGGAGCGAGACCTCGCCGCCGCCGACGGTCACGACATGCCGCTCGACGTCCATCCGGACCGGGCCGGCCGAGAGCACCAGCGGGGCCAGCTCGCCGTCCGAGCCGGGCTCGCCGCCGCGGCGCAGCACCGCGCGGACCCGCGCGATGAGCTCCCGCGCCGAGTACGGCTTGGTGACGTAGTCGTCCGCGCCGAGTTCCAGGCCGACGACCTTGTCGATCTCGCTGTCACGCGCGGTCACCATGATCACCGGCACGGCCGAGCGCTGGCGCAGCTGCTTGCAGACGTCGGTGCCGCTCATCCCGGGCAGCATGAGGTCGAGCAGCACGATGTCGGCGCCGTTGCGGTCGAACTCCTCCAGCGCCGCCTGGCCGGTGCCGGCCACGGCCGCGGTGAACCCTTCCTTGCGCAGCAGGAAGGCGAGGGGGTCGGCGAACGACTCCTCGTCCTCGACGATGAGAACCCTGGTCACAGGTTTCCTCCATGATCTGGGCTGTCCTGCCCGGTAACCACGAGCCGGGTGCGCTCGGGGGTCTTCTCCTGCCGCGGTGCCGGCGAGGTCTGCGTCCCGGCCGTCCACGCCGGTTCGGGCGCGGGGTCGGTCCGGACGTGCGCGGGGATGCGCAGGGTGAAGGTCGAGCCGGTGCCGGGACGGCTCCACAGCCCGACCGAGCCGCCGTGGTTGGCCGCGACGTGCTTGACGATCGCCAGGCCGAGGCCGGTGCCGCCGGTGGCGCGGGAGCGGGCCTTGTCGGCGCGGTAGAAGCGCTCGAAGACGCGCTGCTGCTCGTCCTCGGCGATGCCGATGCCGCGGTCGGTGACGGCGATCTCGATCATCCCGTCGGCCAGCCTGCGCGAGATCGACACTGGGCTGCCGGCCGGCGAGTACGCGACGGCGTTCTCCAGCAGGTTCGACAGCGCGGTGACCAGCAGCGTGCGGTCGCCCTCGACGAGCAGGCCGCTGGCCGCGTCGGTGGTGATGGCGATGTCGGCGGACTCGGCCGACAGCGTGGTGCGGCCGAGCGCCTCGCGGACGACCGCGTCGACCTCGACGACGTTGAGGTCGGGCAGCCGCTCGGCGCCCTGCAGCCGCGACAGCGCGATCAGCTCGGTGACGAGCTGGCCGAGCCGGGTGGACTCGCGCAGGATCTTGCCGCCGAAGCGGCGGACCTCTTCGACGTCCTCGGCGGCGTCGAGCACGGCCTCGGTGAGCAGCGCGATCGCGCCGACCGGGGTCTTGAGCTCGTGGCTGACGTTGGCGACGAAGTCGCGGCGCACGGCCTCCAGCCGGATGGCCTCGGAGTGGTCGACGGCCTCGACGACGGTGAAGCCGTCGCCGAGCGGCCGGACCTGGCCGAGGACCGCTTCCGGCTGGCGGCCGCGCGCCTCCAGGGGCGAAAGGTCGATCTCCATCGGCTCGTCGGTCTCGGCGACCTGTTCGGCGGCCTTGCGGGCCCGCGAGTCGGCCTGGTTGACCTTGACCAGGCCCAGCTCGTAGGCGCGCGGGTTGTGCAGGACCATGTCGCCGAACTTGTTGAGCACGACGACACCGTTGTGCGAGGAGCGGACCAGCCGGTCGAGGAGCTCCGCGACGGTCGGGCCCGGCGGCCGGGCCTCTTCCCGCCGGGTCCGCGCCCGCGCGACGAGGTAGCCGGCCACCGCACCGGCCACCAGAGCTCCGATGGCCAGTGCGAGTGAAACAGGCGTGGTCACAAGGCCGATCGTAAGCCGTGATGTGGCCCTTCGGCCTAGCGTTGTCCGCCTTGTCGTGAGCACCGCGACACCTGGGGAGGACATGTTCGCCGGGGGGTCAGCCGCAGTTCACCCGGCCGATTCCCGAGCGAGACCTTCCGGGTGAATCACGCGGCTCCGTCGAGTGTTTTCAGGTCCCCTTCGGTGAGCTCCAACGTCGCCGCGGCGACGTTCTGCTCGAGGTGCGCGAGATCTCCCGTGCCGGGGATGGCGAGCACGTGCGGGCCCTGGTGCAGGGTCCACGCCAGCCGGACCTGCGCCGGGGTGGCGTCGTGCCGGCGCGCGACCTCGGCGACCCGCGTCTCCTCCGCCGAGCCGCTCGCCACGGCGAAGAACGGCACGAAGGCGATGCCGTGCTCGGCGCAGAGCCGGACCAGTTCGTCGTCCTCCCGGCGGGCGGTCAGGCCGTACTGGTTCTGGACGCAGACGACCGGCGCGATGGCGAGGGCTTCGGTGAGGTGCTCCGGGCCGATGTTGGAGATGCCCAGCTCGCGGATCATTCCGGCTTCGCGTAGCTCGGCGAGCGCGCCGAAGCCTTCGGCCAGGGACCCGGTGCCGCGGTCGAGGGCCTGGCCGATCCGGTAGTTGACGACGTCGAGGTGGTCGAGGCCCAGCTGGCGCAGGTTCTCCTCGACCTGGGCGCGCAGCTGGTCCGGCCGGGCCGTGTGGAAGGCGCCTTCGAAGTCGCGGCCGGGACCGACCTTGGTGGTGATCACCAGGTCGTCGCCGTACGGCGCGAGGGCCCGGTTGATCAGCTCGTTCGCCGAGCGCGGACCGAAGAAGTAGAACGCGGCGGTGTCGATGTGGTTGACGCCGAGCTCGACGGCGCGGCGCAGGACGGCGATCGACGTCTCGCGGTCGCGGATGCCGCCGTCCGTGGTGGACATGAGGCGCATGGCGCCGTAGCCGAGCCGGTTGACTTCGAAGGAGCCGAGCTTCCAGGTGCCGGCCGCGGCGGCGGGGAGGGTGTTCGTCGTGGTCATGCCGCCAGCCTTCCGACGCGGCTCGGGCGGCGCCGGTTTTGGCATTTTGCTGCCACACTGGAATGCGTGGAGAAGGTGACCGACGTCGTCATGGTGCGGGGCGAGGCCGAGCTCTTCGAGCGAACCGCGCACCTGTTCGCCGCGGCGACGGAGATCTCTTGCGCGGCCCGCGACCTGCACACGTGGTCGGTGGCGCACCCGACGGCGCCCGAGCGCGAGCAGTCGGTGCGCGGGATCACCGTGCGCAAGATCTACCTGCCGGGTGTGGTGTTCGACCCCGCGCTCGCCGAACACCTGCGGTTCATGGCGGCGAACGGCGCGCGGATCCGGATCACCGAGCGCGAGATCAACGAGACGATCCTGCTCGACCGCCGGATCGCGATCCTGGCGGGCGACCACGTCGGGGGTGTCCGCGGCTACACGGTGGTCAGCAGCCCGGAGCTGGTCCAGGGCATCCAGTCGCTGTTCGAAGCGGCTTGGCACGGCGCCACCGACCTGGAGTCCTACCAGGCCCGGTTCGCCGAGCTGGGTGCCCGGGAGATCCTGGAGCAGCTCGCGTCCGGCTGCAAGGACGAGACGGCGGCCCGCGCCCTCGGCGTCGGCCTGCGGACCTACCGGCGCCGGGTGGCGGAGCTGATGGAGTTCCTCGGCGCGTCTTCCCGGTTCCAGGCCGGAGCCCGCGCCCGGGAGGCCGGCCTGCTGTGAAGCGGATCCTGCCCGCGTTGGAAGGCGACCGCCGCCCTGACCGTCGCGGGGTCGCGAGAAGCCGTGAATGTCGCATCGAGGGACTTGGAGTCCCTCAATGCGACATTCACGGACTTGGCGTCAGCGGCCCTGGTTGGCGACCGCGGCGGCGGCTTCCTTGGCGGCCTCGGGGTCGAGGTACTCGCCGCCCGGCTTCACCGGCTTGAGGTCCTCGGTGAGGTCGTAGCGCAGCGGGATGCCGGTCGGGATGTTCAGGCCGGCGATGTCGGCGTCGGAGATCCCGTCGAGGTGCTTGACCAGCGCGCGCAGCGAGTTGCCGTGCGCGGCGACCAGCACCGTCTTGCCGGCACGCAGGTCCGGCACGATCTCGGACTCCCAGTACGGCAGCAGCCGCTCGACGACGTCCTTGAGGCACTCGGTCAGCGGCGCGTCGCCGCCGAGGTTCGCGTAGCGGGCGTCGTCCGCCTGGCTCCACTGGTCCTTCGGGTCGATCGCCGGCGGCGGGGTGTCGTACGAACGGCGCCAGAGCATGAACTGCTCCTCGCCGAACTCGGCGAGGGTCTGCTTCTTGTCCTTGCCCTGCAGCGCGCCGTAGTGGCGCTCGTTGAGGCGCCAGTCGCGCTTCACCGGGATCCAGTGCCGGTCGGCCGCGTCCAGCGCGATGTTCGCGGTGGAGATCGCGCGGCGCAGCAGCGAGGTGTGCACCACGTCCGGCAGCAGCCCCGCGCCGGCCAGCAACTGACCGCCTTGGCGGGCTTCGCCTTCACCCTGCTCCGAAAGCGGTACGTCCACCCAGCCGGTGAACAGGTTTTCCGCGTTCCACGTGCTCTGCCCGTGCCGCAGCAGCACCAACGTCCCAATCTCGGCCATGCCCCACAGCCTGCCAGAACGGGCCGGTCAGCTCACCGGTGACCCGCGGTCCTACACAAAGTGCGTTACCCGCAAGTAACGCCTCACTCTTTGACAAGTCCGAGCGCCAACTACGCGCAAAATCCCCGAACCTGACTGCGCATCGTTATCGTCGTTCGCGAATTTCACTCGAACAGACTAGTGAGTAGTCTTGTGATTACAGGTCGAGATCTGACAGGTTGACTAGGTCCCGAGCGGCCGGATTCCACGCACTCCCCGGCCGGATTCGGGCTTTGACCGCGGCTCGTCTCCCCCCTGCCGAGCCGCGGCCCGCCCGGCCCCGTTGGCACCCCCCTCGTCACCGGGTCCTGATCGGCGGGAACTTCAGCGGGGCGGCTCGAGATCGCGACTCCCCCCTCCCTCGAGCCGTCCCGCCTGCCCGCTTCACACCTCGGTGGGCTCCGGCTTCACGGTCCGGCGACGGCGGTTCAGCCACCAGCCGAGCCACGCGAGCGGCCCGACGATCAGCAGGAACGGCGCGATCGCGCCCAGCACCGTCAACAGGCCGCCGCCGAAGACGAGGAACGCGTCCCAGCCGCCGGCCAGCCCGCCGAGGAAGCCACTGTGGTCGGCTTCCGGGGGCGCGGGCGCGGCCACGCTCCGGATGCTCATCGCCACGGTCGCCATCGCGACACTGCCCGCGAGGGAGTTCCGCTGCTGTTCGAGCGACTCGAGCGCCGACTCGCGGCTCGTCAGCTCACTCTCGACCGAAGCGATCTCGGACACCGAAGCCGCCCTCGCGAGCAACGCGCGGATCCGCTCGACCGACGCGCGCTGCGTCGCCAGCCGCGCTTCGACGTCGACGACCTGCTCGGTGACGTCCTGGGTGTTCAGTTCCCGCTTCACCAGGCTCGTGCCCAGGTGCGAGAGCTGGTCGAGCACGCCGTCGAGCTTGTCCGCCGGCACGGCGAGGCTGAGCGTCGCCAGCTCCTCGCCGGTGCTCTCCTGCCCGGTGTAGCCCCCGGCACCCTGCGCGATCCCGCGTGCCTGCGCGACGACGTCGACGACCTTGGTGGCGGTCAGTTCGAGCCGGGCGCTGCGCGAGAGTTTGCGGTTGGTGGCGCCGGCCTGCGGCGGCGTCACCTGCGCCACCCCCTTGCCCTGCTCCGTCTTCCCGGCGTCGCCGGCGCCCTGCCGCGGGGCGGCCGGCACCTGGCCGGAGCCGGCACTGTCCGCCGTGGCCGATTTCCCGCTGTCGGCCGCCGAGCAGCCGGCCAGCACGAACGCCGCGGCCGCGGCCGCGAGCACGGCTCTCCATCGAGTCCGCATCCTGCGTCTCCCTCCAGTTTCGTCTGGCGGTGAGACGGATGTCCGGTTCAGGGCCGTTGCACGGCCAGGGTCACGACTCGGTCAAGCCCGGTTCGTGCGGCTTCTCGGGTGCGACGAGATGCTTGAACGCCTGCAGGTTGGCCAGCGACTCGCCGCGGGAGACGCGCCAGTCCCACTCGCGCTTGATGGACGTCGCGAAGCCGATCTCCAGCAGCGTGTTGAAGTCGCCGTCGGCGGCTTCCAGCACTTGGCCGAGCACCTTGTCGAGCTCGTCGGCGTTCATCGTTTCCCTGCCGAACCGGCCGACGAGGTAGATGTCACCGAGACTGTCCACTGTGTAGTGGACGCCGTAGAGCTTGGCGTTGCGCTGCAACAAGAATCGGTAAACGTCCTCATGGGACTCATCGGGACGGCGACAGACGAAGGCCTCCACGGAGAAGGCGTGGTCGCCGTCCACCAGCCACGCGTTCGTCTGCAGCTTCTTCGCCCCCGGCAACGTGACGAAGTACTTGCCCGGGCCGCGCCTGTCGTACTTCAGCTCCGCGGAGTCCAAAGTAGACCGGATCAGCTCGTCCAGGCTCACACCGCCACCTCCGCGCGCAGGTCCAGCGCGTGGGTGAACGCACTGGTGGCCTGAGCATAAATGTCGAGCAGCGCGTCCGTCGTGCGGCGCCAGGAGAACCGCCGCGCGTGCACGACGGCGTTGGCGCCGAGCTCGGCGCGCCGGTCGGGGCGCAGCGCGACCGCGGCCAGCGCGTCCGCCCACTCCTCGGCGCCGTGCCCCGGCACCAGCAGCCCGGAGACGCCGTGCGGCACCGCCACCGGCAGGCCGCCGACCTCGGCCGCGACCACCGGCGTCCCGCAGGCCTGCGCCTCCAGGGCGACCAGGCCGAACGACTCGTTGTAGCTGGGCACCGCGACGACGTCGGCGGCGCGGAAGACTCCGGCGAGCGCCTCGCCCGGCTGCGGAGGGAGGAAGCGAACCTGCCGCTCGATGCCGAGGGAGACGGCGAGCTCGCGCAGGGCCTGCGGCTGCTCCAGCCCGGTGCCGGACGGCCCGCCGACGATCAGCACGACCAGCTTCGGCGCCAGCTCGGGGCGGCGGCGCAGGAGGGCCGCCGCCGCGTGCAGCAGCACGTCCGGCGCCTTCAGCGGCTGGATCCGGCCGGCGAAGGCCAGCACGACGTCGTCGTCGGCCAGGCCGAGTTCGCGCCGGGCCACGTCCTTCGGGCCGGGGGTGAAGCGTTCGAGGTCGACGCCCGGCGGCACGGCGTGCACCGCGTCCGGCTCGGCGTCGTAGAGGTCGATGAGCTGGCGCGCCTCGACCGCGGTGTTGGCGACCAGCCGGTCGGCCTCGGCGACCACCTGCTCCTCGCCGATCACGCGGGTGCGCGGCTCGGGCTTGTCCCCTGAAGCGAGCGCGGCGTTCTTCACCTTCGCCAGCGTGTGCGCGGTGTGCACCAGCGGGACCGACCACCGGTCGCGGGCGAGCCAGCCGACCTGGCCCGACAGCCAGTAGTGCGAGTGGATGAGGTCGTAGTGGCCGGGCTCGTGGAAGGCCTCGGTCCGCAGCACGCCGGAGGTGAACGCGCACAGCTGGGCGGGCAGCTCGTCGCGGCCCAGCGGCTCGAACGGCCCGGCCTGCACGTGCCGCACGGTCACGCCGGGCGCCAGTTCGGCCACCGGCGGCTGGTCGGACGCGGTCGCGCGGGTGAACACCTCGACCTCGACGCCGCGGCGGGCCATCTCGGTCGCCGTCTGGCTGATGTACACGTTCATCCCGCCGGCGTCGCCGGTCCCCGGCTGCTCGAGCGGCGAGGTGTGCACGGAGAGCACCGCGATCCGGCGCGGCACAGCCCGGAACCTCCGGATGGAGCTGGTCACCTGGTCGTCTCCCGCGTAATTCAGCATTCCTCGGCGAACTGCCGGAGCACCGCGTCGAACTCGGCCGCGGACTCGGCGAAGGGCGCATGCCCCCCGCCAACGAACCAACGCCCGGTGGCACCCGGAATCTTCCCGATGGCGTGCTTCGCCGCAGCGGCGTCGATCACGCGGTCGTGCGAGCCGTGCACGACCAGGGTGGGTTTGTCGACCGTGACCAGGACCCCTTCACTGCCGACGTCCCGGCGGAACAGGGCCGCGCGGACCGAAGGGGGCACGCTGAGAGAAGCGCCGAGCAGGGCTTGGGCCTGGGCGCCGGGCACCGGCCTCGCGTTCATCCCGCGGGTGAACGCGGTGAGCGCCGGGACCGCGATGTCCGGATCGTCCGAAAGCATCGCCCGCATGTGCTCGCGCATCAGCGGGCCGACGCGCCCGCCCGGCCGGTCGCGGCCGATCTCGGTGACGGCCCCGACGAGCACCAGACCGCGCAGCCGTGCGGTGCCGTGCACCCGGATGTGGTCGGTCAGCACCAGGCCGCCGTACGACCAGGCGACGACGATCGCGTCCGGCCCGGCGAAGTCGAGCACCGCGGCGAGATCGTCGGCCCAGACCCGCGGGTCGTCGTACCCCGACGCCGGGACGTCGGAGGAGCCGTGACCGCGCAGGTCCACCGCGACCAGCCGGAACCGGTCGGTCAGGGCGGGGTCGGCGAGCTGCGCCGCCCAGCACCCGGCCGACTGCGCCCAGCCGTGCACGAACACGATCGGCCTGCTGTTCTCGACGCCCTCGACCCGCAGGCCGAGCCGGACCCCGCCGTGCCCGACGACTTCGGTGCGCACGGGCTACTTCGCGCCCATCGACTGCCAGGTCTTCCAGTCGAAATTCCAGTCCTTGACGTCCGAGTTCATCGGCGGCGACAGCTTCGAACCGGTGATCTCGACCGGGTCGCCGATCATCGCGGAGTCGAAGTAGTCCTTGGCGTCGGCTTCGAGGAGGTTGACGCAGCCGTGGGAGTTGTTGGTCTTCCCGATGTTGGCCGCGTTGTCCTGGTTCTCGTGGATGTACTCGCCGTGGTTGGAGAAGCGGCAGGCCCACTTCTTGTTGACGTTCGTGTAGCCGTAGCGGGCGTTGTCGAACACCGCCGTCGGCTCCTTGCTCATGACGATGTAGGTGCCGTTCGGGGTGTTGCGCTCGGCCTCGGCGTCCAGCCCGTTGGCGCACGGATAGCTCTTGACCTGCGACCCGCCGCGGTAGACGCGCATCTGGTGATCCGGGGTGTTGACCTTGACCACCTGGTTGCGGCCGATCTTGAACTTCGTGGTGACGTCAGCCTTCCCATACGCGCCGCCGCCCAGGTCGACGCCGTAGAGCTTCGCCTCGACGTTCACGGTGATGTTCTGCGGCCAGTACTCCTTCGGCCGGTAGTCGACCTGCTTGTCGGACAGCCAGCCCCACGCGCCCTCGACGTCCTTGTCCGTCTTCACGGACAAGGCCTTCTCGACCGCCGCGCGGTTCTTCACCGGCGACGCGAACTTGACGCTGATCGGCATGGCCACGCCGACCGTCTGGTTGTCGGCCGGGTTGAGCGTGGCGCGGACCTGCGTCGCCGGGGCGATCGTGGAGAACTTGCCGGTGAACTCGACCGGCTTGCCGTCGCTGCCGGTGGCCTTGGCCGAGTAGGTGTAGGTCTTGCCGTAGCCGAGCGGCTCGGAGCTGGTCCAGGTGAGGCCGTCGGGCGAGAGATCGCCCTTGACGTCCTTGCCACCCTCGGCAGTCAGCTTGCACTCGGTGAGCTTGCCGTCGGCGACCTTGAGCACGGCGGGCTTCAGCACCGCGACGTCCTTGGCGTCGGCGGCGGGCTCGGCTGTGATCTTCGCCACCGGCGGAGCGCCACCCTGGCCGTCGGCCCCCGCCGCGCCGGTGGGCAGCGCCGTGCCGTCGTTCTGGCTCGAGCACGCGGCGGCGACCAGTGCGGCACCAGCCGCCAGAGCGGCCTTGAACACCGTACGCCGTTCGATCACCGATACCTCCCGAATTCCCCCGCCGGCCAGCGGGCACACGCTCTTAGCGCCGGCCGTGCGTCCGACGTTACCTGCCGGAAGGTCAAGACCATCCGATCAGGTGGCGACGCCTTTGTCGACAAGACGTCCTCCACACGTACAGGTTGCCCGGTTCGGCTCAAATCACGCAGTTGATCAGCAGTGGTTCGGGGTGCAACCGGACGCCGAACCGCTCGTACACGCCGTCGCGGACTTCGCGGGCCAGCGCGAGCAGGTCCTCCGTCGTCGCGTCGCCGCGGTTGGTCAGCGCCAGGGTGTGCTTCGTCGACAACGAGACGCGGTGGCCTGGCCCGGGGTGGCCCTTGGCGAAGCCGGCGCGCTCGATCAGCCAGGCCGCCGACAGCTTGACGCCCCCTTCGGCCGGGTACTGCGGGACCTCGGTGCCCACCGTGCCGGTGATGCGCGTCAGGACCGCTTCCGCCTCGGCCGACGGGACGATCGGGTTGGTGAAGAACGAGCCCGCGCTCCACGTGTCGTGGTCGTCCGGGTCGAGCACCATGCCCTTGCCGCGGCGCAGCTTGAGCACGGCTTCGCGCGCTTCGGCCGCCGGGACGCGGGCCCCGATCTCGACGCCGAGCGTCCGCGCGAGCTCGGCGTAGCGGATGGGCGCGGACAGGCCGTCCTCGCGGATTTCGAAGCGGACCGAGAGCACGACGCCCGTGTCCGTGCCCTTGAGGATGCTGGTGCGATAGGCGAAGCCGAGGTCGTCGGCCTTGAGCGTGCGCACTTCGCGCGTCACGCGGTCGTACAGCTCCAGCGAGACGATCGACTCCGCGACCTCGCAGCCGTACGCGCCGACGTTCTGGATCGGCGTCGCGCCGACGCTGCCCGGGATGCCCGAGAGGCATTCGAGCCCGCCCAGTCCGGCCTCGACCAGCGCGGCGACCAGCGCGTCCCAGTTCTGCCCGGCTTCGGCCTCGACGACGTCACCTTCTCGCCGCCACCCCGTGTTCGCCACCTCGACGAGCGTGCCGTCGAACCCCGCGTCGGCGACCACCAGGTTGGAGCCCCCGCCGAGCAGCAGCGCCGGTTCGCCCGCCGCGTCCGCCTCGCGGACGGCCGCGACCAGGTCTTCGCTGGTCACGGCGCTGACGAACCGGCGAGCCGGACCGCCGAGGCGCAGCGTGGTGTACGCGGAGAGGGTCGGGAGTGCGGGAGTTCGGCCGGGGTTCACGCGTCTGACGGTACTGTCCGGCGCATGGGATCCCGGATCGAGCACCGTGCTGAGTTCTTCGCCGACGTCCCCGCGACGTACGCGGCGGTCGCCGGTGAAGACGCCCTGCGAGCGCAGCTCGAGGAACTCGGCGGGCACGGCGCGGCCCTGCTGTCGTACGAGGTGGCCGGCACGGACCTGCGGTACGAGCTGCGGCAGGGAATCAGCGCGGACAAGCTGCCGTCGGCCGTCCGGACCCTGCACAAGGGCGACCTGCTGGTGACCCGCACGCAGACCTGGCGCGTGAGCAACGACGGCACCGGCCGGCAGGGCCAGGCGTCGGTCGAGGTCGGCGGCGTCCCGGGCGAGATCGTCGCGCGGACGGCGCTGCTGGCCAACGGCGGCAAGACCGTGCTGCGGATCAGCGGCGAAGTCACCGTCCGGATCCCGCTGTTCGGCGGGAAGCTGGAGAGCGTGATCGCCGAGCAGGTCACGAAGCTGCTGGAGCACGAAGCCGAATTCACCGCAAAGTGGCTGGCCGAAGCCGCCTGAGTCCGGTCGGCGCGCCGACCCGCGGCACGACCAACCCGAACCGCCTGCGCCGGGTCGACCGGTGGATCGCGTCGGCGCCGGTCACCACCCGGCTGCTGCGCTCGGCCACCGATCCTCTCGTCATCGACCTCGGGTACGGCGCCTCCCCGGTGACGACGGTCGAACTGGCGCGGTGGCTGCGCCGGGTCCGGCCGGACGCCCGGGTGCTGGGCCTGGAGCTGGACGCCGCCCGGGTGGCCTTCGCCCAGCCCGCCGCTTCGCCGCCGTGGCTCGAGTTCCGCCGTGGCGGGTTCGAGCTGGCCGGGACGCGGCCGGTGCTGGTGCGGGCGTTCAACGTGCTCCGGCAGTACGCGGAGGACGAGGTCGCGGGCGCGTGGGCGCTGATGCTGGACGCGATGCCGCCCGGCGGCCTGCTGGTCGAGGGCACGTGCGACGAAATCGGCCGGCTGTCGACGTGGGTGCTGGTGGCGGCGTCCGGACCGGTCTCGTTGACGCTCTCGATGCGGCTGGCGGGTCTGGAGAAGCCGTCGACGGTGGCCGAGCGGCTGCCGAAGGCGCTGATCCACCGGAACGTCCCGGGCGAGCGGGTCCACGCGTTCTTGTCCGCGTTGGACGCCTGCTGGGCGACGGCGGCGCCGCACCAGGCGTTCGGGGTCCGCTCGCGGTGGCGGGAAACGGTGCGGCTGCTGGTTTCGCGCGGGTGGCCGGTGCTCGGCCCGCCGTCGCGGGTGCGGCTGGGCGAGCTGTCCGTGCCCTGGGCGGCGGTCGCCCCGGCCTGACCGCCGCATGGTCGTCGCGAGCGAAGCCGTCCGGCGGATACGGTCGGCGCATGGAGTTCCTGGAGGCGATCGACGTCCACGCGGACGGGCTGAAACGGGCGGCGCTGGCGGCCGGTCCGGCGGCCCCGGTCCCGCACTGTCCGAAGTGGACTGTCCATGAGCTGGTGACGCACATCGCGTTCGTGCACTGCTTCGCCGTCGGCCTGGCGATGAACCGGCCCGCGAAGCCGGCACCACCGGAGGCCTGGACCGACATCCTCGGTTGGTGGGACGGCCAGCGCCTGGCCCTGCGCGAAGCACTGGGCCGTGCCCCGGAAACCCCGGCTTTCTCGCCGTACCCGGGTTTCGCCGCGACGGTCGGCGACTGGACGCGGCGGATGGCCCACGAGACCGCGATCCACCGCCTCGACGCCGAATCAGCGCTCGACGAGGTCCCGCCGACGCGCTTCTCCCCCGAGTTCGCGAACGACGGCGTCGACGAGTTCCTGACGTACCTGGCCCCACGCCTGGGCAAGAAAGCCGACGTGCGCGTCACGACGCCGGAGCGCGCGTGGACCATCGGCGGACCCGGCGCCGAGGTCTCCGGCGCCGCCGACGACGTCTACCGCGCGCTGTGGGGCCGTCCGCACCGGGCGGCCGTCACGGGTGATCTCGCACCGCTCGCGGCGCCCTGACCAGCGCAAGGGACAATGCTCGGCGTGACAGCTCCCGAACGCCGCTACGTCATCACCTTCGGCTGCCCCGACCGCACCGGCATCATCGCCCGGATCTCCGGCTTCCTCGCCGAGCACGGCGGCTGGATCGTCGAGGCGGCCTATCACACCGACCCCGACACGGGCTGGTTCTTCACCCGCCAGGTGGTCCGGGCCGACTCACTGCCGTTCGACGCCGCCGGACTGCGGTCCCGGTTCGCCGAGGTGGCCGCGGACCTGTCCGCGGACTCGAGCTGGCAGGTGAGCGACACCGGCGAGCGACGGCGAGCGGTGATTCTGGTGTCGAAGGCCGGGCACTGCCTGTACGACCTGCTCGGCCGCGTCGCCTCCGGGGAGCTCGACGTCGACATCGCGGCCGTGATCGGCAACCACGACTCGCTCGCCGACATCACCCGCGCGCACGGCATCCCGTTCCACCACGTGCCGTTCCCGGCGGACGGTAAGGCGGAGGCGTTCGAGCAGGTCCGGAAGCTGGTCGACGAGCACGAGCCGCACGCGGTGGTGCTGGCCCGGTTCATGCAGATCCTGCCCGCCGACCTGTGCCGCGAATGGGCGGGGCGGGCGATCAACATCCACCACAGCTTCCTGCCGTCGTTCATCGGCGCGAAGCCGTACCACCAGGCGCACACGCGCGGGGTGAAGCTGGTCGGCGCGACCTGCCACTACGTGACGGCCGATCTCGACGCGGGCCCGATCATCGAACAGGACGTCATCCGCGTGGACCACGGCGACTCGGTCGAGGACATGGTCCGCAAGGGCCGCGACATCGAGAAGGTGACGCTGGCCAAGGGACTGCGCTGGCACCTGGAGAACCGCGTCCTGGTGCACGGCAACCGGACAGTGGTCTTCTGACCGACAGGCTGCCGTGCACCCGCGGCGTCACGCGCCGATGGTCGCCGTGTCGATGACGAACCGGTAGCGCACGTCCGAGTTCTGGACGCGCTCGTAGGCCGCGTTGACCTGGTCGGCCGAGATCGTCTCGATCTCCGCGCCGATGCCGTGCTCGGCGCAGAAGTCCAGCATTTCCTGCGTCTCGGCGATGCCGCCGATCATCGAGCCGGCCAGCACCTTGTTGCCGCCGAGGAGCGAGAACGCGTTGTACGACAGCGGTTCGCCGGGCGCGCCGACGTTGACCATCGCGCCGCCGACCCGCAGCAGCGAGAGGTAGGCGTCCACCGGCAGCTTCGCCGACACGGTGTTGAGGATGATGTCGAACTTGCCCCTGAGGACGTCGAACGTGGCCTCGTCGCTGGTCGCGTAGTACTCGGATGCGCCGAGCTTGAGGCCGTCCTCCTGCTTCTTGAGGCTCTGGCTGAGGACCGTCACCTCGGCGCCCATGGCGGCGGCGATCTTGACGCCCATGTGCCCGAGGCCGCCGAGGCCGATCACGGCGACCTTCTTGCCGGGGCCGGCACCCCAGTGGCGCAGCGGCGAGTAGGTGGTGATGCCCGCGCACAGCAGCGGCGCGGCGACGTCGAGGTCGATGCCTTCCGGGATGCCGCAGACGAAGGCGTCCTTGACGACGATCTGCCTGCTGTAGCCGCCGTAGGTGTTCTCGCCGTCGAAGCCGACGCCGTTGTACGTCTGGATGTTGCCCTTGACGCAGAACTGCTCGGTGCCGGCGCGGCAGTACTCGCACTCGCCACAGGAGTCGACCATGCAGCCGACGCCGACGCGGTCACCGACCTGGTACTTCGTGACGGCCGGACCGACCGCGGCGACGACGCCGGCGATCTCGTGCCCGGGCACCATCGGGAAGATGGCCTGGCCCCAGTCTTCCTGGGCCTGGTGGATGTCGCTGTGGCAGATGCCGGCGAACGCGATGTCGATCAGCACGTCGTCCGGGCGCAGGTCACGGCGCTCGATCGTGGTCGGCGCGAGCGGCGCGCCCGGTGCCGGGGCGGCGATGGCGTGCGTGGTCGTGCTCATGGAACCCTCCGAGTTCAAGTACTGTGGGTCTTCGTAAGAGGCCTCTTACATGGACGACGTAAGAGGGGTCTTACATATTCCGGACGAAAGATGTGAGCCAGGTCATGGGCGGCAAGTACCACCACGGCGACCTCCGCGGCGAGCTCGTGCACATCTCCCTGGACCTGATCGCCGAACAGGGCTTCGAAGGCTTCTCGGTCGCGGAGGTCGCCAGGCGGGCGAAGGTCAGCCCCGGCGCGCCCTACCGGCATTTCGCCTCCCGGGAGAGCCTCCTGGCCGAGGTGGCGGGCAACATCGCCTGCCAGCTGGCCGACCGCGTCGCCTCGGCGGCCGGCGAACACGAAGACCCGGTGGACGCCCTGGCCGCGGCGGCGGGCGCGTACACGCGCTACCTGATCGAGCGCCGGGCCGGGATGAACGTCATCTACGCCGAGGGTCTCCACGGCCCGCGGCACACCGGTCTCCACGAGCAGACCCGGCGGCTGACCGACGAGTTCCTGCTGCGCTGCCTGGCGGTCGCCCCCGACCCGGCGACGGCGCTGGAGCTGATGGAGCAGCTGTTCACCCAGGCACACGGCTACGGCACGTTCCACCTCGACGGCGTCTTCGGCAAGCACGGCTATTCGGCGGACCTGGTGGTGCGCAAATCCGCGGAGGCCGCGCGCGCCGCCATCGTGGGGCGGATTATCGGTGGGGGGATTGTCGGTGGGGGGAGCTAAGTTGACGACATGGCGATCATCGACTCCCACGAGGCGCTGCGCGAGGTGATCGGCGAGGTCGCCGAGCGGACGCAGAAGAAGGTCATCGACCGCATCGACAAGCACGCGCGGAACCTCATCGCGCACTCGCCGTTCGTGCTGCTCGCGACGTCGGCGCCGGACGGCAGCTGCGACGTCTCACCGCGCGGCGACCCGGCGGGCTCGGTGCTGGTGCTCGACGAGCGGACGCTGGTGCTCGCGGACCGGCCGGGCAACAAGCTGGTCGACAGCTTCCGCAACATCGTCGACAACCCGCACGCCGGGTTGTTGTTCCTGGTGCCGGGCATGAACGAGACCCTGCGGGTCAACGGGCGCGCGAAGCTGGTGTCGGACGCGCCGTTCTTCGACGACCTCGTGGTGCGCGGAAAGCGGCCGAAGCTCGCGGTGGTCGTCGAGGTCGAAGAGCTGTACATGCACTGCGCGAAGGCGTTCCTGCGGTCCTCGCTGTGGCAGCCGGAAACCTGGCCGGAGCGCTCGGCACTGCCGTCGCTGGGCACGATCCTGCGCGACCAGATCTCGCTGCCGATCTCGGCGGCGGACCTGGACGCGGAGCTCAACGAGCGGGCGCTGAACCAGCAGTACTGATCTCGACAGTGCTGATGTCGGTGACGACGTCGAGCAGACCGGGGAAGCGCGCGTCGAACTCGTCGCGGCGAAGGCGGACGAAGGTGCCGTTACCCGCGTCGCGCTGGCGGACCAGGCCGGCCTCGCGCAGCACACGCCAGTGGTGCGTCCGCGTCGACTTGGCGATCGGCAGCGGGAACGACGAGCAGGCACGCTCGGCGCCGTCCCCGCTCACCAGGTCCAGGACCACGGCGCGGCGGTGCGGGTCGGCGAGCGCGGACAGCACCGTGCCGAGGTCGACGTCGGCCATCGCCGGGATCGGCAGTTCTCCGGGCATGCTGGACATGGTACGGCAGCTGTCGTACCTTTGGGCAGGTACGAGAAACTTCGAACCTTCGGAGTCCGCATGCTGTGCGTGTTCGACGTCAACGAGACCCTGCTCGACCTGGCGGCACTGGACGCCACGATGGGCGGCGCCGCGCTGCGGCGCGAATGGTTCGACCTGGTGATCCACACGGCGCTGACGGTCACGGCTTCCGGCGGCTACCGCGACTTCGCGGGCATCGCGGGCCAAGCCGCCGCCGAGGTCGCGGCCCGGCACGGACGGGAACCGGTGGACGTCGCCGCGATCGGTGCGGGGCTGCGCTCGCTCCCGGCCCACCCGGACGTCGAAGCCGGCCTCGCGAAGCTGCGCGAGGCCGGCCACGACGTCGTCGCGCTGACGAACTCACCGCTCGCCACGGCCGAGGCACAGCTGCTGAACGCGGGCCTGGCGACGCAGTTCGACCGGATCTTTTCGGCCGAGCAGGTCGGCAGGCTCAAGCCGGCGCCCGAGCCGTACCACCAGGTCCTGGACGCGTATTCGCTCGAGCCGGGCGACGCGGTGATGATCGCCGCGCACGACTGGGACATCGCGGGCGCCCAAGCGGCCGGCCTGCGGACGGCGTTGCTAACCCGCCCCGGCGTCCGCCCGCTGCCCGGCTCGCCCGCGCCCACGTACACCGCGTCGACCCTGCCGGAGCTGGCCGAACTGCTCTAGTCGGCGATACGGACGAGCATCTTGCCGGTGTTGGCTCCGGACAGCAGGCCGAGGAACGCCTCGGGCGCGTTCCGGATGCCGTCCACGAAGGTCTCCGAGTACTTGATCCGGCCGGACGCCACCAGCGGCGCGACCTCCTTGACGAACTGCGGCTGCAGACCCCAGTGGTCGAGCACCAGCAGGCCGCGGATGGTGATCCGCTTGGCGATGATCTGCGAGAGGTTGCGCGGCGCCGGGGTCGCCTCGGTGGCGTTGTACAGGGAGATCATCCCGCAGACGGCGATCCGGCCGTGCAGGGTGATCGCGTCGATCGCCGCTTCGAGGTGCTCACCGCCGACGTTGTCGAAGTAGACGTCGATGCCCTCGGGCGCCGCGGCGTGGAGCTGCTCGGCGACCGGGCCGTCCTTGTAGTTGAAGGCGGCGTCGAAGCCGAGGTCGTCGATCAGGTGCCGGACCTTCTCCGGCGACCCCGCCGAGCCGATGACGCGCTTGGCGCCCTTCAGCTTCGCGAGCTGGCCGACCAGCGAGCCGACGGCGCCGGCCGCGCCGGAGACGAATACCGTGTCGCCCGGCTTGAACTCGGCCGACTCCAGCAGGCCCGCGTACGCGGTCAGGCCCGGCATGCCGAGCACGCCGAGGTACGTCGACAGCGGCGCGGCGTCGGCGTCGACCTTGACGTAGTGCTTGGCGTCCAGCACGGCGTGCGTGCGCCAGCCGGACTGGTGCAGCACGTGTTCACCCGGCTTCACGTCGTCGATGTTCGACTCGACGACCTCGCCGACCGCCCCGCCGCTCATGACCTCGCCGACCTGGAACGGCGGCGCGTACGACTTCACGTCGCGCATGCGGCCGCGCATCGCGGGGTCGACGCTCATGACGAGGTTGCGCACCAGGATCTGGCCTTCGCCCGGGCTGGGGATCTCGGTGTCCACGATGGCGAAGTTTTCGTGCGTGGGGACACCGTGCGGGCGCGAAGCGAGCCGGATCTCGGTTGCCTGAGTGGGTGCGTTCACCGTGGAACTCCTAGGTCGACTTCAAGCGGGGCAAGCGCCCCGGCTTCCCTCCGGGACAACCGACTAAACGGGGCGCACATTCCGATTGTGACTCGTCACACGATCTCCGCCAAGTTCGCGAGCACGCCGTCGTAGATCTTCTTGAGACCACCGGGCGCGAACGTCTTCTCGAAGAAGCCGCCGACACCGCCCGCACCGTCCCAGGTCGTCTCGATCTTCACGACACTGCGCTCGCCCGCCTCGGTGACGGTCCAGGTGGTGACCATGCTGGAGTTCGCGTCGGTCTCGACCAGGGTGCCGGGCTTCGGCTCGGTGACCGTGGCCTTGACGTCGCGCACGCGCTTGGAGGTCGCCTGCAGCTTCCAGCCGGCCTTCGTCCCGGCGCCGACGCCGCCCTCGGTCACCTCGTAGTCGCGGTAGTGCTCGGTGAGCAGCTTCGGGCGCGTGTCGGCGTAGTCGGCGACGAGCGCGCGCACCTTGTCAGCCGGGGCGTCGATCGTGCGCTCCGCGGTGGCCGTGACCTTTCCCATGACACTCCTTCTCCCGTGTTCGCGAACAGGCTCCACGATTCCACCGCACCCCGCACGGCCGATCGGCGCCCTCGGTGAGCGTCACTCCTCAGCCGGCCGGAAATCGTCGGCGTGGTCGGCGGCCCACTCGGCGAACGTGCGCGCCGGGCGGCCGAGGATCTTCTCGACCTCGGGCGTCGGCGGGAACTGCGGCCGCGCGAGGTGGGCGGCGTAGCGCGCCATCATCGCGGTGACGAACGGCTCCGGGAAGCCGTTGGCCAGCATGCCCCGCGCGGCGGCCTCGGCCGGGATTTCATGGAAGCGCAACGGCCGGCCGAGCGCGTCGCCGATGAGGCGGACCATCTCCGCGTGCGACAGCGACTCCGGGCCGGTGAGGTCGATGCGGCGTCCGAGCAGGTCGTCGCCGACGAGGGCGCGGGCGAGCACCGCGACGAGGTCGCGTTCGTGGATCGGCGACTCCTCGAACCCGGCGTGCACGTAGCGGACGTCGTCTCCGGCGCGGATCTGGCCGCCCCAGGCGGAAAGCGCGTTGAGCGCGAACGAGCTCGGCCGCACGCTCACCCACTCCAGGCCGCTCGTCGCGGCCGCGACGTCCACCTCCTTGTTGCGATCGCCGCGGAAACGCGACGGCTGCGCGGCGAGGTCGTCGTCCACGTTGGCGGCGGCGAGCGCGACGACGCGGCGGACACCGAGGTCGCGGGCCAGCGCGACCAGGTCGTGCGCGGCGTCGCCGACGGCACGCGCGTGGAGGAACAACGCGGAGGCGCCGCGTAGCGCGTTCGCGAGGGTCTCGGGTCGCGACGGGTCTCCTTCGACGACCTCGACGTCCACGGGAAAACCCGCGTTCCGTGGTCCGCGGGTGACGGCGCGGACGCCCGCGGTTCCGGTGAGTTCGGCGGCGAGCAGGCGGCCGACCAAGCCGGTCGCCCCGGTGAGCACGATCATGGTGAGTCCTTTCCCCCGGGCGGCGGTCCCGCATCGGGTTACGCTGATGCCTGAAGTTCAGATGATATTAGGAGCATATCATATGAGTTCCATATCTGATGCCGACGCGGAGGCCGGTTCGCGTCGCCGGCGGTCGACCGTGGCGGTGAAGGAGTCGCTGCGGGAGCTGCGCAACCAGCTTTCGCTGCTGAACCACCAGGTCAGTGCCCAGCTGGCGATCAAGGACATCGATCTGGACTGCCTCGAGCTGATCGCCCGGCACGGCCCGCTGAGCCCGAGCGCGCTCGCCCGCCGCGCCGGCCTGCATCCCGCGACGATGACGGGCATCCTCGACCGGCTTCAGAAGGGCGGCTTCGTCGTCCGCGAACGCGACCCCGAGGCGGCCGACCGGCGCGCGGTCGCCGTGCGCGCGGTCCGCGGCCGGAACTCGGAGATCTTCCGGCTCTACGCGGGGATGAGTACCGCGATGGACGAGCTCTGCGCGGACTACAGCGAGGACGAACTGGCGCTGATCGCCGGGTTCCTGCGGCGCGCGACGTCGGCCGGGCACACCGCGACGGGTGACCTGGCTAGCGGCTGACCAGCGGTTTTTGTGCTGTACTCGGGGACATGTGGCAGTCAGGCGACGCGTACGAGGCCTACATCGGACGGTGGAGCCGCCGGATCGCGGAGACCTTCGTGCGGCGGCTCGCCGTCCCGGCGAGCAGACGCTGGCTCGACGTCGGCTGCGGCACCGGCGCGCTGACCTCGGCCGTGCTGGCCGCGGCCGATCCCGCGGAAGTCGCCGGCGTCGACCCGTCCGAAGACTTCCTGAAGACGGCTCGCGCGAGCGTGACCGACCGGCGGGCGTCGTTCACGCTGGCCGATGCCCGTGAGCTGCCGTTCCCGGCCGCCCGGTTCGACGTCGTCGCGACCGGCCTGGTCCTGAACTTCGTCCCGGACCCGGCCCGCGCGGCGGCGGAGATCGCGCGGGTGACCGTCCCGGGTGGACTGGCCGCGGCGTACTTGTGGGACCTCGCCGAAGGCATGCGGCTCATCCGGCACTTCTGGGACGCCGCGGCCGAACTGGACCCCACGACGGTCGCCGAACTGGACGAGGGCCGCCGCTTCCCGCTGTGCCGCCCGGCGCCGCTCGGCCGGCTGTGGACGGAGGCGGGCCTGACCTCGGTTTCGGTCGGGGAAATCAAGATTCCGACGGTGTTCAAGGATTTCGACGACTACTGGCAGCCGTTTCTCGGCGCCCAGGGACCGGCGCCGGCCTACCTCGCGACGCTTCCCGAGGTCCGTCGCGACCAGATCCGCGAACTGCTGCGCAGCCGCCTGCCGACGAACCCGGACGGCTCGATCCCGCTGACGGCCCGCGCGTGGGCCGTCAGCGGGATCGCGTAGTTCAGAGACCGGCCTGGGCCAGCCAGTCCTTCGCGACGTCGGCCGCCTTCTCGCCGTCGGAGTCGACGCGCTTGTTGAGGTCCCGCATGACATCGGTCGTCAGCTTCGCGCTGACCGCGTTGACCGCGGTCGCGAAGTCGGCGCCGCGCTCGTCGAGGACCTTCTTGTTCACCGCGGGCACGACGTTCTCGGTCGGCACGATGTTCAGGTCGTCCTTGAGCACGGTGTAGTTCGAGTCACCGGTCAGCGGGCTGACCGAGTCGACCGGGATCACCGTGACGGCGCCGGACTTGAGCTGCTCGACCCGCGGCCCGGCTTCCTGGATGGTCTGGAAGGTCGCGTTCGTCAGCTTGTAGACGTCCTTGAAGCCGAGGAAGCACGGGAGGCGCTTCTCGCACTCCGGCGGGCCCGCCATGACGACCTTGTCCAGCTTCTTCAGGTCGCTGATCGACGCGATGCCCTTGTCCTTGGCCAGGTCGGACTTGACGATGTAGGTGTTCTTGTCCTCGGCGGGCGCGAAGTTCAGCAGCGAGACGCCGCTCGGCTCGAACAGCTTCGCCAGCTGGTCGTGCTCCTCCTGCGCGGTCTTCCCGGCTTCCTTGCCGAAGCCGGTGGTGATCGCCGCGCCCTGGTACTCCGGGACGAACTGCAGTTCACCGGACTTCAGCGACGGGTAGATCAGCTCCCGCGAGCCGAGGTTCAGCTTGCGGGCCACCGGGTAGCCCTTGGCTTCCAGCGCCTGCGCGTAGATCTCGGCGAGGATCTGGCTGTCGGTGAAGTTGAAGGACGCGACGACGATCGGCGCCCCACCTTTGCTCTGCGCGGCGGGCTTGTCACCGCTGTCGCTGCCACCACCACAGGCGGCCAAGCCGAGCGTCGCCGCGACGGCCACCGCCACCACGGACGCGTTCCGGAACCAGCGCACGAATCCCCACTCCCTCGTCACTCGAACAGACGAAAAGGACCCTAGCGCCGTCCACCGACAAGAATCCACATGATGGGAGATCCCGAATTCCCAACCCGCGGAATTTGCCGCTCGATCGGGGTAGGGTCGGCGCGTGCACGTGACCCCGCTGGCCGCGGACAGCGGACCGCCGATCTTCCAGTGGAAGTGGGTGGACCGCAACGCCGACGACATCGCCCAGCGCCTCGTCGAACACATCTCGCTGACCGCCGCCGCGCTCGGCATCGGCCTGGTCGTCTCGATCGGGCTGGCGGTGATCTCGTTGCGCTACCGCTGGTCGTACGGGTTCATCCTGAGCACCGCCGGCGCGCTGTACGTGATCCCGAGCCTCGGCGCGTTCGCCCTGCTGGTGCCGTTCTTCGGGCTGACGTTCGTCTCCGCGATGATCCCGCTCGCGACGTACACGCTGCTCATCCTGGTCCGCAACATCGTCACGGGCGTCGACCAGGTGCCGAACGAGGTCCGCGAGGCCGCGATCGGCATGGGCTACACGCGCGGCAGGCTGCTCTGGCAGATCGAGCTGCCGCTGGCGCTGCCGGTGGTGATCGCCGGGCTGCGCGTCGCGGCGGTGACGACCATCGGCCTGGTCACGGTGACGTCGATGCTCGGCCTCGGCGGCCTGGGCTACTTCATCCGCGCGGGGATCCAGACGGCGACGCCGAACTCGACGGAGATCATCGTCGGCGTGGCGCTGTCGGTGGTCCTGGCGGTGGTCGTCGACCTCGTTCTCTGGCTCAGCGAGCGCGTGCTGGCGCCCTGGTCGCGGAAGGTGCGGGCGCGATGAGTTTCGTGGACCAGCTGAACGCGTGGCTGGCGGACCCGAACCGCTGGAGCTGGACCGACAAGGCCGGCATTCCCTACCGGACGCTGGAGCACCTCAGGTTTTCCCTTCTCGCCCTGGTGATCGCCGCGGTGTTGACGATCCCGGCCGCGTTGTGGCTCGCCCACTACCGCCGTGGCGCGTTTCTCGCGAGCAGCGCGGTGAACATCGGCCGGGCGATCCCGAGTTTCGGCCTGATCATCCTGTTCTGGTTCCTGGCCAGCCGCTGGGAGCTGGACACATCGTTCTGGCCGTTGCTCCTCGCTCTGGTCGCGCTGGCGATGCCGCCGTTGTTCACCAACACCTACGCCGGCGTGGTGTCCCTGGAGCAGGACACAGTGGACGCCGCCCGCGGCACCGGTCATCGCGAGGGGCAGATCATGCTGCGCCTGGAACTGCCGCTGGCGTCACCGGTGATCCTGGCGGGCGCGCGGGTGGCGTTCCTCCAGCTGATCGCGACGGTCGCCATCGGAGCGATCGTCAACGACGGTGGCGGTCTCGGCCGTTACATAGTCGACGGGTTCGCGTTGGGAGCACAGGGTTACGGCGAAATCTTCGCGGGTGGTCTGGCGGCGGTGGTCCTGGCCTTGGTGTGCGACGGCGCGTTCGCGGTGATCACGCGCGTGTCCACGCCGCGAGGACTCGCTCTGCAGGCCGCGCGTCGCGGATCTTGAGCGGCTTCCTCGAGACCGTTCCGGCGGCCGCCGCCCGCAAGAGCTCTCCCGATGACTTAACAGAGTTCGCTTCGCGACTTCACACTTTGGTCAAAGGCGCCACCTCTGCCCGCGAAGTTTGAAGGCCAAGTTCGGCAAGACGGCCATTGAACTGGCAATATGCGGAACGAGACCGCGCCGACTCGTCCTGCGACCAGCGGAAGCGACAACGCTTCACACATTGCGGGTTGCGCGCAGCCTGCTGCGCGAATACCCTCATCACACGGCACCCCGCCGGCGACCCAAGCGAAGTCGGGAAAAGAAATTGCCCCGGATGGCATGCCGAAGCAGAGGCGGATCCGGGGCTTACGCGACCGACGCTACCACAAATCAGCCATGATGCACACCGACCGAGGGGGACCGACCATGACCGCACTGCCCGGCTGGCTTGACCGGAACATCTCGGAGCCGCGCTTCCGACCGTACCTCGACGCGACCGGCGGTGACCCGGCACCGGCGCTGGAGCTCTACCAGTGGAACATCGCCGTCGCGTCCGCGTTCTACACGCCGCTGCACTGGCTGGAGGTCACCCTCCGGAACGCGCTGCACCACGAACTCCGGTCGCACTTCGGCCGGCCCGACTGGTGGGCCACTGCTCCCCTGGCCGACAACGGCCGTCGTGCGATCACCCGCGCACACACCCAGCTCACCAAGCGAAAGGCAGCCGGCTGCCCGGACGACCTCGTCACCGAACTCTCTCTCGGCTTCTGGGTGTCGCTGCTCAGCCGAGGCCTGGCCTACGATCGAACGCTCTGGGTCCCCGCCCTGCACCGGGCCTTCCCGCACCATTCGGGACGACGCCACGACCTGCACGCCGATCTGTTCCCGCTGCTGCACTTCCGCAACCGCATCATGCACCACGAGCCGATCCACCAGCTCGACCTCCGGCGCTACCACAGCACCATCTACCGGCTGCTCGGTTACGTGTCGCCCCAGGTCTCCGCGCTGTCCGCCAGGCTGGATCGCACGCCGGCGCTTCTCGACAACCGTCCCGACGCCACCCGGGGAGCCACTTCGTGACCGAGCAACTGTCCGCCACGGACATCGCCCGCCTCGCCGGGGTGAAGCAGGCAGCTATCAGCAACTGGCGGAAGCGGCACCGCGGTTTTCCCGCTCCGACGCGGACTCCGGCGGGGGAACGTTATTCGGTGGAGGCCGTCGCCGGCTGGCTCGACCAGCGCCGGATTCCGGCGAACGCGTTGCTGGCCGGAGAAAACGCGGGTGACACGTTCGGCGCTCGGTTCCGCGCGAACCTGGCCGGGGACGCCCGGCGCTCCGCGACGGACCCGCCGGCTCACCCGGCGCCTCGGCTCGAGCCGACGTTCCGAGCGAAGCCGAGCACCGCCACACCTCGCCCGCGTCCTGACCCCGTCAGAAGGCTGTGGGTCGAACTGGACCATCAGCGCGGCCGCTTCGGCTACGACCGGCTCCGCGATCTCGTGCTCGGCCTCCTGCTGGCAAACCATGTCGGAAACCCGGTGGAGCCGGAGCATCTCGACGTGCGCTATGTCGCCGAGCTGTTGACGCGGCACGGCTACTTCGCGCCCGAGCAGGCCGTCGCTCTGACACAGGCCATCACCTCTTCGGAGATCGACATCCGCGGGCTGGCCTACGCCGTCAGCACTGCGGTGGGCACGGAGGACGCTCTGGGATCCGACGAAATCCTCGACGGTTTCGTCGCGCGGGACGACAAGCGCAACGCCGAGTTCCTCACCCCGGAATCCGTCGCCAGAACCGTGGTGGCTCTCCTCGAACCGAGTGCGGACGACAGGATCCTCGATCCTTGCTGTGGCTCGGGCAGCCTTCTGGTGACCGCGGCCGAGTACGTCCGGAGCAACACTCGTCAGCCGTCGGAGATCTGGTCGACCGGCTGGGCACTCCACGAAGATTCCCTGCGGCTGGCCAAGCTGCGCGCCGCCTTGCACGGCATGACCGGCGACCGCTCGTCGCTCGTGCTCGCCGATCAGGTGAGCTCGTCGGTCTCCGGTGTCGCGGATGTCGTACTGACGAACCCGCCGTTCAACACCGGTGGTCCCCGGTTCGCGAACCAGACCGGACTGAACCGGCCGTTCGGCGAGCCCCCGGAGGGAAACTTCAACTTCGGCTGGCTCCAGCTCTGCCTCGAGCTGCTCAAGCCGGGGGGGCGAGCTGCCGTTGTCATGGCAAACGGATCACTGAGCTCGACACACGCCGCGGAGAAGGCCATCCGGCAGGGCATGGTCGAAGCCGGAGTGGTCAGCGGCATCGTCGCCCTGCCCCGCCGGCTGTTCCCCACCACAAGCGTGCCGGTCTGTGTATGGCTGCTGAGCAAACCCGCGCCGGGCAAGCGGCCCCCGTCCTCCGTCGTCATGGTCGACGCCACCGAGCTCGGTACGACGGTCGCCTCCGCCCGCCGTGAACTCACCACCGCGGACATCCTCCGGATCACGGAAGCCTGGCACGGACGTGCCGAGCGAGGACTGGGCGTTCCCGTTTCCATCGCCGAGATCCGAGCACGTGGCTATCGGCTGAACCCGGCCATCTACCGGAAGACCACGGCCGGCGTCGAGCTTTCGGCGGCGATCAGCGAAGTGCGAGACCTCCGCGTACGGCTCTCCGAGCTCTTGGCCGAGGTGAGCCGAGCCGACGCGGAAGCGGAGCGGCAACTGGACAGGATCTCGTCATGGAACCACTGATCGACCAGGCACCGGCCGCTTGGCCGGTCGTTCCACTCGGCGAGGTCTGTGACATCCTCGCCGGCCCCGGAGGCAAGCGGCTGCCTGCCCTGGAGCGCACTGACGAAGACCAGCCCGCCCGAGGCGACCTCGTCCCGGTCGTCACCCCCAGAGAGATCCGGCGGCACCGGATCACTGCTCAGGCGAGCACCGCGGTCAGCCCGGGCATCGCGAACGGCCTGGCTCGTTATCGGGTGCGACCGGGCGACATCGTCGCGGTCCGCACCGGCGAACTGGGACAGCACGCGCTGGCCGGCGACGAGCATGACGGATGGCTGCTCGGCACCTCCTGCCTTCGCATCCGACCGCGGGGCGAGGCGGTCGACACCGGCTATCTGCTCTTCTACTTGAGTCACCCGCAGATCAAGGACTGGATCGTGCGCAACGGCTCGGGCTCGAATCCGCCGAGCCTGGCCGCAACCGTCCTCGAAGCCCTTCCGACACATCTCCCGCCACTGGACCACCAGGTCGCCGTCGCAGAAGTGCTTTCCGCCCTGGACGAACGTGCGGAACAGCTCGGCCGGGCCGCGCGAACCGCGGCCGATCTCCTCGAGGCCGCCGTGCTCCCGCTCATGGCCGGTGTCCCGATCGACCCGCCGTGAATCGGCGAGCGGAGGAACCCTTGTCCCGGCAAGCGGTGATCAGTCGTTCGACCTCGGGGCCGAGCGGGCGGTCCTCGTCCAGCGGCGGCACCACCGACCGCACCCACCCGTAAGCCGCGCGAAGCCCCGGAACGCCGTCGCCGGAGGACAGATACCGAGCCTGGGACGCCGTGATCAGCTCGCACGCCGTGATCGCGAACAGGTGGGACGCCGCCGCGCGCAGTTGCTCGCCTGCCGCGGCCGCGAACGCTTGCACGTCCTCCTGGCCGGCCGAGGTGTCGATGGAACCGAGCGTCGCCGGTGCCGCGAGCCGGCGCAGCGCGTGCAGTTCGCCGGCCGCTCGCTTGTGCAGCGGGGCCAATCCCGCCCGCGCCCCCGGATCGGCCGTGAGCTGCGCGGGGAGCCCGCTGAACCGCTCGTCCAGCAGGCGGTGTGTCCGTTGCGCCGAGATTTCGCCGAGGTGCGCCAGTCCGGCCGTCACCGCGTCCATCCGCAGTCCCAGGTCCACCGCGTGGTAGCCCGTCCCCGGAACGAACGAACCGTCGACGAACGAGGGTGAGTCGCCCGGCATCGTCTCCCAGCGTCGCCAGGTCTCGCGCAAGTCGCTGTGGACGCGCGAAGCGTGGGCGAGCGCCCGCGGCGCGACCCGCACCGACAGCGGGGCCTGCACGACGCCGGGCCGCACCGGGCCGATTCCCACCAGCTCGGTCAGCTCGTGCAGCAGCGTCCGCAGGTGGTCGTCGCCGCCCGCCATGACCGGTGAGAAGACCTCGCGCGGCGCGCCGAGCACGTCGATCGCCATCGCCGCGGCGAGCGTCTGCAGGTCGATGAGCTGCTGGGTTTCGGCCCAGCCCCGCTGCGCGTGCATCACCGCCAGCGGAGAACCCTGAAGCAGCGAAGCACCTTCCTTGGACCCGAGGACGTAAGGCGTGACGCCGCGAGCAGCGAGCGCCGAAGCGGCCGGCACCTCGACGCCGTCTTCGAGGACCGTGCCGACGCCGAGGAACGTCTGGAAAGCGTGTGACAGCGCGATGATCTCGCCCGAGCTGCCGAGGCCGAAGCGCGGGACGGCAGGGGTGAACCCGTCGTTCAAGCGATCCACGAGGAACCGCACCAGCTCCGGGCTCACACCCGACCACGGCTGCAGGAAGTCCCGCAGCCGCACGACGAACAGCGCGCGCACGTCTTCCGGCGGGAGCCACGGCGGCCCGCCGACGGCGCGGCCGATCAGCAGGTTGCGCTGGTGTTCGGCCTGCTGCCGCGCATCGAGGGCGACGCCCGCGAGGCGGCCCATCCCCGTGTTCACGCCGTAGACCGGCGCCGAGCGCTTTTCCAGCGCTGTCAACAACTCTTTCCGGCGCCGTCGCAGGCTCTCGACCAGCGAACCGGCCAAAACCAACCGTTCACTGTCGGTGAAATCGCTTCCGTCGATGATCATCGGTACGGCAGCATGGTGCCGACGCCGGAAGCCTCGGCACGGGTGAGGATCAGGTTCGCCACCGCGACGTCCGTTGTGGACAGTCCGCGGTGCCAGAACAGGATCCGTTCGGCGTCGTGCTCGCGGCCCGGCTTCTTCCCGGCCACGATGTCGCCGATCTCGGCGTGGACCCCGTCCGCGGTGAGGAGGCCGGCGTTGAGCTGCGGGCGCAGGGCACCGAACCGCGGGTTGCCGGACCTCGATTCGCGCCAGTCGTCGACGACGACCTTGTCGATGTCGTCGAGCAGCGTCAGCTCGAGGGCGCTGATCGTGCCGTAGGGCACCAGGAAGGTGCCCGGCCGGAGGAACTCGCGGCGCACCAGCGCCTCGGGTTCGACCAGCCGGGAGGCCTCGACCTGGATGTCCGCGCCGTCCAGGGTCTCCTCGGCCGTGGCACAGACGCGGACGTCCTTGCCGAGCCGCTCGGACAGCCGGCGGCCGAAGTCCTCGCGGGACTCTGGGCGCTTGCTGGTCACGCGGATCTCGGCGAAGTCGAACAACGAGTCGAGCAGCACGACGTTCCACCAGGCGGTGCCGCGGGCACCGATGTGCCCGAGCACCCGGGCGTCCGGACGCGCCAGGTACTTCGCGCCCACGGCGGTCATCGCGCCGGTGCGGGCCTCGGTGATCATCGTGCCGTCGACGATCGCCCGCGGCATGCCGGTGTCCGGGTCGAGCAGCAGGATCAACGCCATTTCCGAAGGGAGGCCCCGTTCGAAGTTCCCCACGAAGTCACCGACGACCTTCACGCCACTGACCTGTTTCGCGGAAAGGTGGCCGCGAAGGATGTTGAAGTGGCCCTTGCCGCCGTTGTCCGGCACGAGGTGCGTACGCGGCTCGAAGACGACCTGACCGCGGCCGTGGTCGGCGAGCACGTCCTCGACCGCGCCGACGATGTCCGCGTCCGTGACGCCGAGCGAGTCGATGTCGGCGCCGGTCAGATACCGGAGCCAGACCGACGTCACCGGGCGAGGTCCTCGATGACCTCGGCTCCGGGCAACGCGGCCAGCGCGGTGCCGGAGATCAGCAGCTTGCTGCCGCGGCTCCCGCTGCCGATCACGAGCTCAGGTGCGTCGGCGACGGCCTTGTCGATCAGGACGGGCCACTCGGCGGGCAGGCCGACCGGGGTGATGCCGCCGTACTCCATCCCGGTCAGGGAGACGGCTTCGTCCATCGGCGCGAACGACGCCTTGCGGACGTCGAGACGGCGCTTGATCACACCGTTGACGTCGGCACGGGTGGTCGCGAGCACGAGCGCGGCCGCGAAGCGGACCTCGCCCGCGCGCTTGCCGGCGACGACGACGCAGTTCGCGGACGCCTCGAGCGGCGAGCCGTAGGCTTCGCAGAAGGCGGCGGTGTCGGCCAGCGACGGGTCGATCTCGGCGACGCCGACGGCGTCCGGGTCCGCGAGCGCGGCCAGGGCCTTGGCGACGGGCTCGGCGAGCAGGTCAGTACGCGTGGGAGCGGGAACGACGGTGAGGCTCCCGGCAATCGTCCAGGTCACCTCGCCAGCCTAACCACAGCTACCAGTTGGAGCCGCCGCGCTGGACTTCGATCAGCTTCGGGCGGACGTCCACGATGTAGACCAGGACCGCGGCCATGGCCGGCACCCAGAAGATCATCCCGGGGCCCATCACGTTGAACAGCGCCATGGCGAGCGTCGCGCCACCGGTGATCAGCATCCAGATGGGCTTGGTCTTGCGGTCGGCGGCCGAATAGGCGTCGGCACGCTGGAGCAGCGCGTGCACGAAGGCGAAGAGCCCGACCAGCGCGCTGCCCCAGTGGATGACTTCGAGGATCCAGATGGCGACTAGCACAGCGACAGCTTACGGCAAACCGCCCGAACGACCCCGGCCCCGCCACCTGAGGTCCGGTGGCGGGGCGGGGTTTTCACGATGTTTTTACTTGTCGGTCTTCGGCGCGGCCGGCTTCTTCGCGGCGGCGCTGGTGGTGGTGCTGGTGGTGGTGCTGGTGGTGGTCCGACGGGCCGGGGCGGCCGTCTTCGGAGCCGTCTTGTTCGCGACCCGGCGGCTCGCCGAACGGGTCTCGTGGGCGACGTCGTCACCCAGCTCCTCGATGGCGTCCGCGGTCTCGGCGGCGGCCTGGGTCACCTTGCGGGCGGCCTTCTCGCCGGCCGAGCGGGTGCGCTTGGTCACCTTGGCCAGCACGCCGTCGACGCGCTCACGGACCTCGGTGGTGACGCCCCCGACCTGACCCTGCGCGGTGGTCAGGGCCTCCTCGAGCTGCTCGATGGCCTTCTTGACCTGCGGCTGCGTGGCGATCTTGTCCCAGGCCTGCTCGCCCGACTCGGCCAGCTTGTTGTACAGCTTCAGCGCGGCCTCGGTGTACTCGTCGATGACCTTGCGCAGCTCGGCCGGGTCCAGCTTCTCGCGGAGGCTCTCGACCTCGGTCGGCAGCTCCTGCAGGTTCTTGCGGGCGGTCTCGCTGCCCTTGGTCACGTTCTCCTTGGCCTTCGCCACGGCGTCGGTGACGGCGTGGGTCGCCAGGTTGCCGGCGCCGAGCGCGGCGAGCAGCGGGGTGCGGACCTGGTCGAGGGCGGTGTTGACGGCCTTCTTGACGTCTTCGGTCTTGGGGGTGGTCATGCTGACTCCTTGGTGTCTGCGGCTGGACTGCTGCCTGGAATGTCTGGGGTGGCGGTGGTGGGGGCGGACTCGGCGGCCGGCCGTGCCGCGGCGTTCTCCCGGCGGAAGGACTCGTAGACGTCGAGCAGGACCTGCTTCTGCCGTTCGGTCAGCTCGGCGTCGGCGCGAATCGCGTCGCCCACCGGACCACCCGTCGGGAGATCGAGGATCCCCGCCTGCACATACAGCGCTTCCGCCGAAATGCGCAGGCCCTTGGCGATCTGCTGCAGGATCTCCGCGCTGGGCTTGCGCACCCCGCGCTCGATCTGGCTCAGGTACGGGTTGGACACGCCGGCGAGCTTCGACAGCTGGCGCAACGAGATCTTCGCGGTGTTGCGCTGCTGGCGGATGTACTCGCCGATGTCGGAAGCGATGTCCGCGACCTTCTCCATCGGACCGCCGGATCCTGGCGGTGTCCCACCGGTTTCCGTCATCCGGTCACCTCCTCACGACGTCTTCCACGCTACGCCGTCGTGCTAGCTATTGCAAGCACTCTGCTTGCAACTATCGGGTGTGGTGGTGCTCACCGCTAACGTGGTGCCATGACGCGCTCGGCCCGGCTGCGGCGGCGCCTCGTCGAGCACCTGCTCGACGAGGACGTCCTGCACGCCCCGGAGTGGATCGCCGCCTTCCGGGCGGTGCCTCGCCACGTCTTCCTGCCGCGGTTCTTCGCGCCGGCGGGCGGGCTGTGGGCCGCGGTCGACCGCGGCGACCCTGGCTGGCTGGAGACGGTCTACTCCCGCGACGTCCTGGTGACGCAGCTCGACGACGACCCGGACCGCTGGGAGCTCGCCCGGCGCACCGGCCCGGTGGCGGGCACGCCGACGAGCTCGTCGAGCATGCCGTCGATCATGGCGATCATGCTCGAGGAGCTGCGGGTGCGGGACGGGCAGCGCGTGCTCGAGATCGGCACCGGCACCGGCTACAACGCCGCCCTGCTGAGCCACCGCTGCGGCGCCGGCCAGGTGTCCACAGTGGACATCGATCCGGTGATCGTCGCGGAGGCGCGCGAGCGGCTGGCCCTCGCGGGCTACCGGCCGGCGTGCGCGGTGGGCGACGGCGCGCTCGGCTTCCCGGCCGGCACGCTGTTCGACCGGGTGCTGTGCACCGCTTCGGTGTCTTCGATCCCGCCCGCGTGGTTGGCGCAGACCACGCCGGGCGGGCTGATCGTGACGACGCTGAACCGGCCGATCGGCGCCGGGCTGGTCCGGCTCGTCGCCGGCGAGGGCGGCACCGGGCAGGGCCGTGTCCTGGCCCGCGACGGCCGCTTCATGCCGCTCCGCGCGCACCGGCTGCCGGACGCCGGACCGCTGCCGATGCCGTCGCGCGACGACTGGGAGCAGACGCGGGTGCCGATGTCGACGGTGCTCCAGCCGCGCCGGCAGTTCGAGTTCTTCGCCGGCCTCGCGTTGCCCGGCGTCCGGCCGGTGCGCGACGGCGCCGACGACGAAGCGCCGAGCGTCGCGCTGGTCCACCCGGACGGCTCGTGGGTCCGCCACCGCAAGCGCGGCGGCGCGGACGAGGTGGCCCAAGGCGGCCCGAGGGCGCTGTGGGAAGTCGTCGAGGCGGCCTACGTCGAGTGGTGCGAGCTGGGCAAACCGGAACGCGACCGGTTCGGCGTGACGGTGACCGGGGAGCGCCAGGAGTTCTGGCTCGACTCACCGGACGACCGGACCTGGCCACTCGGCTGACTCGACTCCCGGCACTTTCACGGGAAAGTGCCGCTCGGCTGAGGCAGCCGTGCCCGGATCCACTTCTCGACGTGGTCGGCGGTCTCCTCCGCCGAAACCTCCGTCGTGTCGAAGAGGTCGACGCCGAGGTCCGGCGCCGACTTCTGGAGCCACGCGTTGAACTCCAGCATCTCCTCGATGCGCGGCTCGTCCCACTCGCGCCAGGCCGGGCGTGCGCGCAACCGCCGTCGCAGTGACTCCGGCGAGCCGACCAGCGCCAAATAGTGGATCTCGCTGAAGAACGCGCGCTCCGGCAGCGGCTCGAACTCCGGGGGCGCGACCGTTCCGCACAGCACCACCGGGCGGCCGTTCTGGTGCAGCATCGCCGCCATCCGCAGCCACACCGCGCGGAACGCCGCGACGTCGTCGCGCAGGGCACCCGTCCAGAGGATGTCCTGCTCCAGCACGACGACGTCGCCGGCGAACCGGGTCGCCAGCAGCGGCCCGAGCGTCGACTTGCCCGCGCCGCTCGGGCCGGTCAGCGCGAACAACGGCAGCCGCCGGAACGGCCACCGGTGCCCGCACCGGAGGCACGAGACGACGGAGTCCGCGACGGCCGGGCGGTCTGCCCGGTCACCGCAGGCCGGGCAGATCCGCAGGTCGAGCCCCACTTCAGTCGAAGAGGTTCTCGAGGAAGCCGCGCTTGCGGTTGCCGTGCCCGTACGGGCGCGGGGAATCCGAATGCCCGCGGTACCCCTTGGGCGAGTCCGCGTAGCCACCCCGATAGCCCTTGGGCGAGTCGGGGTAACCGCCACCGCGGTACGGGCGTGGCGAGTCGGGACGGCCGTAGTGCGCCGTCGGCGCCGGACCTCCCTGGTAGGGCGGCGGCTGGCGCCCGTAGAACGAGCTCTCCGCGCCGGCGATGGCCTCGAGTTCACCGCGGTCCAGGAAGATCCCGCGGCAGCCCTCGCACTGGTCGATGTGGACGCCGTTCTTGTCAACGGTCCGCATCTGGTTCTGACACTTCGGACAAATCACACCGCGAGCCTACGCAAAAACCGGTCAGCAGGCGCAGAGGCAGAACGGGTGCCCCACCGGGTCGGCGTAGACGCGGAACGTCTTCGGCTTGTCGTCCAGCAGTTTCGCGCCGAGACTGAGGACGCGTTCGTGCGCCGCTTCCAGGTCCGTGACGTTCAGGTCCAGGTGCAGTTGCTGCGGGTTCTCCGCCGACGGCCACCCCGGCGGCCGGTAGCCGGGCACGCGCTGGAACGCGATGCCCGCGCCGCCCGCCGGGTTGCGCAACGTCACCCAGTGCCCGTCGTCGACCACTTCCGGCGCGTCCCACTCCAGCACCGCCCGGTAGAACTCCGCCAGCGCCACCGGGTCGGGGCAGTCGAGGGCCACCACACCCAGCGTCGGTACCGCACTCATCGTCGCTCCCTTCGATCGCGAGTAACCAGCGAACTGATTATGTGGGTTAGCGTGGTCAAGGGCAACCACTCTTCGCCGTACACTGGTTTCGTGCACACCGACGCCTCCCTCGTGGTGGAGTTCCTCAACACGGTCAACGTCGAAGAGGGCACTGACCTGCTCGAAGATCCCGGGCAGTGGCGGGAGTGGGCGGCCGGGCACGCGCTGGCGGCCAATCCGGCCGCCGAAGCCCGCGCGGCGCGGGACGCCCTGCGCGCCGCGATCGGCGATCCGCGGCTGGAGAGAGAGCCGCGTGTCGACGTCGGCACGCGGATCTCCCTCACCGACGACGGGCCGGCGCTCGTCGCGGACGACGTCGTCGGCGCGGTGTTCGCGGCCTGCGCGCGGCTGGTCGTGCGCGGCGACTGGATCCGGCTGAAGATCTGCCCCGCCGACACCTGCCTGTGGGCGTTCTACGACGAGTCCCGCAACCGCTCGCGCACGTGGTGCTCCATGCGCGTCTGCGGCAACCGCGAGAAGGCGCGGGGCTGGCGGGCCCGCGCGGCGGCGGGCTGAGCCCTCATCCGAGTGGCGGACCCTCGAACAGGTGTGGACAACTCGCGAGCACGGCACCACATATCCACGCCCCGGAGAGCCCTACCCCCACACGTTGTGGACAGCCATTAGGCCATCACCGTGAAAACCTGTGGATAACCCGGGGGATAACTCAGCTTCCTGTGGACAACTGGGTTGAGACTCCCTCAGGTGTGGTATAGATGCCGACCGCTCAGAACAGCAGCTCCGCGACCGCGTAGATGACGAGCCCGGCGAGCGCGCCGACGACCGTGCCGTTGATCCGGATGAACTGCAGGTCGCGCCCCACCTGGAGCTCGATCTTGCGGGAAGTCTCCTCGGCGTCCCAGCGCTCCACCGTGTCGGTGATGATCGTCGTGATCTCCCGCGAGTAGTTCCTCACCAGGTACGCCGCGGCGCCCTCGACCCAGCCGTCGGCCTTCTCCCGCAGCTGGTCGTCGGTGATCAGCCGCTGCCCCAGCGACGTGAGCCCGAGCCGGACGCGCCGGCGCAGCTCGCTCGACGGGTCCTCGGCCGCGGTGAGCAGCATCTCCTTCGCCGTGCTCCACGCCGAGCCGATCAGCCGCTGCACCTCCTCGTGGTGCACGAGCTGGCCCTTGACCTGCTCGGCGCGCGCCATCACGTCGGGGTTGGTCTGCAGGTCCTGGGCGAACTCGCCGAGGAACTTGTCCAGCGCGAGCCGCATCGGGTGGTTGACGTCGGTCTTCACCGCCCACGCGAAGGACAGCACCTCGCCGTAGACCTTGTCGGCGAGCATCTCGTCGACGAACTTCGGCGACCAGCTCGGCGCCCGGTCCGACACCACGCGCAGCATCGTCGTGTGGTTGTCGCGCACCCACTCGTAGCCGCGGTCGCACATCAGGTCCACGAGCTTGTGGTGCGCGCCGTCGGCGAACACGCCCTGGAGGATCTTGCCCAGCGGCGGACCCCACGGCTTGTCGATGATCCGCCGCGCGACGGCCTGCTCCATGATCGCCTGGATGTCCTCGTCGCGGAGCACCTTCACCGTGGCGCGGACCACCGTGGCCAGCTCGGACGTCACGCGCTCGGCGTTGTCCGGCTCCGCGAGCCAGCCGCCGAGCCGCTTGGCGAGCTCGACGCGCTTGAGCTTGTCGCGGACGACCTCCTCGGACAGGAAGTTCGACCCGACGAAGTCGCCGAGGCTGTTGCCCAGCGCGTCCTTCTTGTTCGGGATGATCGCCGTGTGCGGGATCTTCAGCCCGAGCGGGTGCCGGAACAGCGCCGTGACGGCGAACCAGTCGGCCAGCGCGCCGACCATGCCCGCCTCGGCCGCGGCGCGGACGTAGCCGACCCAGCCCGGCCAGCCGCTCGCCTGCGCCCAGCTGGTCAGCAGGAACACGAGCGTGGCGCCGAGGAGGAACGACAGCGCGACGAACTTCATCTTGCGCAACGCGACGCGCTTCTGCTCTTCACCGGCTGCGCCGCCCGGCGGGTCGGCCGGGGTCACTTTGGCGGGGGTCAGTTGCTCCACATCGCCATTGTCCGTGAGGATGGCTGATCGTGCGCGAACCTGCTCTCGTCCCCCGCCTCCGGCCGTTCACCTCGACCATCTTCGCGGAGATGACCGCGCTGGCGGTCCGGCACGACGCCGTCAACCTCGGCCAGGGCTTCCCGGACACCGACGGCCCGGCCGGCATGCTCGAAGCGGCGAAGAACGCGCTGTTCGGCGGAGCCAACCAGTACCCACCGGGGCCCGGGCGGCCCGAGCTGCGGGCCGCGATCGCGCGGCACCGGCGGCGGTTCGGCACCGAGTACGACCCGGACACGGAGATCCTCGTCACCACGGGCGCGACCGAGGCCATCGCGGCGGCGTTGCTGGCGCTGACCGAGCGCGGCGACGAGGTGATCGTCATCGAGCCGTACTACGACTCCTACGCCGCGGCGGTCGCGATGGCGGGCGCCGAGCGCCGGGTCGTCGGGCTGGTCGAAGGCCCGGACGGCCGGTTCTGCCTCGACGTCACCGCGCTGCGCGCCGCGGTCACGCCGCGGACCAGGGCGATCCTGGTCAACTCGCCGCACAACCCGACCGGCACCGTGTTCACCCGGGCCGAACTCGAGGCGCTGGCCGCGCTGTGCGTCGAGCACGACCTGATCGCGATCACCGACGAGGTCTACGAGCACCTGGTGTTCGACGACGCCGAGCACATCCCGCTGGCCACGCTGCCCGGCATGCGGGCGCGGACGGTGACCATCTCGAGCGCGGGCAAGACGTTCAACTGCACCGGCTGGAAGATCGGCTGGGTCTGCTCGACGCCGGAGCTGGTCGCGGCGGTGAAGGCGGCAAAGCAGTTCATGACCTTCGTGTCCGGCGGCCCGCTGCAGCCGGCCGTCGCGCACGCGCTCGACCACGAACTGGCCTGGGTGGACAGTCTTCGCGAGAGCCTCCAGGAGAAGCGCGACCGGCTTTCTTCCGGGCTCGCCGACGCCGGTTTCGCCGTGCGGCCGACGGCGGGCACGTACTTCGTCTGTGTCGACGTGCGGCCGCTGGGCTTCGCCGACGCCGCCGACCTGGCGTGGGAGCTGCCGGGCCGGGTCGGGGTCGCCGCGGTGCCCGTCAAGGTGTTCACCGACCACCCGGACGAGTGGAAGCACCTCCTGCGATTCGCGTTCTGCAAGCGCAACGAAGTGATCGACGAAGCCATCACCCGGCTGCGCAAACTGGTCTGACGACCGTGCCCCGCGCGAACTCGGCGCCCGGCGACCGACCCGGGCGGGTGAGCCCGTTCGGCGCAGTCGGCGTCCCCCATCTCGGACGCCTTCCGCTCGTCCGGCCGAAACCGGCAAGCGAGCACCGAACGCGACCGGACCGACACGGAAAGCCCCAGTGAGCCCGCAAACATCAGGTCAGCGCCAAAAAAGCGCGAAGTGCGGCACTCGTCCGAATGGTCGCGGGCGAGCACCCGAACGGCACTGAAGGTGATCAACTTGTCGGCCGCAGATACCTTGCCCGGTAGGGCTGTTGCGCCTTACGGACTGGATCCGACGCGGGAGAGATGAAAGACTCCCGAGCGGTGCTAGAACGAGGGCAGCCCCGGGGGAACTGCGACCTGGCCGGAGAAAGACCCCAGCAGAAACAGACTCGAGCGTGCATCGCGAGAGCTTCAGGCGCGGACGGTGGTGGTGGCGGTGAGCAGCACGGCGGACGCGCGCCGCGGCACCCACGCGCAGCCTGCGGTCACCGCGGCTGAGAGCCCCCGGACGCGGGTGCGCACGCCGCGCCCGTGGGCCGCACCACTGCACCGGCCCGCCGCCAAGATCCTGCTCGTCGGCGGCCTGACCCTCGCGGGCTGGCTGCTCGGCGCCGCGCTGTCCGGGAACACCGCGTCGGCGGCGGAACGGCCGACGTGCCCCAGCGCCCCGGTGGTTTCCACTGTGGACCACGTCGTGCGGGTGTTCTCGCACGGCAAGCACCACAAGAGCCGCGAAACCGGCGCCGTCACGTGCGAGACGTCGCTGAGGACCGACACCGGCGGCAGCATGGAGCCCGCCGAAGCGCCACCGGCCGGCGAGACGCGGCAAGCCGGCAAAACGCGCACCGCGTCGAAGACCACCGCGCCAGAGACCACAAAGGACACCCGGACCACCGGGAAGCCGGCCACCACGAAGGCGGCACACTCCGGCGGCGACCTGCTCGGCGGGCTCGTCGGCGGAGTGCTCGACGTGGTCGGCGGGACGCTGAACACCGTCACGAGCACGGTCGGCGTCGTCACGGACACGCTCTCCCACACCGTGCTCGCACCGGTCACCCAGCCGCCTGCGAACAACCCGGACGCGCCCGCGCTGCTGCCCCTCGACGACATGCTGGGCCCGGTGCTCGGCGACGGCTCGAACTCGGACGACGTCACCGCCGCCATGCCCGGCGTGCCGGCCGTCGTCACCCAGGTGGCACCGGTCGCCGAGACCGTGGCGTCCGTCGCGGCAGCGCCGCAGCAGGCGCCCCGCGTCGCGGTGGCGCACCTGGTCGTCCGGCAGCAGCAGCCGCAGCAACTCCAGGCCACCCAGGAGCAGCCGCGCGACTCCGGTGTCCGCGCACGCGACGGCGGCGGCGACTCCACCCCCGGACTTCCCGGCGGCACCAGCGCCCCGAGCGCGCCCGCCACCACCGCCACCCCGGGCCATGACGGCTCCGGCGGCGCCCGCCACCAGTTCGCCGTCCACACCGACGACGTCACCACCACCCAACTCAAGCTCATCGGCGCCAGCCGCGACCACGAAGTCGACGGCGCCGGCAGGGAAGCCGCCCTGCCCACCACCTCCCCCGACTGACCCCTGGACCGGGTAGCCGGGGAGAAGTGCGTCCAAAACAAGATCGACCAGACGCGTTCCGCGCACATTGACGCGTAGCTCATCCCCTGCTCCAGTGCGCAATTCGTGATTCATTCACGTTTCGTGACGCCCAACCGCGTCCGACGTACCCCCAGGGGCGAACCCATGCGAACCCACAGTCTTTCCGACCGGCCGACCGCGCCCGGCCGGGTCGGATCCCGGTCCCGGCGCCGCGCTGCCCCCGTGGCGCCGGGACCCACACCGGGCGCGCTCCGGGAGCCCTTGCTCACCGCGCCGAGCGAGGACTCGCAGTACCGAGAGCACGCCTGAGCCGCCGGCTTCCCGGCACGTCGAGGGGCTGTGCCGGGAAGCCAGCGGTACCCGCGACGCGGAGGTCACGTACCGCCCGCGGGTGTGTGAAACAACGAACCGGTGCGCTGGATGCACATGAACGCCGCCCATCCCTGGGAGCAGGCTCGCATCCAGCGCACCGGTTCGTTGTTTGTCGGCGGCTAGGCGATCGGAGCGTCCAGCGAAGCCGGGGTTCCCTGGACCGACGCCGCGGCCGCGCTCAGGCGCCGGACCGCTTCGTGGATCTTTTCCGGTGGCAGCGAGAACGGCAGGCGGATCCAGCGCTCCAGGCCGCCGTGGACGCCGAAGCGGGAGCCCGGCGCCACCTGCACCCCGTGGCTCGCCGCCGCCACCGCCAGCCTTGAGCTCACCGGTTCCGGCATGCGGCACCACAACGACAGGCCGCCCTTCGGCAGCGTGAACGTCCAGTCCGGGAGATGCCGGCCGACCGCGCCGGCCAGGGCGTCGCGGTAGCCGCGCAACTCCTCGCGACGGCGGGCCAGCGCGGCCCGGCCCGCTTCACCCAGCAGCTCGGTCAACACGATCTGCTCGAACACCGGCGAGCCCAGGTCGACCGCGTAGCGCGCCGAAACCAGGCGGCCGAGCAGGTCCTCCGACGCACGGATCCAGCCGAGCCGAAGCCCGCCCCAGTGCGTCTTCGACGCCGAGCCCACGCAGATCGCCAGGTCACCCGCGAACGCGGCCAGCGGCGGCGGCCCGGCCAGCGGATCGCCCTCCAGGTCCAGCTCGGCCAGCGTCTCGTCCACCACGACCGGCGTCCGGGCCCGGGCGAGGACCGCGCCGAGCCGGTCGCGGCCTTCGGCGTCCAGGCGCAGGCCGGTCGGGTTCTGGAAGTCGACCACGAGGTACGCGAACCGCGGCGACGTCTGGCGCAGGGCCGCGTCGATGCCGGCGATGTCCCAGCCGCGCGCCCCGGTCGGGTCGAGCGCCACCGGCACCGGGATCGCGTGCGCGGCGCGGATCGCTTCCAGCGCGTTCGGGTACGTCGGCTGCTCCACCAGCACCCGGTCGCCCGGCCCGGCCAGCATCCGCAGGACCAGCACGAACGCGTGGTGCGCCCCGTTGGTGACCATCACCTGCGCGGGCGTCGTCGGCAGGCCGCGTTCGGTGTACCGGCGCGCGATCTTCTCCCGCAGGCCGAGCAGGCCGCGTTCCTGGTAGCCGTGGTCCGCCAGGTGCTCGGCGAGCCCGGCGCGGGCCGCGTCGACCGCCGCGATCATGCCGGGGGTGGCCGGCGAGGACGCGTGGGTGAAGTCGATCAGGTCGTCACCGCCGCCGGCCGCCGGGTCACGACGGCGACGGCCCGGCGCGGCGATCCACGAACCGGCGCCGCGGCGGCTCGCGACGAAGCCGTTCTCCCGGAGCCGGTCCAGCGCCGCGCCGATCAGCGTCCGGCTCGCGCCGAGCGCGTCGGCCAGTTCCCGCTCGGCGGGGAGCCGGGTGCCGAGCGGGAGCTGGCCGTCCAGCACCTGCAGCTCGATGGCCGCGGCCAGGTCGGCCGCGCCCTGCCGGGAGCCGCCTTGGCGCCACGAGCCCAGCATGACGGCCAATCGAGGACCAGAGATGCGTCCTCCCTGTATGCGTCTACCGAGCGGAATCACGGGTTCCATCAGACCAATATCCCAGAATTGGCTATGGTTTACCAGACCACTTACCCGCGATAGTGGACGTGTGGCTCAGATCGATCTCCGGCCCGTCCGGATCACCCGTGACCCCGCCCGGCGCAGCGTCCAGCTCCTGTCCGGCCTCGCCCTCTACGGCACCAGCGTCGCCATGCTCACCCGCGCCCACCTGGGCCTCGAACCATGGGGCGTACTGGCCGAAGGCGTCATGAAGCACACCGGGCTGACCTTCGGCACCGCGACCGGCGTGATCTCGGTGGCCGTCCTGCTGCTCTGGATCCCGCTACGACAGCGGCCCGGGATCGGCACCGTCGCGAACGTCGTGGTCATCTCGGTGACCGTCGACCTGGTGCGGGCGGTGCTCCCGGACCAGCACGACCTCGGCTGGCAGATCGCGCTGCTGGCCGGCGGGGTCGTGCTGAACGGCGTCGCGACCGCGACCTACGTCGGCGCCCGGCTCGGACCCGGCGCCCGCGACGGCCTGATGACCGGGCTCGCGGCGCGCACCGGCCGGTCGGTCCGGCTGGTGCGCACCGGCATCGAGATCACCGTGGTCGCCGTGGGCTTCGCGCTCGGGGGAACCGTCGGGTTCGGCACCGTGCTCTACGCCCTCACCATCGGCCCGCTCACCCAGGCGCTGCTGCCCCTGGTCGCGTGGCGCGAAGAGCAGCAGCCCGTTCACTAACCCGCTTTGCGCTGCTGAACGACCCGGCGCAGCGTCGCGTAGTCGGCGCCGCGCCGGGCGAGGACCTCGTCGGTTCCGCGCTGCTGCGCCAGCGCCAGCAGGATGTGTTCCTGCCCCAGGTACTTGTCCTTCAACCGGGCGGCTTCCCGGATGCTCAGCTCCAGCGTCTTCTTCGACTGGGCGGTGAACGGGATGTGTCCGCGCTTGGCCGGGCCGAGCCGGCCGGCGAGCGCGCCCACGCCGTGCGTCTGCTCGACGCGCTCGACGATCTGCTCGACGTCGATGCCGAACTCGGTGAGCGCTTCGGCGTCGGCGTCGCTGACCCCGCCGCGGCGCCGGACGCGTTCCAGTTCCGCCGCGAGGTCCTCGGCGGAGATGCCCAGCTCGGCGAGCACGCGGACGCCGTCGCCCTCGGCGATCTTGACCAACCCGGCGAGCAGGTGGGCAGGCACGACTTCCACCGAGCCGGACTGCCGCGCCACCATCTGCGCCTCGATCACTCCCAGCCGCGCGTCGGCCGTGAACTTCTCGAACATCAGTGCCTCCCGTACTTCTTGTGCACGGCCTGCCGGCTGACCCCCAGCTCGGCGGCGATCTCCTGCCACGACCAGCCGTGCACCCGCGCGCTGCGGACCTGCACGGCCTCCAGTTGTTCCAGCAGCCGCCGGAGCGCGGCGACCGCGCGCAGCCCCACCCGGGGGTCGCGATCACCGGCCCGGGCGGCCAAATCCGTCGCTTCCGTCATGCCGTCAACCTACGTTGACATCAGGGATCTGTCAACCGGAGTTGACAGGACGGTACAGTCGGGTGATGCCCGAGATCGCGATCGCCGAGCGGGCCGGGGTGGGCGCCGACGGCCACCCACGCCCCACCGAGGACCACGTCGTCGTGCTGGACAACGCGGTGCTGGTCCTGGACGGCGCCACCTCGACGGACCCCTCGCAACCCCCTGGCGGCTGGTACGCGGAACGGCTGGCGAAGCGCCTCGGAGACGACCTCCGCGCGGCGCCCGGCGCCGACCTGACCGAGGTCCTGACCCGGGCGATCGCCGAAGTCACCACGGCGAACTCCCTCCGGCCGCAGCAGTCGCCGTCGAGCACGGTCGCGGCCGTGCGCTGGCTCGAAGACCGCGTCGACGCGCTGGTACTGGCCGACAGCCCGGTGGTCGGCTTCGGCGGTTTCGGCGTCGACGTCGTCTCCGACGACCGGCTCGCCCGGCTGCGGCGCCGCGGGATGCTCCAGACCGGCGCCGACGTCCGGCGCCGGCGCAACGCGCACGACGGCTTCTGGGTCGCCGAAGCCGACCCGGGTGCCGCCGCGCACGCGGTCCGGCGCAGCTGGCGGCGTGCCGACGTCGACGCCGTCCTGCTCGCCAGCGACGGCGTTTCCATCGGGGTCGACCAGTACGCGCTGTTCGACTGGCGCGACGTCCTGGCGATCACCCGCGCCGACGGGCCCGACGCCGTGCTGAACGCCGTCCGCACCGCGGAAAAGCAGGACCCGGACGGCGCCCGCTGGCCCCGGCCGAAGCGGCACGACGACCAGGCACTCGTCCTCGTCGATTTTCATTAGGGGGGTCGACAATCAGGGGGTTAATCAGGGTCTTCCCGGATCACGAACCTCCCATTTCCCGAGACCCTGGATGGCATGGGGACGGAAACGGGGAAACGCACGAGACCATGGCGGCTGGTGGCACTGGGCGCGATCGGGTGGGGCCTGTTCACGGCCGTGGTGATGCACATGATCAGCTCGCACGACCCGGTGTACGACACGCTGTCGAGCTACACCATCACTGACCGGGGCGAGGGCATGCTCGCCGCGAGCGTGCTGTCGCTGGCCATCGGGTCGCTGGCGGTGCTCGGCGCGCTGCACGTCGCCGGCGTGCCGCTGTCGCGGACGACCCGGCTGCTGCTCGCGCTGTGGGCGCTCGGGATGGCCGCGGCCGCGGTGTTCCCGGCGAGCTACCCGGCGGCGCCGGCCCCGGTGAGCGGTGAGATCCACCTCTACGCGTGCCTGGTCGCGTTCCTCAGCCTGCCCGGCGCGGCGATCTCGCTGCTGGAACCGCTGCGGGGACGGCCGGAGCGCGTCGCCCTGGTCCGGGCGATCCAGCTGGCCGGGGGCGCTTTCGGGCTCTTCGCCCTGAGCTTCGTCTTCGTGCGGCTGAACGAGGCCGGGATCGAGCCGTTCGGCGCGGTCTCCGACGCGGTCCCGATCGGCGTCACGCAGCGGCTGCTGCTGCTCGCCGACGTCATGCTGCTGGTCACGCTGCTGGGGGTCGCGACCCGGCTGGAGTCAGCTTTCGACGGCCGCCGCGAATTCGGGCGCGTAGCCGTACAAGCCGGGCAGCCCGCCGGTGTGCAGGAACACCACGTGGTCGTCCGGGGCGAACTGGCCCGCCCATTCGATCAGCGCGGCGGCCACTTTGCCGGTGTAGACCGGATCGAGCACAACTCCCTCGGTACGGCCGAAAAGGCGTAGCGCGTTCCAGACCGCGTCGGTCGGGATGCCGTAGCCGGGACCGAGCGTGGAGTCGCCCAGCCGGACGTGGTCGAGCGACGGCGGTTCGACGCCGAGCAGCGTCGCCGCGCCCGAAGTGAGTTCGCGCAGGTTCTCCGTGGCCTCGTCGAGCGGGTGGCTGACGCAGGCGACGCCGACGCCGAGGCCGCCGAGCAGCCCGGCGGCCAGCGCCACCCCGGCCGCGGTGCCGCCGCTCGCGTGCGGGACGACGAGGTGGGCCCGCTCGATCCCGCGTTCGGCGAGCTGGGTCGCCAGCTCGTGGGTGGCGCGCACGTACCCGAGGGCGCCCAGGTCGTTCGAGCCGCCGACCGGGATGGTCGCGACCTTCCGGCCGTCCTGGGCGGCTTCGGCGACCAGGCGGTCGTAGGTGCGGCCGGTCTCCTCGCCGTCGGCGCAGACGTGGACGGTCGCGCCGAAGAGCCTGTCCAGCGGGAGGTTGCCGCCGCGTTCGTACGCGTCGCCGTCGCGCGGGACCTTCGCGGTGAGGACGAGTTCGCAGCGCAGACCGAGTTTCGCGCACGCGGCGGCGGTCTGCCGTCCGTGGTTCGTCTGGAGCGCGCCGAAGGTGATCACGGTGTCCGCGCCGGCTTCCCGGGCGGCGCCGAGGTGGTATTCCAGCTTGCGGAGCTTGTTGCCGCCCGCGCCGAGCGGGTGCACGTCGTCGCGCTTGAGCAGGAGGTTCGGCAGACCGAGGGCTTCACCGAGCCGTGGCGCCGCGTGCAGCGGCGTCGGCCAGCCACCGAGGTCGACGCGCGGGACGGCGTCCAGCGCCGCGGCAGGGAATCGGGCGAAGTCGAACGTCACCAGCCCGATCCTAAGCGCGGCCGCCGCGGGGATCGCCGAACCGGCCGGAATCCGGTAACGTTCGTTCGAACGAACGAGAACCTTCGGGGGCTGCCATGACCGCGACGCCGAAGACCGGCCTCGACTTCGCCAGCCTCGCCGCGCAGGCGGGCCGGCTGGCCGCGGGCGAAGTCACCTCGAGCGAGCTCACCGCGGCGGCGCTCGACCGCGCGCACGCGAGCCAGCCCACGCTCAACGCCTTCCGCCACCTGCGCGACGACGAGGCCCACGCCGAAGCCGCCGAAGCCGACCGGCGGCTCGCGGCCGGTAACCGGGCACCGCTGCTCGGGGTGCCCGTCGCGATCAAGGACGACGTCGACCTCGCCGGGCTGCCCACCGCGTTCGGCTGCACCGGGGACTTCCCCTGCGCGACGGCCGACGCGCCCGCCGTCGCGCTGCTGCGCGAAGCCGGCGCCGTGATCATCGGCAAGACGAACACTCCCGAGCTGGGCCAATGGCCGTTCACCGAAGGCCCCGCCTTCGGGGTGACGCGCAATCCGTGGCACACCGGCCACACCCCCGGGGGTTCTTCGGGCGGGAGCGCGGCCGCGGTGGCGTCGGGGGTCATCGCGGCCGCGCTCGGTTCCGACGGCGCCGGTTCGGTGCGGATCCCGGCCGCGTGGACCGGGCTGGTCGGCATCAAGACGCAGCGCGGCCGGATCCCGACCGACGGCGAGCTGTTCCACGGCCTGACCGTGCTCGGCCCGCTCGCCCGCACGGTCGAAGACGCCGCCCTGCTGCTCGACGCCGCGGCCGGCACCCACGAGACGTTCCGGACGGCCGCGCGCCGCGAGCCCGGCAGGCTGCGGATCGGGCTGTCGACGCGGATTCCGTTCACCGCCACCAAAACGCGGCTCGACCCGGTCGTCGAGGGCGCGGTGCGGCGGCTCGCCGAGTCGCTCGCCGGGCTGGGCCACGAAATCGTCGAAGTCGAGCCCGACTACGGGCTGATCGGCCTGACGTTCCTGCCGCGTTCGCTGACCGGGGTCCGCGACTGGACGCTGCGCGTGCCGGACCGCGCCGGGCTCGATCCGCGCACCCGCAGCAACGCCGGGCACGGCCGCCTGCTCGCCGGGCCGGCCCTGCGGCTGGCCCGCGCCCTCGAGCCGGGACTGCACCGGCGGATCGGCTCGGTGTTCGGCCGCGTCGACGTGCTGCTGACCCCGACCACCGCGACCCCGCCGCCGCGGATCGGCACGTTCGACGGGCTGTCCGGCTGGGAGACCGACCAGGCGATGATCGCCGCCTGCCCGTACGCTTGGCCGTGGAACGTGCTGGGCTGGCCGGGGGTCAACGTCCCGGCCGGGCAGACGAACGGCGGGCTGCCGCTCGGCGCGCAGCTGCTCGGTCCGTCGCACGCCGAAGAGCGGCTGATCTCGCTCGCCGCGCAACTGGAAGAGGTCGAACGGTGGCCGGAGCGGCATCCCGAGACAAGCTGGTAAGCACCCGGGAAGCCATCCTGCGCGGCGCGTTGAAGGTCGTCGGCGAGCACGGGGTCGGCGGGCTGACGAACCGCCGGATCGCGGCCGTCGCCGGGGTTTCGCTCGGCACGCTCACCTACCACTTCCCCAGCCAGACGGCGTTGCTGCGCGAGGCGATGCTCATGTTCGTCGAGGAGGAAACGGCGAAGCTCGGCGCGATCGTCGACGGCTACCGCGCGGACGGCCTCAGCGTCGAGCAGGCGGCCTCGGTCGTCGAGCACGTGATCGCCCAGCTGCCGTTCGGCGCCGACGAGCTCGGCGCGCACGAGCTGTACCTCCAGTCCGCGCGTGACCCAGAGCTGCAAGAAGCTTCTTCGCGCTGCTTCGCGGCGTACGACGAGCTGGCCGTGACGATCCTCGAAGTGCTGGACGTGCCGGAGCCGCGGCGGCTGGCCGGGCCGGTGGTCGCGCTGATCGCCGGGCTGCAGTTGCGCCGGCTCGCCACCGGCGAGACCGACACCCCGGTGGCCGGACCGCTGATGATGCTGATCCGCGGTTCCTGATGGCCCCGCCGGTCGTTCGCGGCACGGCGGCGTGGAAGTACTTCGGCGACTTCCGCGACGGGTTGCTGGCGGGGCAGGTCCTGGTGCTGCAGGTGGCGCACCCGGTCGTCGCGGCGGGCGTGCGGGATCACTCGGACTACACGGAAGACCCGTGGACGCGGCTGATGCGGACCGGCGCGTCGCTGTCGATCTACGTCTACGGCGGCAGTGCGGGCGCGCGCGTCGAGGCCGACCGGCTGCGGGCAGTGCACCGGCGGTTCACCGGCTTGTCGGATGGACGCCGGTACAGCGCCTTGGATCCTGCCGCGTACGCGTGGGTGCACGCGACGCTGGTGAAAGTTCCGGTTGACGCACAACGGTTTTTCGGGCATCCACTGTCCAGTTCGGAGCTTGAGGAGTACTACGCGCAGATGTGCGACATCGGGCGGATGCTCGGGGTGCGCGAACGCGACCTGCCGCCGGACTGGGCGGGATTCCTGGACTACTACGACTCGATGGTGGCCGGGTTTTCCCGGAATCCGACGATCGACCAGCTCTTCGAGACGATCCGGACGGTGCGGAAGCCGGTGCGGTGGCTGCCGGACACGTGGTGGCGGTGGCACGCTCGGACTCAGATGTTCTTGATCCGGGCCACTTTGCCGCCCGCGCTCCGTGATCTCCTTGGTCTACAGTGGACTCTGCGCGATCAGCGGCGGTTCTCGCGGTTCGCTTCGGCGGTGCGGGTTCTGGCAACGCCGATCCCGGCCGGGTCGCGGACCGCGCACATGCGGTGGATCGGGAAACTCAACGTGTGGTTCCGCGCGCACCCGCGGGCGTATCGGGCTTTGGTGCGGGGCGACGGTCCGGGATCGTTCAGTCGCGGCTGATCGTGCGGGCGTAGTGCGCCCGGGCCTTGGCCCGGTTTCCGCACCGCGCCATCGAGCACCACTGCCGGTTGCGACGCGGGGAAGCGTCGCAGAAGCGCAGCCCGCAGTCGTCCGCCGCGCAGACGCGGACGGCGGCGTCGCTCGTCGCCAGGTCGATCGCGTCCGCCGCCAACGCCGCGAACGCCGCCGCCACCGGATCCTTCGGGGCCGGCATCTCGCGCCGCAGACGGCCGTCGTCGAGCGCGAGGCGCGGCGGCGGGGCCGGGGCCGCCGCGGCCGCGTTGTTCACCAGGTCGATGTCCATCCGCCCGGGCAGCTCGTCGGCGAGCAGCACCCGGTCGATCGCCTCTCGCAACGCCTTCGCGGCGAGCATGTTCCCGGCCGTCACCGGCACCCGGCCCGCCGTGAAGCCGGCCAGGGAAAGCCACTCGGCCAGCGCGTCGGGCCCGGTCAGCAGCTCGACGCCGCCCTCGTGCCGGCTGCGCATCGTGTTGACGAGGTCGAGGCACGGCCGTCCGCCGTCGAAGACCCACTCCATACCCCGCATTCTAACCCTTGAAGACAGTTAGAAGGGACGCTACCGTCTAACCGTATGAACCGGTTAGAGAACACCGCCACGGTGAACGGGCTCCGGATGCATTACCTGCGCGTCGGAGACGGTCCACCCCTGTTCCTGCTGCACGGCTGGCCCCAGACTTCACACTGCTGGCACCAGGTCCTGGCACCCCTCGCCGAGACGCACACCGTGATCGCCCCCGACCTGCGCGGCTACGGCCGCACCGACAAACCGAAAACCGGCTTCGACAAGCGCACGATGGCCGCCGACGTCGCCGCGCTGGCCGAGCACCTCGGGTTTCCGAGAACCGCCGTCGCCGGGCACGACCGCGGCGGCCGCGTCGCGCACCGCTGGGCCCTCGACCGCCCGGACCAGGTCGACCGCCTCGCCGTGCTCGACATCGTGCCGACCCGCGCGATGTGGCAGCGGCTCGACGTCATCGCGAAGCCCTCCTGGCACTGGCTCTTCCACCTGCAGCCCGACCTGCCGGAACTGCTGGCCGGCCAGAACATCGCCGGCTACCTCGGCTACTTCTTCGAACGCTGGACCTACCAGCGCCACCGCCTCGACGCGGCCGCCGTCGCCGAGTACGTCCGCGCCTTCTCCCAGCCCGGCGCGCTGCGGGCCGGCTTCGACGACTACCGCGCCTCCTTCCCGGACGACGCCGAACTCGACGACGCCGACTTCGCCGCCGGAAAGCGCGTCACGCAGCCGCTTCTCGCGCTGTGGGGCGCGGACGGCCTGGTCGCCCAGCTGCCGGCCCTGGAGATCTGGCAGGAGTACGCCAACGACGTCACGGGCGGAGCCCTCGCCGAATGCGGCCACTTCCTGGCCGAGGAGCAGCCGGACGAAGTCGTCTCCCACCTGCGGAAATTCCTGAACCCCTGAGACCACCGGGGCCGCCGGTCCCCCGAACTGGGGACCGGAGTTCCCTCGCCGCCGTGACGCCCGCCACCGGCCACCGTCGCTAGGTTCGGACCACGATGGGGACCAAATCAAGCGCCGCGTTGCTGATGCTGCTGACCGTGCTCGGAATCGCGCTCGACGGCGGGATCGCGCACGCCGACGGCGCACCGAGCGGCGCCGACATCCAGATCGCGCAGACACTCGGCGCGCGCGAACTGACCGTGATCATCCGCCGGGTCGACGTCACGCCGTCGCCGTTGCGGGTCGACGTCGTGACGCACCAGGGCACCGCGCCCGGCACGCTCCACCTGACCGCGGCGGCCGACGGCGTCGTGACGTCGCGGGGCGACGTCGTGCTCGGCGCCGAACCGGGCGTGTACCCGGGAAATCTCCAAGTCGGCAAGCCGGGGCCGTGGGAGCTTTCGCTGACCGACGGCACCGGGGTCACCGCGACCATCCCGTTCATCGTCCCGGCGCGGGTCGTCCCGCCATGGGAGAAGGCGACCTACGGCGGGTTCGTCGCCGCGGGCGCCTTCCTGCTCGTCGCCCTGGTCGTGGGCGTGCGAGCCAAGCGGACCGCGTTCGCGCTGATCCCGGCGGGCGGCGCGGTCGCCGCGATCGCCGTCGCGGTCACCGGCGCCCTGCTGTCGGCCGGCACTCCCCCGCCGCCCGCGCCCGGCAGCCAGCTCGATCCGACGTTCGACAACGTCACCGACCCGTACGCCAACGCGCAGCTGTCCACAGTGGATTACTCGCGGCCGCCGGTGAACCTGGCGGCGCACACGACGCCCGGCGGCTTGCGGCTCAGCCTCACCGACGGCGCCACCGGCCGCCCGGTCGACGACCTGCTCATCCACGACAACGCCCTCGTGCACCTGGTGCTGGTCTCACCGTCGGGGCGGATGAGCCACCTGCACCCGGTGCGCGTCGGCCCCGGCGACTACCGCGTGAGCCTCGCCGATCCGGAAGCGGGCACGTACGCCGTCGCCGCGGAACTCGTCCGGCGCGGCGGCGGGGTCCAGCTCGTCCGATCCACTGTGGACGTGACCGGCACCGCCGCCCCCGCGCCCGAGCCGGCGGGCGCCGGACCGCGGACGGTCGACGGCACCCCGGTGGACCTCTCCATCAGCGAGGGGACGCCGACCACCATCACCGCGCACTTCCGGACCCAGGACCTCCAGCCGTGGCTGGGCATGCTCGGCCACCTCATCATCGCCGGGCCGATCACCGGGCAACCGGGCGCGGCCGCCGCGAAGGCGCCCACGTGGGCGCACGTCCACGCCATGATCCCGCCCGTCGCCGGCCAGATCGGCCGCCCCGACGAGACCGTCGCCGCGTACGGCCCGGACGTCAGCTTCACCTACACCTTCGCCGCGCCCGGCCGGTACCGGATCTGGCTGCAGGCCGAACGCGGCTACCGCGTGCTCACCATCCCCGCCGTGGTGGACGTCCCGACGACAGGAGCCGGACGATGAAACGCCCGACGCTGCTCATCGTCGTGGTCGCGCTGGTCGTCGCGGCCGTCGCCACCTGGCTGCTCTGGCCGGGCGGCAGCGCGAAACCCACCGCGCAGCAAGCGGTTTCCGGGCCGTACACCGTCCAGTTCTCCGCGGACCAGCCACGCATCGGCGCCAACACGTTCACCGTGGCCGTCACCGGGCCCGCGCCCGACGCCGTCACGGTCGCGCCGGTCATGGCGCAGATGGGGCACGCGTTCCCGGCCGTGCCCGCCGGGCCGGACGGGCCCGGCCGCTTCCGCGCCGCGGACGTCGGACTGCCGATGGCCGGGCAGTGGGAGATCACCGTCTCGCTGCGCGGACCCGGTGGGCCCGCCCAAGTCGTCTTTCCCGTGTTGGTCAAGTAAGAAGGAGGGTCGGGGGAATGGATCTCACCGCATCCGGCGTCCGTGTGACGCCGGTGGCGAAACAGGCACGAGCGGGGTTGCTGCCGGCGAACGTCGTGCTCGGCGGGTCGCTGCTCTCACTGGTCGGGCTCACCTGGGACATCCAGTGGCACAGCGACGTCGGGCCGGACACGTTCTTCACGCTGCCGCACCTGTTCCTGTACGCGGGCAGCGCGGTCGTCGGGCTGGCGAGCCTCGCCGTCGTGCTGCTGACGACGGCGGCGCGGCGCGCGGGGCGGCCGGTCGACCCGCGGATCGGCGGGCGCGTGGTCAACGTCTTCGGCCGGACCTTCGCGGCGCCGCTGGGCTACCTCGTCTCCGGCGTCGGCGCGGCGACGTTCCTGCTGTACGGGCTGTGGGACCAGTGGTGGCACGGGCTCTACGGCTTCGACGCGGTGATCGACTCGCCGCCGCACATCGGGCTGCTGCTGTCGATCACGGTGTCGCTGATCGGCACGACCGCGGTGTTCGCCGCGGCGCGGGAGCACCGCTGGGGCCGGCTCGGCACGCTGGCGTCGCTGACCGTGTTGCTCACCTTCGGGCCGGTGCTGGCACTGGGGCTGCAACAGGTGCCGGACGACTACGCCGACGCCGTCTCCATCGGAACGTCGATGATGGCGGTGCTGCTGGTCGCGGTCGGCGCGGGGTTCCTCCGCCGTCCCGGCGGCGCGGTCGGCACGGCGGCGATGGTCGCGGTCGTGCAGGCGGTTTTCTGGTGGTTCTCGCCGTGGGCCGCGAAGGCGTACGCGGACATGGTCGACCTGCCGCTGCGGGACGCGACCTCCGGCGTACCCGAAATGCCGTCGCTGACGCCGATGGCGTTGCTGCCGGTGGCCGCGCTGATGGAGCTGGTGTACCTCGCCGGCCGCCGGCGCGGGTGGCGCGTCGGCCGGGTGTCCGTGCTCGCCGGCGGGATCGCCGGGCTGCTGATCGGCCTGAGCCTGCCGGTCCAGCGCTTCCTGCTCTACACCGGCGCGCACCTGCCGCCGGCCTGGTACCTGACGACGACCGCCGTGCTCAGCGCGGCGCTGGGGCTGCTCGGCGGGTTCGCCGGGTGGCGGTTCGGCGGGATGCTCTGCCTGCTGGCACCCGCGAAGAAGGGGGAAACCGCTGATGCGTAACACACTCTTGGCCTTGGCCGCCGTGGCCGGGCTGCTGTTCGCCACCGCGGCGCCGGCGAACGCGTACGAGCCGGTGAACATCGTGCACACCGAACGCGTGCAGGCCGGGCCCTACGGGCTGACGGTCGGGTTCAGCACCTGGCCGCTGAAAGCCACGCAGTCGCTGGACTTCACCTTCATCCCCGACGGCGGGATCGGGGACAAGTCCGGCACGCTCACGATGGTCAACCCGGAGGGCGGGAAGAACCGGACGCAGCGGCTCGTCCGGCACCCGCGCAAACGCGAGGTGTGGGGTCTCGACGTCCGCTCGATGCCGCGGCCGGGCGAATGGACGTTCCGCTTCACCCTCGACGGCCCGGCGGGGGCCGGCACCGGCGAGCTGCGCGCACTGCCGGTGCTGGAACAGCCGGGGCCGCCGATGGGCGTGAGCTGGGCGATCAGCACCCTGCCGTTGATCGGGCTCGTGGCGCTGGTCGTGGTGGCCTGGCGCCGGACCCGAAGCCGGTTGCGGGGCGGTGAGCTTCCGGCAATCGGGTGAGATTCCCGCTCAATAGCCGGCCACGCGTATCCGCGTCGTCGCGAAGGCCTCCTTCACCAGAGAAGACGGGGAAGGAGGCCTTCACCATTTTTCTCGGACACAGCGGGACACAGCTTCGGATCACCGCCGGATACGGACGCGTGATCATGATCACCCGCGCGGGGCGGACCTCAGGCCGGCAGGTCGAACTGCCCGGCCTTGACGGCGACCAGGAACGCTTCCCACTCGGCGGTGTCGAACACGAAGACCGGGCTGGTCGCGAGCTTGGTGTCCCGGACACCGATCAAGCCCTCGCGGCCCAGGTTGACCTCGACACAGCTCCCGCCGTTGGGCTCGCTGGCGAACGACTTCTCCCAGGCGGCCTCTTCGAACAGGGACACGGCCTTGTTCGGATCGTAATCCGCGAACGACGGATAATCCGCCATGGGTCGTACCTCCGAGGATCGATGGGGGGCGCGGCCGTGACCTGGTCGAAACTGCCCGCCCCCGGCTACTCAGTGTCTCAATGGAGTACCCCACAGGGCCAAGCGGGTGATCAACTAGGTCCGGCCTCGACATGAAGATTATTCCAGGAGTAGGATTAATCGCATCGGTCGGGGCGCTGGCGTCGGTGAATGACTGCCTGCTCGCGACGGACGGTCATCTACGCAGGCCGAGCGCCGAAACCGAACCAATCCAAGCCGTCGCAGGACCTCATGGGGGAGGATCAGCGTGATCGTCGAGGACAGTGCGCCCCCGGGCGTGCAGCTCGCGGGCCCCCGGGCACCGCGACGAGAGCTGGGGGTGTAGACGATGGCCGTCCGGGTGAACTCGCTCTTCCGCCGCGAGGAGGAAGAACACCGTGGCCGCCGGGGAATCGGGAACGAACTGCGGAACCGCTTCGGCTTCAGCCTGATCCAGGCGCCACTGCGCAAGACCACGACGTGGGCGACGGACCAGGACCTCCCGATGCGGCGCCACTCCGACGGCGTCCGCACGACCCGCCCCATGGAGGCCACGATCGACCTGGCTCCGCTGCTGCGCGGCCGCATCGGTTCGCGCGCCTGAAACCCTGAACTGCCGTACCACCACAAAGAGCCCCGGTTCCCTGATGGGATCGGGGCTCTCGCGCGCGCCGGGACTACGGTTTCCGCAACAGCAGCCGTCCCTGGCGGAAACTCCGCTCCCCTTCCGTGGGTTCGCGGTAGATCCGGCCCACTTCGACGAGCCCCGCTTCGAAAGCCAGTGACGCCAGCTCGTCCAGCGGCCAGCAGTAGGCCGTCGTCACCTTGTGGTCGAACTCGACCAGCGGGCCGCCTCCGGATTCGAAGCACCCCAACAGAACGTGACCACCCGGCGCCAACGTCCGGGTGAATTCGGCGAAGTAGCCCCGCATCTCCGACGGAGGCGTGTGGATCACCGAGTACCACGACAGGATCCCGGCGAGCGACGCGTCGGGCAGGTCGAGCGCGGCCATGGAGCCGACCTCGAACCGCAGCCCCGGTTCGGCCGCCCGCGCCAGCTCGATCATCGCCGGGGACACGTCGACACCGAACACGTCGAGGCCCAGATCGCGCAGGTGCGCCGTGAGGTGCCCGGGGCCGCAGCCGAGGTCGGCGACCGGGCCGCGGCCGCGCACGGAATCCGCGAACGCCGCCCAGGCGGCGCGGTCCAGCGGGTCGCCGTCCCAGATGTCGCGAACGAACTCCTGGTACTGGACGGCGACCGCGTCGTAAGCCGCCGTCACGGCTTACGGCCGAGGCCGCAGACGTGGCCGACGAACGCCGGGTCGTTCGCGACCTTCCGCGTGGCCTTGGACTCGATCTCCTCCGGGTGCCACTCCGGCAGGTACACGATGCCGGGCTCCACCATTTCCAGGCCTTCGAAGAAGGTCGCGAACTCCGCCCGGCTGCGCAGGTGGAGCGGGGTGCTCGACCTGTTGTACTGCTTCATGATCGACTCGCGGCTCTCGGAGTCGGCCATCCCCTCCATGCCGTCGCTCGTCAGGTGCGAGGACAGGAAGTACGAGCCGGAAGGCAGCAGCGACAGGTACTGCTGAATGGTCTGGGCCACCGGCTCGTCCGGGCCGAGGAAGTACAGGACGCCCACCATGATCAGGCCGATCGGGCGGTTCTGGTCGAAGACGCCGGTGTCGAGCGCGCGTTTCCAGATGTCGGCCGGGTCGCGCAGGTCGCCGTGCAGCACCGCGTGCCGGTCGGCGACGCCCTCCTTCTCCAGCAGGATCTGCGAGTGCGCCACCGCGACCGGCTCGTTGTCGACGTACACGCACCGCGCGTTCGGGTTCACCTCCGCCGCGACCTCGTGGACGTTCCCGACCGTCGGAACGCCCGAACCCAGATCGAGGAACTGGTCGACGCCGTTGCGCGCCAGGTACCGGACGCCGCGGCCGAGGAAGTCGCGGCCGACCCGGGCGACCGTCTTGATCATCGGGAAGGTCTTGACCGCCTGCTCGCCGAACTGCCGGTCGATGGCCCAGTTGGCGTCGCCGCCGAGGAACCAGTCGTAGATGCGGGCCGCGTTCGGCCGCTCGAGGTCGACGCCTTCGGGGGCTTCGGGATCCTGCGTCGTCATGCGTTCCGTCCTCCAGGCTTGCGGCCGACACCGCCGACCACGCTCGCGAGGGGGACCGTGGCGGCGCCGGGCTCGGGACGCCACTGTCCCACAGGCACGATTCCCGGCTCGACCACGTCGAAGTTACCGAAGAACGCGGCGATCTCTTCGAGCGACCGGGAAACCGCGGGCGAGTTCGTCCGCGCGGACAGCTCGACCAGCCGCCGGATCTGCGCCAGCTCGTCACCTTCGACGCCGGATTCGGTCGCGTGCGAGAGCACGAACGCCGATCCCGGCGCCAGGAGCGTCCGGTAGTCGCGGATGGCTTCGCGCACACCGGTGACGTCCGGCAGGAAGTGCAGCACCGCCACGGTGAGCAGGCAGATCGGCCGGTCGGGGTCGAACACGCCGGTGGCCAGCGCGGCTTCCCAGACCTCCGCGGCGTTACGGAGGTCGGCGTACAGCACGGCGTGGCGCTCGGGATCGCCCTCCTCTTCGAGCAGGATCCGCCCGTGCGCGACGGCCACCGGCTCGTTGTCGACGTAGACACACCGGCTGTCGTCGGCGTGGTCGTCGGCCACCTCGTGGACATTGCCCGCCGTCGGGATGCCGGAACCGAGGTCGAGGAACTGGGTGATGCCCTGTGCCAGGCAGTACCGCACGGCCCGGCCGAGGAAGTCCCGGTTGCCCCGCGCCAGGGTTTTCACCAGCGGGAAGGCTTGCACCGCCTGCCGGCCGAACTGCCGGTCGACCGCCCAGTTCGCGGTGCCGCCGAGCGCCCAGTCGTAGATCCTCGCCACGTTCGGCCGGTCGAGATCGACGGCGTCCGGGAGGAAATCGGGGTCCACGATGTCCACTTCCGGTGGTGGATTAGAGCGCAACTCGGCCACTCTACCGAAAGTTGTTCACCAGCCGGACGCTTCGCGCGGCCATTCGCCCTATTGGATCTGCTGCATCTGGGCGCGATAACCCTCCGCGAGCTCCTTGAGGAACTGCCGGGTCTCCTGGCGCTCCAGCGCGGCTCCGCGCAGCCTGTCCCACGAGTCGACGAAGATGTTGAAGTCCTTGACGTCGTCGAGGTACAGCCCGCCGGCGGAGTGCTCGATGTAGACGAAGTCCCGCGTGCGGTCGGGGAACCGCATGATCGTGAAGTCGTTGGGCACCGCGGCCAGCCGCGCGCCGAACGGCAGGACGTGCACGTAGACCCGCGGGTGCTTCTCGAGGGAGAGCAGGTGCTCGACCTGGTCCAGCATCACCGCGGGCGCGTATCCACCGGGCGCCCGGCGCAGCGCGCCTTCGCTGATGATGAACCGGTAGTACGGCGGCTGCTGCTGCTCGAACACCGCCTTGCGATCGAGCCGGTTGCGCACCAGCGACGTCACGTCGGTCGCGCCCGCCTCGGTGAACTGCTTGAGCATGTAGTGCTCGGACTGCAGCGGGCCCGGGATGCGCTCGCCGTGCCAGGTGAGGATCTCCGCGGCCGCGGGTTCCAGATCGGTGAAGGTGCGGAACCAGTGCGGCACCACCGAGCGGTAGCCCGACCAGTGGCCACGCTGCCCAGCGGCGGCCCGCGCCAGGTTCATCAGCGTGTCGGCTTCTTCGCCGTTGATCCCGAACGCGTTCAGCATCGATCGCACATCCCCGAGCTTCACCCCGACGGCACCGGACTCGATCTTGTTGACCTTGCCCTGGGTGCAGCCGAGGACCTCGGCGACCTGCTGCTGTGTCATCCGCGCCGCGGTGCGGGCATGCCGGAGCTCGTTCCCGAGCTGCTTCCGGCGCGAGGTGACGGTGCTGGCCATCGCCCTGCTCTCCCGGACCACTACCAAGCGACGGCGGCCAGCGGCCGCCGTCGCACGCGAACTATCGAACCCACCCAGGTTAGTGCTTCACCTTGCGGATCTCGATGATGACACCGCGCAGCGTTCCAGGAAACGGCGCAGAATGCCAGTCACCTGCCTTGTCACTCGCCTGGACCAGCGAAATTCCGAATTTTTCCGCCAACCGGCGGAGCCCGGCTCGGGCATAGTGGGCGCGTGCCCGATCGTTCGCCCGCCGCGGCCTCCGTCACCTCGCTCGCCGACCAGGCCCACGGCTACGTCCAGCCCGACGGCTCCTGGTACATCAACAACTGCGGGTTCGTCGACGCGGGCGACCACACCGTGCTGATCGACACGTGCTCGACCGAGCGCCGCACGCGGGCGCTGCTCGCGGCCGTCGAAGCGACCACCGGCAGCCCGGTGACGACGCTGGTGAACACCCACCACCACGGCGACCACACCAACGGCAACTACCTCGTCGACGGCGCGGCCGTGGTCGGGCACCGCAAGACCCGCGAGCTGATGGTCGCCGAAGGCATCCAGACGTTCGAGGGCATCTTCGTCGGCAGCGACTGGGGCGAGCTGCGGTCGCGGCCGCCCGAGGTCGTGTTCGACGACCGGCTGACCGTGCACGCCGGCGACGTCACCCTCGAGCTGATCCACCCCGGCCACGCCGCGCACACCACCAACGACGTCCTGGTCTGGCTGCCCGAGCAGCGCGTGCTGTACGCCGGTGACCTGGTGTTCAACGGCGGCAGCCCGTTCGCGCTGATGGGCTCGGTGGCCGGCTGGCGGAAGGCGCTCGACGTCGTCCGGGAGCTGGAGCCGGCGGTGATCCTGCCCGGGCACGGGCCGGCCTGCGGGCCGGACGTCGTCGACACGGTGGACGCGTACCTGGCGTTCCTCCAGAAGACGGCCGAACGCGGCAAGGCCGCCGGGCTGTCGCCGCTGGAGCTCGCCAAGGAGACGGACCTCGGCGCGTTCGCGTCGCTGAGCGAGCAGGAGCGGCTGCCGGGCAACCTGCACCGGGCGTATGCCGAGCTGGACGGCGCCGAGTGGGGCGCGCGGATCGACCTGGTGGCGGCGATCACGGACATGCTCGCGTTCAACAAGGGCCCGATCCGCTGCTTCTCCTGAACTGAGCGGGCCGCCGCTCCGTGGCCTCCGTTGAGCGCACGATCGGACTAGGGTCTGAATCGAGAGAGTCTTTCGGAAGGACGCGGATGAGCAAGAAGGCGAGCATCGGGGTCACCGGCCTGGCGGTCATGGGCCGCAACCTGGCCCGCAACCTGGCCCGGCACGGGCACACGGTGGCCCTGCACAACCGGTCCGAGGAGCGGACCCGCGCGTTGGTGGAGCAGTTCGGCGACGAGGGCGACTTCATCCCCGCGTACTCCGCGCAGGCGTTCGTCGACGCGCTGGAGCGGCCACGGCAGGTCGTGATCATGGTCAAGGCGGGCGGCCCGACGGACGCCGTCATCGACGAGTTCGCGCCGCTGCTCGAAGAGGGCGACGTGATCATCGACGCCGGCAACGCGCACTTCGCCGACACGCGCCGTCGCGAGAAGGCGTTGCGCGAGCGCGGGCTGCACTTCGTCGGCAGCGGTGTCTCCGGCGGCGAGGAGGGCGCACTGCACGGGCCGAGCATCATGCCCGGCGGCTCGAAGGAGTCGTACGAGTCGCTCGGCCCGCTGTTCGAGGACATCTCGGCGAAGGTCGACGGCGAACCGTGCTGCACGCACGTCGGCGCGGACGGCGCCGGGCACTTCGTGAAGATGGTGCACAACGGCATCGAGTACGCCGACATGCAGCTGATCGCGGAGTCGTTCGACCTGCTGCGGCACGCGGGCGGCTACTCCCCCGCCGAGATCGCGGACGTCTTCCGCACGTGGAACACCGGGCGGCTGGACTCCTACCTGATCGAGATCACCGCCGACGTCCTGGCGCACGTCGACAAGACGTCCGGCAAGCCCTTCGTCGACGTCGTCGAGGACGCCGCCGAGCAGAAGGGCACCGGCCGCTGGACCGTGCAGATCGGTCTCGACCTGGGCGTCCCGATCTCGGGCATCGCCGAAGCCGTCTTCGCGCGTTCGCTGTCCGGGTCGACGTCGCTGCGCGCGGCGGCTCGCGGCCTCGGCGGTCCCTCGCGGACGCCGCTGTCCGGCTCGGAACTGGAGCGCTTCGCCGACGACGTCGAGCAAGCGCTGTACGCGTCGAAGGTCGTCGCGTACGCGCAGGGCTTCAACCAGATCCAGGCCGGCGCGACCGAGTACGGCTGGGACATCGACCTCGGCAAGGTCGCCTCGATCTGGCGCGGCGGCTGCATCATCCGCGCGAAGTTCCTCAACGACATCACCGCGGCCTACGCCGACGAGCCTTCGCTGCCGACGTTGCTGACGTCGGGCGGCTTCCGCAAGGCGGTCGAGGACGCGCAGGACTCGTGGCGCTCGGTGATCTCGACGGCGGTCCGCCTCGGCATCCCCACGCCGGGCTTCTCGACGGCGCTGGCGTACTACGACGGCCTCCGCGCCGACCGCCTGCCGGCGGCGCTGGTCCAGGGCCAGCGCGACTTCTTCGGCGCCCACACCTACCGCCGCGTCGACCGCGAAGGCTCGTTCCACACGGCCTGGGCCGCTGAGGGCCGCCCGGAAGCCTCCGCCTGAGTTCAAAGCCGTGAATGTCGCATTGAGGGACTTCAAGTCTCTCAATGCGACATTCACGGCTTTTGGCGGTCGCAAGCGGGAGGACCCCCTGGTCCCACCCGGTCAGAGCAACGTCACCAGGACGACCGCGAGGATCGCGGCCAGCAGAAGGAGTCTCACCGGCCCCGGACGGCGAGGATCTCCGCCAGCGCCTCCAGGATCTTCGCCTCGGCCTTGTTCTTCTTGACGCCCAGGCCGTCGAGCACCTCGAACCCGGCGCCCTCGCCCTGCTCCAGCAGCGCCAGGAGCATGTGCTCGGTGCCGATGTAGTTGTGCCCGAGCCGCAGCCCCTCGCGCATGGTCAGTTCCAGGGTCTTCTTGGCGGCGCCGGAGAACGGCACCGGGTTCGGCGCGGGCACGACCGCCTCCGGCAGCCGAGCCTCGGCGGCTTCGCGGACGGCGTCGAGCTGCACACCCTGGGCCAGGATCGCCCCGGCGGCCAGCGCCGCGGGTTCGGTGAGCAGGCCCAGCACGATGTGCACGGTGTCGATGTGCGGGCTGCCGTGGTCGAGCGCCGCTTTCTGCGCCTCCATGACGACGTGTCGCGCGCGGTCGGTGTAGCGGCCGTAGAGGCGTTCGATGTTGCCGCCCGGGTCGCCGCCGGGGTCGACCTTCGGCACGAACCGCTTCTGGGCGGCCTGTTTCGTGACGCCCATGCTGGCGCCGATCTCGGTCCAGGACGCCCCGGACCGCCGGGCCTGGTCGACGAAGTGGCCGATCAGGTGGTCGGCCACTTCGCCGAGGTGCTGGCCCACGTAGACCGCGTCGGTCAGCTGAGCCAGGGCGTCCTTGTCGTTGTTGCTCTTGATGGCGCTGATGAGGTCGTCGAGTCTGACGGGGTTGGGTAGGGTCATGACGTCAACTGTAGGTTGACGATTCAGTGTCGTCAACCATGGGTTGACGATCAAGCGAACGGCAGCCCCACGTAGTTCTCGGCCAGACTGGTCGCCGCCGCCCGCGACGACGTCGTGTAGCGCAATTGCGACAGCTGCAACTGCCGGGCGAAGCCGTCCGAGTGCGGGTCAATGTGCAGCATCGTCGTCATGAACCACGAGAAGTGCTCCGCCCGCCACACCCGGCGCAAGCAGGTGTCCGAGTAAGCCGAAGCGAGCGACTCGTCGCCGCGCAGCAACGCTTCCAGCGCCCGCGACAGCACCCGGACGTCGGCGATCGCCAGGTTCATGCCCTTGGCGCCGGTCGGCGGCACGATGTGCGCCGCGTCGCCCGCCAGGAACAGCCGGCCGTGGCGGAGCGGTTCCGCGACGAAGCTGCGCATCGGCGTGATGCCCTTGTCGAGGATCGGGCCTTCGCGAAGGGTGAAGTCCCCCTCGACTTCGAGCCGCGCGGTCAGCTCGGCCCAGATCCGGTCGTCGGACCAGGCTTCGAGAGACTCCGCGGGGTCGACCTGGAGGTAGAGCCGCGTGATCTCCGGCGTCCGCATGCTGTGCAGCGCGAACCCGCGTTCGTGGTGGGTGTAGATCAGCTCGTGGTGCGACGGCGGCGTCCGCGCCAGCACCCCCAGCCATGCGAACGGGTATTCACGCTCGTACACCGTGAGTGCACTGTCCGGAATGGACGGACGCGAGATGCCGTGGAAGCCGTCGCAGCCCGCCACGGCGTCGCATTCCAGAACCTGTGCGACACCTTCGCCGTCACGGTAACGCACTCGCGGGCGATCCGTGTCCACATCGGACAGAGCAACGTCCGAGACTTCGAAGGCGATCGGGTAACCGCGGGCTTCGTGCACGTCGATGAGGTCCTTGACGATCTCCTGCTGCCCGTAGACGGTGATCGCCCGGCCGGTCAGCTCGGTGAGCGCGATCCGGTGGTCGGCGCGGTCGAACCGCAGCGACAGGCCTTCGTGCGGCATGCCCTCCGCGGCCAGCCGCTCGCCGAGCCCCAACGACGTCAGCAGCTCGACAGTCGGCTGCTCGCACACACCGGCCCGCACGCGCTGCCGGACGTACTCGCGGTCGCGCGCTTCCAGGACCACACAGTCGATCCCGGCGGAGTGCAGCAGGAACGACAGCAGCAGCCCGGCCGGGCCGGCCCCGATCACCGCGACCTGGGTGCGCATCACGCCGCTCGCGACTTGAGGTGCGCCCTGAGGTCGAAGGCGCTCGCTTCGAGGTCGGCGTACGCGGGCTTCGGATCCGCGGTGAACAGGCGCCGCGCGGCGATGTGGTCCGCCGGCCGGTTCACCGACTCGACGGCGATGAGGACGTCGTCGCGGAACGACAGCACGGAGAACTTGCCCGCGGCCGGGTCGCCCGCGACCACCGTCCGATCGGCACCCGCGAGGATCCCGGCGATCTGCAGCTTCGCGCCCGCCTGGTCGGTCCAGAACCACGGCAGGCTGTCGTACGGCTCCCCTGCGCCGGTGATCGCCGCGGCCACGCAGCGGGCCTGGTCGACGGCGTTCTGCACCGACTCCAGCCGGATCGCCGCGTCCGCCCACAGACAGGGGAAGTTCGCGCAGTCGCCGATGGCGAAGACCTTCGGGTCCGCCGTGCGCAGTTGCGCGTCGACGACCACGCCGTTGTTCACCGGAAGGCCGGCTTTCTCGGCGAGCGCCGTCTCGGGCACCACGCCGACGGCGATCACGACCAGGTCGGCGGGCAGCCGGGTACCGTCGGACAGCTCGACCTCGCGGACGCGCTCGTCGCCGTGCAGGGCGGTGACGCCCTGACCGAGCAGCACCGTGTGCCCGGCGTCGCGGTGCAGCCGGGCGAAGTAGGCGGAGATCTCCGGCGTCGCGACGCGGTTGAGCAGCCGGTCCTGGGCTTCGACGATCGTCACCGGGCGGCCGGCGTGCGCGGCGAACTCCAGTCCGATGAACCCGCCGCCGACCACGACGACGTCCCCCGCCTCTTCGAGCGAGGCGCGGAGCCGGTCGGCGTCGTCGCGGGTGCGCAGGGTCAGCACGCCCGGCAGGTCCGCGCCGGGCACGGGCAGCGTCCGGTTGCGGGCGCCGGTGGCCAGCACGAGGTGGTCGTAGTCCAGTTCCCGGCCGTCTTCGAGCCGCACCTTCGACGCCCCGCGGTCGATCGACTCGACGCGGGCTTCGACCAGCTCGATGTCGTTTTCGGCGAAGAAGTCCGCATCGCGCAGGTGCAGTTGTTCGAGCCCGGCGGTCCCGGCCAGGTAGGCCTTCGACAGGGGCGGCCGCTGGTACGGCACGCCGGGCTCGTCCCCGGCCAGCACGACCTGGCCGTCGAAGCCCAGTACCCGCAGCGACGCCACGGCCTGGAACCCGCTCTGACCCGCCCCGACGACGAGAACCCTGGACATCCCTGCTCCTCACCATCCGGCAGACCCTCGTTCTCATCCGACCACAAGAGGCTCAAGCCGTCGAGGAATCGCCGGAGGACCGCAAGGCCCGCGGCGCGCCCAGCACCCGGGAAATGCCCCGAGCCGCGGCCCGCACCGCCGGGACCAGCGTCCGCGGGTCGGTTCCTTCCGCCGGGACGACCACCGAGATCGCCGCGACGACCTCGTCCGTGGCGTCGTGGACCGGCGCCGCCACGGACAGGGCGATCAGCTCGACCTGGCCGTCGCTGATCGCGTACCCGTCGCGGCGGACGTCCGCCAGCACCCGCCGCAGCCGCGCGGGCGAGCTGATCGTCTTCGGCGTGAACGTCTTCAGCGGGCCGGCCAGGACCTCCTCCTGGGCCTCGGCCGGCGCGTGCGCCAGCAGCACCTGGCCGACGCCGGTCGCGTGCGCGGGCAGCCGTCCGCCGACGCGCGTCAGGACGTTGACCGCGCCACGGCCGGAGATGCGCTCGACGAACACCACCTCCGGCCCGTCGAGCACCGCGAGCTGCACGTTCTGGTGCGTGGCCTCGTAGAGGTCCTCCAGGAACGGCATCGCGCTTTCCCGCAGCTCAGCACCGTGCGGCGCGAGCGACGCCACCTCCCACAGCCACAGCCCGACGCGGTACGCGCCCGTTTCGTCGCGCATGAGCGCGCCGCGCCGGGTGAGCTCGCCGGCCAGCCGGTGCGTGGTCGACAGCGGCAGCCCGACGCGGCGGCTGAGCTCCGACAGCGTCAGCCGCGGCCGCTCGGCCGTGAAGGCGCCCAGCAGGTCGAGGACCCGGTCCACGACCGACGGCGGCCGCGGCGCGCTGTGTCGCATGAGGCCAGTCTTCGCACCGGCCGGAAGAGCCGCAACCCGCGGCTAAACCCCTCGCCGCGGGGAGGCGTGTGGAGGGGTGCCGCCTCGCCCGAGACGGCACAACGAGGGGAAATCGAATGAAAACCTGGGCAAGACTGGGCGTGGTCGTGGCCACCGTGCTGAGCGCGGTGGCGGTTTCCGTGCCGGCGGCTTCGGCCGCGGTCAACCCGTACACCCCGGAAGAGGCCTGCGCCAACGACTTCGGCGGCACGTGGTCCAAGGCAAGAGACGGCCACCGCGACGTGAAGTCCGGCTCGACCAAGTGGGGCGACGTCTGGCTGATGTACAACTCGTCGCACGCCAACTGCGTCGCCACCATCAAGTCGGTCGACGTCGGCACGCCGACCTACACCCGGGCTTGGCTGCTGATCGAGGGCAATACGGTCTGGAACCTGAACGCCGGCTCGTTCAAGTACTACGCAGCGGTCAAGGCGACGGCGAACAACCACTGCGTCCAGTACGCGGGCGACATCTACCGCACGGCGACCCCGACCAGCGCCATGGCACAGGGTGCCCGCTACGCCTGGGGCAACTGCACGTGACCCGGCGGTCGCCCCGGGGTGCACCCCGGGGCGACCCACCTCAGAGGTCGTCGTCCGGCAGCAGCGGGCGCATGAACGACCGCCGGTACCGCACCACGCAGCCGCTCTCCTCGCGGATCTTGTCGGCTTCGATGAAGTCCGGGTCGACGCCGAACAGCGTCCGGTAGCGCTCGTACGCGGCGAGGCTCTCGAAGCTGAACAGCGCCCGGGCTTCGTCGCTCGCGCCCTCCGCCGGCAGGAAGTAGCCGTGGTGGACGCCGCCTTCGCGCTGCACCAGCCGCATCCACGCGGCGGCGAAGCGTTCGAAGTCGGGGAGCTTCGCGGGGTCGATGACGTAGTCGACGACGCAGGTGATCATCAGTGGCCACCCCAGACGCGGTCGGCGGTGGCCACGATCAGCTCGAGCTTCCGCAGCTGGTCGTCCGGGGTCAGGTCGTTGCCCTCCTCGGTCGAGGAGAACCCGCACTGCGGCGAAAGGCAGAGCCGGTCGACGTCGACGTACCGCGAAGCCTCCTCGATCCGCCGCACGAGGACGTCCGGGTCCTCCAGCTCCGGCCGCTTGGTCGTGACCAGGCCGAGCACCACCTTCTTGTCCTTCGGCACGAACCGCAGCGGCTCGAAGCCGCCGGAGCGTTCGTCGTCGTACTCCAGGAAGAAGCCGTCGACGGCGAGTTCGCCGAACAGCGCCTCCGCGACGAACTCGTAGCTGCCCTCCGCGGCCCACGACGACCGGAAGTTGCCGCGGCACAGGTGCGTCGTCACGGTCAGCCCGTCCGGCCGGCCTTCGAGGGCCGCGTTCATCGTCGCGATGTTGCGCAGGTGCTGCGTGTCCGGATCGCCGCCCATCCGCGCGACGAGCTCCCGCTGCGCCGGGTCGTTGAGGTAGGCGAGGCTGGTGTCGTCGAGCTGCAGGTACCGGCAGCCGAGGTCGGCCATCGCGCTGACCTGCGCCTGGTACGCGGCGCTCAGGTCGGCGAAGAACTCCTCGAGGTCGGGGTAGACGCTCTCGCTGACCGCCGCCCGGCCGCCGCGGTAGTAGACCATGCTCGGCGAGGGGATGGTCAGCTTCGGCGTCACGCCGGGGTCCACATGGGACTGCAGGAACCGGAAGTGGTCGGCGAAGATCGGCTCGTCGAGCCGCACCTTGCCGTCGACCTGCAGCCCCGGCGGGCTGAACTCGAGATCGCCTGCCAGGTTGTGGAACTTGACGTGCAGCCGCTGGTCGCTCTTCGAGATCCCGCCGAGCGCGTAGATGAAGTCCATGTGCCACGAAGCGCGCCGGAATTCGCCGTCGGTCGCCGAACTCAGCCCGGCCGCCTTCTGCATCTTGATCACGTCGCGGATCGCGTCGTCCTCGACCGCGCGGAGGTGCTCCGCGCCGATCTCGCCGTTCTCGTGCCGCCGTCGCGCGTCGCGCAGCACCGGAGGCCGCAGCAGGCTCCCGACGTGATCGGCGCGAAACGGGGGGCCCACCTGGGAAATACCGCCCGAAGTCATGCACCGATGGTCACACATCCGCGGCCGTTCCGCCGCCCCCGGAAACGAGATCATCATGCCGCCGACTTGCTACCGTCATCGGCGCCGCGTTGGCTGTGGCGGGAAAAAGGGGGCTGTTGATGACGAAACCCGTGGTCCACCCGGTCGACGCGGGCCTGCCCGCGGGCAGGCTGACACTCCTCGGCCTGCAGCACATGTCGATCATGTACGCCGGTTCGGTCGCGGTGCCGCTGATCGTCGGCAGCGCGCTCAAGCTGGACCCGGCGACGATCGGGCTGCTGGTCAACGCCGACCTGCTGGTCGCAGGCATCGCGACGCTGATCCAGGCGGTCGGCATCGGGAAGATCCTCGGCATCCGGCTGCCGGTGGTGGCGGGCGCGACGTTCAGCGTCGTCAACCCGATGATCCTCATCGCCGGGCAGTACGGGCTGCCCGCGGTCTACGGCGCGATGCTCGCCTCCGGGGTGTTCGGGCTGCTGATCGCGAAGCCGTTCGCCAAGATGATCCGCTTCTTCCCGCCGCTGGTTTCCGGGACGCTGCTGCTGGTCATCGGCGTCTCGCTGGTCGGCCCCGGCGCGGCGATGATCGCCGGGCACGACCCCACGTCGCCGGACTACGCGGCGCCGTCGCACATCGCGCTGGCGTTCGGCGTGATCGCGCTGGTCGTGCTGTTCACGCGGGTGCTGCGCGGGTTCGCCAACCAGATCGGGCCGCTGCTCGCCCTCGTCATCGGCCTGGTCGCGGCGATCCCGATGGGCCTGGTCCACTGGGACGGCATCGGCGACGCGGGCTGGTTCGGCCTCGCGTCGCCGTTCCAGTTCGGCGCGCCGACGTTCCCGGTCGCCGCGGTGCTGTCGATGTGCGTCGTCATGCTCGTAACGTTCACCGAGTCCACGGCCGACCTGATCGCCGTCGGCGAGATCACCGGGCGGCCGCCGACGGACGCGGACCTCGCGCGCGGCCTGGCCACCGACGGGGTGTCGGCGGTGCTCGGCGGCGTGATGAACTCCTTCCCCGACACGGCGTTCGCGCAGAACGTCGGCCTGGTGCAGATGACCGGGGTGCGCAGCCGCTGGGTCGTCGCGGTGACCGGCGGGGTGCTGGCCCTGATGGGCCTGGTGCCGAAGATCGGCGCGTTCATCGCGGCGATCCCGGAGCCGGTGGTGGGCGGGGTCGCGGTGGTGATGTTCGCGATGGTCGCCGCGGTCGGCGTGCAGAACCTCAAGAAGGTCGAGTTCTCCGGCAACCACAACACTTTCGTCGTCGCGGTGGCCCTCGGGGTCGGGCTGCTCCCGGCGTTCGTGCCGGACTTCTTCACGCACTTCCCGGCCTGGCTGCAGACGATCGGCGGCAGCCCGATCACGGTCACCGCGTTCCTGGCGTTCGCGCTGAACCTGCTGTTCAACCACGTCGGCCGGCGCCGCGAGCCGGACCTGCTCAAAGCGCCGTGAGGAGCCGTTCGACGAGCCGGGCCCCGATGCCCGGCTCGACCGGGCGCCGGAAGAGCACGCGCAGGTAGAGCGGGGCCAGGACGAAGTCCAGCACCTCGTCGACCGAAGGCACCGGCTCGCCGCGCGCCGCGGCCGCGTCGAGCGTCCGCTGCAGGTCGTCACCGCGGGCCTTGAGGTATTCGATCGGCTCCTCGTCCGGGGCCATGGTCGCGACGAGCGCGCGGAGCAGCACCTGGCCGTGCCGGTCGCGCATCGACCGTTCGACGCCTTCGGCCCAGCCGGCCAGGTCGCCGCGCAGCGAGCCGGTGTCCGGGATCGGCGACGTCGTGCGCAGGCGCGTCACGGCGGCGTCGACCAGCAGGTGGTCGCGGCTGCCCCAGCGCCGGTAGATGCTGGTCGGGTTCACGCCCGCGTGCGCGGCGATCTTCGGGATCGCCGCGTCGATCTGCCCCGCGGCGAGCAGGTCCACGACGGCCTCGTGGACCGCGTCTCGGACGCGGGCGCTGCGGCCGCCGGGTCGGGTCATCCACTTATCCTAAAGCAAACACACTTGCCTTAACGAGCCCGGCGTGCGTAGCCTTAAGGCAAATCGAATTGCCTTAAGGAGCCCGGCCATGAAGATGACCAAGGAACAGCGCGAAGCGTTCCTCGCCGAACCGCACGTCGGCGTGCTCAGCGTCGCCGCCGAGCCTGGCCGCGCGCCGCTGACCACGCCGATCTGGTACCGCTACGAGCCGGGCGGCGACGTCCTCGTGATGACGTCACCGGGCCTGCGCAAGACCCGGCTGATCGAGGCGGCCGGCCGGTTCGCGCTGTGCGTCCAGCAGCAGGACGGCGTCTACAAGTACGTCTCGGTCGAGGGCCCGGTCGTCAAGACGTGGCCGATGACCAAAGCCGAGCGGCACGAAGTGGCGGCCCGCTACCTGCCACCGGGCGTGAGCGAGGCGTACACCGACGCGACCGACGAGAGCCACGGGAACAACATCGCGATCGTGATGCGCCCGGAACGCTGGAACACCTCGGACTTCAGCGACCTCGCGGAGCGGCTCGCCTGATCCGGCGGTCACCAGCAGATGATCAGGAAACACGAGGTCCGGGGCGGCGGTGGTGGCGGCGGTGGCGTCGGGGGCCGCGACGAGCCGCTGGACGGGGTCGTGGTCGTGGTGACCGACGCACTCGGGTCGCCGCTGGTCGGCGTGGTGGTCGGGGTCGAGGTCGCCTCGGTGCTGCTGTCCGGCCCCGAAGTGCGGCCCGGCACCTCGGTGACGGTGCCCCGGTGCTCGCCGTTCCCCGGGACGACGTCGCCGCCGGTGCCACCGCCGACGCCACCGTCGTTCGGCGAGTCGGTGGCCTGGTCCGCGCCGCCCAGACCGGTGGTGCGCTGCGGAAAGGGGAGGACGTGGATCTGGTCGACCGGGGACGCGTCCTGGCGCCCCTTGCCGCCCCATGCGACCAGCACGGCGGCGGTCCCGCAGCCGATGACGACGGCGAGCATCACCGCGACCACCCGCCACCGCGAGTTGGCCGGTGGCGGACGATCGCCCCAGCCCTCGCGGACGAGCAGCTCGGCGACCGATACCTCGTCGTTCACCCGGTCAGACCTCCCAGAGAGGCCTTTCGGCCCACATTGTGGCCGTATTATTACCGCACCTAGCACCCGAACGGGTGAGATCCAAGTAAAAACTCTCACCGGCTGCGAAACCTGACGGTGGGTGAGCGTCCACAGCGGTTTCACAGCTGAGTTTCGTGATACTCCCAGCATGACCGGCGAAGCTCGGACCATGCTGATGAGAGCCGGACGGCCGGTCGTCAAGCCCGCCGACGCGCGCTACCGCCGGCTGTCCGTCGCCCGGTTCGTCCCGAACCCGAAGACGACGCCCTTCACCTTCGGCTACCTGGTCCTCCTGCTGGGCACGACGCTGCTGCTCGAGTTCGCCGACCCGGCGGTGACCACCCGGCTGCTCCAGCTGTCCAGCACCGACGCCCACAACCTGTGGCGGCGGCCGCTGTCCTCGCTGCTGACCAGCGCGATATGGCTTTCGGACGAAGGCTGGCTCGCGTACGTCGTGATCTTCACGATCGCCGTCGCGCCGCTGGAACGCCGGTTCGGCGCCCGCCGCGCGGCGACGGTGTTCTTCTCCGGCCACGTGCTCGCCACGCTCGCCACCGAACTGCCGGTGATGGCCCTGATCAGCGCCCGCGTCCTGCCCAGCTCGGCCGGGCACTGGCTGGACGTCGGCGTCAGCTACGGCTTCTTCACCACGGCCGGCGCGCTGGCGTTCCTCCTGCGCGGCCGGCCGCGGCTGTGGGCGCTGGCCACGATGGAGGCCTTCATCGCGGTGATCTACGTCAGTGACGACCCGGCGAGCCTCGATTCGGTCGTCACGCTGCTCGGCCACGCGGTCGCGGCCCACTTCGGATGGCTGTTCTGGGGCCCGCGGCTGCCCGGCGCAACCGCTGCCCAGGGCCGGATTCAGTCGGATATACACGAACCGGAGTCGGTGGTGTAATCGACGGGCCCAACGCCGACTTCATGGGGGACGGACGCACATGGAGGCAGACGCCGCCGCCGCGAACGGGCCGGTCGCGCCTTCCTCCGCCGAGTTCGCCGAGCTGATCGAACTGAGCCCGGACGCGATCTGCGTCCACGAGAACGGCGTCGTCACGTACGCCAACCGCGCGGCCCTCGAGACCTTCGCCGCGCGCTCGGCGGCCGACGTGGTGGGCCGCCGGTTCACCGACTTCGTCGCCGAGGACTCGCGGACCGCCGTGGTGGAGAAGCTCGCGCGGCTGACCGGGCCGGGTGCGGCCACCGAGCCCGTCGAAGCGCTCATGTCCCGTTTGGACGGCAGCAAGTTCGCCGTGGAGACGGTGTCGGTGCGCCTCGGCGAGCGGCACGCGTACCAGGTCGTCATGCGGGACATCACGGCGAAGAAGGCGGCCGCGGACGCCCTCCGCTACCAGGCCGCGCTGGTGTCGCACGTCAGCGACGCCCTGATCGCGACCACCGGCGAAGGCGTCGTGACCAGCTGGAACCCCGCCGCCGAAGCGGTGTACGGCTGGACCGCGGCCGAAGCCGTCGGGCGACGCGCGAGCGAACTGGTCGGCGCACCGCTCGACCTGCCCGCCATCCGGCGCGGCGGTGGCGTCGCCGAGGCGGTGCACCGGCGCTGGGACGGCGCTCCCCTGGCCGTCCGCGTCTCGGCAGCCGAAATGAACGACGGCTACGTGCTCGTCTGCGCGGACGAAACCGCGCGACGCCGGGCCGAGCAGAACTACCGGACGGTCGTCGCGGCCCTGGACGAAGGCGTGCTGGTGACGGGCCCGACGGGCCTCATCGAAGCGGCGAACCCGGCGGCCTGCCGGATCCTCGGCTTCGCCGAGGCCGACCTGGTCGGCGTCCCGGGCCACACGCTGGTGCTGTTCACCGAATCCGGGCAGTGGATCCCGCCGGACGAGATGCCGTCGGTGCGGACGCGACGGACCGGGATCACGCACAACGGCCTTGTCGTGCGTGTGCGCCGCCCTGACGGCCGTGACGTCTGGGTGTCGCTGACGTCGCGGCTGCTCAACCCCGGCGACCCGTCGACGATGGCGGTGGTCACGTCGTTCACCGACATCACCGCGACCCGCGCGATCAGCGCGCGGCTGGCGCACGACGCCACCCACGACCCGCTCACCCGGCTGGCGAACCGGACCCTCGTGCTCGCCCGGCTCGACGCGGCCGAGCGGGGCGCGGTCACCGTGCTGTTCCTCGACCTGGACAAGTTCAAGGTCATCAACGACTCGCTCGGGCACTCGGTCGGCGACCAGGTGCTGCGGATCGTCGGCGAGCGCCTGCGCCGCAGCTCCGGCCGCGGCGACCTGGTCGGCCGGCTCGGCGGCGACGAATTCGTCGTCGTCACCGGGGAGGTCACCGAACCCGGCGAGGTCCGCGCGCTGGCCGAACACCTGCGGGCCACGCTGGTCGAGCCGATCGGCGTGCTCGGCAGGCAGCTGCACCTCGACGCCAGCATCGGCGTCGTGCTCGTCGGCGTCGCCGACCGCCGCAGCGCCGAGGACCTGTTGCGCGACGCGGACGTCGCGATGTACCAGGCGAAGACGCTCGGACGGGGCCGGCACCACTTCTTCGACGTCGGCCTGCGCGAGCGGGTGCAGCGGCGGCTGCGGATGGAGCAGGACCTGCGCGACGCGGTGCACGACGGTCAGCTCTGGCCGGCGTACCAGCCGGTCGTCGACCTGCGGACCGGTGAAATGGTCGCGGTCGAGGCGCTGCTGCGCTGGACGCACCCCCGGTACGGCGCGATCCCGCCCGTGGAGTTCATCCCGCTGGCCGAGGAGAGCGACCTGATCAACGTGATCGGCAAGGAGATGCTCCGCGCGACCACCCGCGAGCTCGCGGCGCGGCGCACGGGTCAGGGGTGGGACCTGACGCTGAAGGTCAACCTCTCCGCCCGCCAGCTCGACGACCCGCACCTGGTGCCCGCGGTCGAGGACGCGCTGGCGAGCACCGGGCTGCCCGCCGGCGCGCTGTGCCTGGAGGTCACCGAAAGCGCGTTGATGCGCGACCAGCAAGCGGCCTCGGAAGTGCTGGCGTCCCTGCGGTCGCTGGGGGTGCTGCTGGCGATCGACGACTTCGGCACCGGCTATTCGTCGCTCGCCCAGCTGCGCCGGCTGACGCTGGACGCGCTCAAGATCGACCGCTCGTTCATCACCGGGATCGCCGAGTCACGGGACGCGGAGGCGATCGTCACGAGCATCATCGCGATGGCCCACGCGGTGGACCTGACGGTGATCGCCGAAGGCGTCGAGTACGCGGAGCAGCTGGAGCTGCTCCGCGAGCTCGGCTGCGACCAGGCGCAGGGCTACCACCTCGGCCGGCCTGTGTCGGCGGCCGAACTGTTCGGCGCTCAGTAGGTTTTCCGGAGTTCGGCCAGTTCGTCCGCCGTCAGTTCGACACCGAGGTCCTTGAGGGTGGCGTCGAGCTCGTCGGGCGCGACGGTGGTGGTTTCGCTGCTGCCGTCGGGCTTTTCGACCGTGAGTTCGCGGCCGAGCAGCTTCCTGCTGACGCCCGGTTCGAGCGTCATGACCACCAGCCGTCCGGTGAACGGCGACTTCGGGTGCGTGGACGTGTAGTGGTGGTAGACCTCGTAGTCGATGCGGTGCATCTCGTCGAGCCGGAACTCGAGCAGGTCTTCCCAGCCGTCCCGGGTCTGTTTCCGCAGCGTCCACCAGCCGTCCTGGTGGTTCATCCGGTGCGGCCAGCCCGCTTGGTCGACTTCCGCGCCATCGACGAGCGGCATGGGGTCGAGAATCCCGGCGCCGAACCCGACATCGGCGAGGAACTGCGCGCCGTCGACCTCGACGACGAGCGTCATGTGCGTGTAGGGCCCGGGCCGCCGCGGCTGCACCCGCGCGGAAAGCCGGCGCACGGTGTAGCCGAGCCGCTCGAGAACGGCGGCGAAGAGGCCACTCTGTTCGTAGCAGTAACCGCCCCGCCGCCGCCCGACGAGCTTCGCGCTCACGACGTCGAGCGAAATCCCTTGGTGCTGCTCGAGAACGACGTCGACGTTCTCGAACGGGATGGCCCGGACGTGGGCCCGCATGAGGTCACGGAGCGCCTCAGCCGACGGCGGACGCCGCTGTCGCGCGATCCGCGCCAGGTAGGCGTCGAGGTCGATGGCGTCGGTTTCCCATTCCCCGGAAGTACTCATGGGCGCAGGATGCAACCTCGACCTACCTGGAGGTCAACCTTCGTGGACGACCTTCCGCACCTCGACGGCGGTGTACTCGGCGTCGGGGATCTTGCCGGCCAGTTCGACGGCGCGCGCTTCACTCTCGACGTCGACGACGTAGTAGCCGCACAGGAAGGCCTCGGACTCGACGAAGGCACCGTTCTTGGTGTGCGGCACGCCGTTCTTCACCTGGACGGTCTTGGTCTCGCCGGGTTCGGCGAGCGCCTTGGTCTCGACCATTTCGCCGGACCCGGTGATGAGCTCGATGAAGGCGCCGTGTCCTTCGTAGACGGCGTTCTTCTGGTCGTCGGTCAGGGTGGCCCAGAGGGTCGGGTTCATGTGGAGGGTCAGGAGGTATCGCACGTCGGCTCCCTGGAGGTGGGCGGCGGCCCGGGGCGGGCTGCCTTTCGCCGGTGGGTCGAGGCGAAGGTCTTGCTCCGGACATGCCTCCGGCGGTTCACTCGTTCGGCCTAACGTGTCATGGGTGGCTGACAGGGGCCACGGGCAACCCCCGTGCAAAATCAGGTCAGGTGCCTCGATATGAATGCCGCATGGCCTATGTCAGGTTTCAGAGCGCCGAGCCCAACGCCGAAGGACGCCATCCCGGCTTCCTCGGCTTGATCAACAACCTGAGCAAGGCCGGTCGCCTCACCGCCGAGCAGGAAGCCTTCCGCCGGAGCAACCACGCTTGGTACGAGTCCCACTACACCAACCCCGCGACGGTCGATCCGACCGTCTACGACCACGCGGTCAACCCGGGCGCAACCGCCTGGTTCAAGGAGTCGGCCGAAGCGCTCGTCGCTCGCGCCGCCGGCTACCTCGAAGTCCTCGAGGCCCATGGCGTTCAGTGCGACAAGCTGGTCTCGCACCAGGCGCCCGGGAAGATCATCTACGAGGATGCCGATCAAATCGTGATCGTCCCGTTCAGTGCTTGACGATGATGGACTCGGGTAACTCGGCAGCGTCTCCGCGTGCGGCGAGCTTGCTCAGTTCGTCGACCAGAGTGAGTCAAGGCTGGATGACCGACGCGAGATCCGGGACCGCCAGGCCACTGCACGGACGCGAACTGAGACGGGGCCTGACCAGCCGATACGCTCCTGCCGGACCCGGTAGAGTGCTCCTATGGCAGCCGACGAGAACGACGACCTCAACCGCAAGGTGCGCAAGCTCGCCGTCGACCACGCGGAAACCCGCTGGCTCGCGCTGCGCGTCGACGACGACGTCAAGGAGATCCGCGCGGACCTGCGGACGGTCCAGCGTACTCAGCAGGAGCACACCGACATCCTGCAAGAGCACACCGGACGGTTCGACTCGATCGATGCCCAGCTCCGCTCATTGACCCAGCTGGTCGGCCAGGTCCTCGAACGCCTCGAAGCTCCGAGCGATAACCAGCACGACGACTCGGGCGCGTAGCCAGGTTCGTCGCCGGGGGTCACGCCGGCGCGGCCCCGAGGTCCGCATGCTGTCGATCACGAATGCGCCGGCCTTCCCCAGCACGTCGCGTTTGCCGGGGCGAAGCGGTATCAGCACATGACTGGCGGGCTCCGTCGGGACATCGCGGACCAGCTGAACGAGTACCTGTGGAAGCCCGACCGCAAGGCCAAGGGCAAGTGACGGAAGGGGCGCAAGAAGGGCGATTGAGACGGAGCGCACGCGAAACAGCCCCCGCCGGGTTCGGTGGGGGCTGTTTTGGCTGATCAGAACGGTGGCCAGGGCCGGGGTCGAACCGGCGACCTTCCGCTTTTCAGGCGGACGCTCGTACCAACTGAGCTACCTGGCCGGGAACGCCGGCAAGGAGCCGAACGATCTTGCGACCCTGACGGGACTCGAACCCGCGACCTTCGCCGTGACAGGGCGACGCGCTAACCAACTGCGCCACAGGGCCTTGCGTTACTGCTGTCTTGCATTTACTACAGTACTGCGTACTCCCAACGGGATTCGAACCCGCGTTGCCGCCTTGAAAGGGCGGAGTCCTAGGCCGCTGAACGATGGGAGCCCGGCCGGTTTCGGGTGACCGACCGACCGCGCTCTCAGGTCCCCCTGGGAGCGATTACAAGCATAGGGCACGCCGCCACCGCTTTGCACAGGGGGTTCCTTAAGCTCCCGGCAAAGCTGGGACCTGGGCAAACGTCGCCAGCTGCGTCAGGAGGCGCTCGACCTCGGCCTGCTCCGGTTCCGTCAGCGCCGACGCCAGCAGCTCGCCGATCCGTTCGTCGGTCAGGGCCTCCGCGCGGTGCCAGCGGTCTCGCAGGTCCGGCTTGGCCTCGGCCGCCGCGATCAGCTCGTCGGCCGCGGCTTCCGGCCACGCCGTGCGCAGCAGGCGCGCGCGGCCGCCCTCCGGGTCCGCGATCACCGCCTCCGGCACGGACAGGCCCACCGCCCGCAGCGCCGCGAAGTGCAGGCCGCCGCGCAGCTCGCGGAAGACCATCAGCGCGAAGCCGAGGCGTTCGACGTCGGCCGTGGGGCGGTCGGCGTTCTGCCAGCCGGCGAACAGCGCCAGCCCGCTGGCGTCCGCGGCATCGATCACGCGGAAGAGCAGCTCCGCCAGGCGACCGGAGTCCGGTACGGCCGAAAGGTTGACGCGCGACCAGCGCGCCGATGACTCCGCGTAGGCGCGGACCGCGGCGGGGGCGTCGAGGGCCGCCGTCGCCGGCGGCAGGACGAAGTCGAACAGCCAGTGCGGGAAGATGCCGAACAGCTCCGCGGCCACCTTCGGCGGAACGTCGCCGAGGACCGCCGAACGCCCCCGGACGTACAGCGAACGCGGCGGCAACCCGACCTCGGCCTCGACCGCCACCAGCTCCGGCGACGTCATGAACCGGCCGCCCAGAACCTGCACCACCGGCCGGATCCGGTTCGCCAGCCCGGCCTCGCCCTCGATCGTCGTCATGTCCGCCCCTTTCGACGCGGCAAACATAACACTGTTACGAAACCTGGGTCAAGTGGCCTTCACCAGCCCGGCAATTACTCCCCAGAAAGACGCCCAACCAGCACAAACATCACCGGAACAGGCCCGGGGGCGACACACCCGCCACCGGACCCACCGGCCAACACCCACTCAACGCTGAACCGGCGCCTGCCCGTCCTCGTCCAGATTCAAGCCCAGCATCTCCAGCAACTGCACACAGTCCTCAACCCCCAGCGCACCATTCGCCACCGCCAGCCGCGCCCGCCGAACTTGATCATCCGACACCCGCTGCGCGTCAGCAGCCCCGCTGCGCTGCGCGGGCAACCCCCCGGCAAACGGAGCACTCCCCCCATCGGCACCTTCGTACCGAAGGAGGAACTGCCGCACTTCAACAGACCCGCTCATAGCCCCTCCATACGGCTCACAACAACTTGGCCGCGAGGCTAACCAGCACCAGCCACCACACACAGCCCCCCGGAGAGTGAACCTGAGGCCACGCTCCGCTCAACGCAGAGCAATCGGCAACCAGGAAGAACACCCCCGCCCGAACGAACGTCACCGCAGGCCAAAGTGACATCGCACGCGGAAATTTCCCGCTCTCCACTCGCCCAACCCACCAACTCGTGCAACAATCGAACTGCTGACACACCCCCGGTCAGCGCCTGTGGAGATCCCCTCCGACCCCCGCGTTCCTCCCCCTGGCGCGGGGGTCCTCCATTTCTGGGGTCGGCTCGGGCTTCGCCCTTCGCCGGCCCCGTCATTTCGGCGTATTGCCCGGGGGGCCGAGCCCCCCGGACCCCCCACGGTGCCTCTCTCGCGACTTCCAGCGTGGCTGGTTTTCGCCTCGGGCGCGGGGCGCCCTGGCGGGCCTCCCGAGTTTGGCGAGCCTCCTGAGACTGGGCGCTGACGCGCCCCCGTGGGGACCGGCGGCCGACGAACGGGGTCCGGCCTGTCGGACTGGGCCGGGGTTATGAGGGATCCCACTTCGCGGCGACCCGGACACCGCTCCGGGGCCGCGTTGCCGGCTCGGGCGCTGGGGCGCCCTTTGGCTGCTGTTGGGGGTGTTTGGGGCCGGCCTCGGGCGCGGAGCGCCCTGGCCTCTTTGGGGGTGATCGACTCGGTGGGTTAGGGGGGAGTTGCTGTGGGTGCTTTTGGGGTTGGGCTGAATGGGTGGTCGTTGGGCTGGATGGGGAGGGGGTCCGGCGTGTTGTGGCTCACAGTGGTTTGTGTGGCGAGACCTAACCGTTATCGTGGCGTTCGTGCCTCTTCCCTCGCTTGGCCGCTTGAGCAGCCGTACGAACCTCAAAGCCGTTTCCTCCGGGCGTCACCGTGGTGCCGCGAAGGGTGCGGATGACGGTGCCGTCGAGGACACCGAGCTCACCAGCTATCTCGCCGCCCTGGCGCCGGACAACGACAACGAGAGCACCGGCTCCGGTAAGCGGTTCGGTGAGGCGCAGGTGTTTCAGCTGCGGGTGAGCCTCATCGCCAGCCAGCAGCTCAAGGACATCGCCGAGGAGCGGAACATCTCGCCCCAGGCGCTCGCGCAGGAGTGGATCCTGGAGCGGCTCAACTGGGAAGGCCAGGCTGCTTCGCTGCAGGATCAGCGGCAGGTGGCCAGCGGCGAACTGACCGAGCTCACCGATGAATTCCACTTCCCCGCCGACGCCTTCGATGCGCCGGTTGGCGGACGGCATTAGGACAATTGTCGTAGTCAGGCCATGAGAAAGGGCCCCCGGCATGATCGCCGGGGGCCTTTCGCTCAGGCCTTAAGACACGCAAAGGGCCTGTGAGACTCATTCAGCCGTCGCCCGCCACGGAAACCAGCGGCATGCGCGGGGCGAAGCGGGCTGGCCAGAACAAGTCTCAATCTCAGATCGCGCGGACCTTCTGGGCCTGCGGGCCCTTCTGACCCTGGCCGACCTCGAACTCCACCCGCTGGTTCTCTTCGAGGGTGCGGAATCCGCGGCCCTCGATCTCCGAGTAGTGAACGAACACGTCGCCTTCGCCGCCGTCCTGCGCGATGAAGCCGAAGCCCTTCTCCGCGTTGAACCACTTCACAGTGCCTTGCGCCACCGCTGTACTCCTCGTTACACAGATCCGCTTCGAATGCCACCGAAGCGGCACCCAGACCGTCCCGGGCGGTTCCAACGAGACGAGTCAAGAGCGTGTCGGCTCCATGGCTCGCGTCAGAAGTTCCGCGAGTGTGAAGCCACGAACACGCAAAACGACGGCCTGAGAGCAGACTACCGGGATCTGGCCAAAGTTGAACCCCGTGATCGAGGCGAAAACCGGCTGTGCACACCAAGGTCACCGGAACGTCGTAGGGCTCCCCACCCGGTTTTGTCGGACCCGCCCAGTAGTCTCGCGCCGCACGCGACACCGTGATCACCGGATACGGCTCGGAGTCGGCCGTGCCCCCTCCGTAAAAGCACCCGTGGACCCACTGTGACCTTCGTCACTCGACTTCTGCTCAACGTCGCAGGTCCACGGGACGTCTCGGAGGAGGAAGCACCAAAAAGGGGCAAAGGGGAATGGGTTGACGGTGAGGAATTCCACGCGGCGCCGGGGCGCTGCCGTGGCACTGGGCTTGGTCGCCGTGCTGGCGCTGGGGGCGTGCAGCAGTGAACCGACTGTCTCGGCGAGCGGCGCCTCGGGGGGCGGCCCGACGCAAGCACCGGCGCCCACCGCGCAGCCCGCGAAACTGACCGTGGCGCCGGCCGCCGGAGCCCAGGACGTGCCGCCCGGCGAGCCGGTCGGCGTGCAGGTCACCGACGGCACGATTCTGTCGGTCACCCTGACCAACCCGGACGGCAAGCAGGTCCAGGGGCAGACATCGGCGGACAAGAAGAGCTGGAGCGCCACCGAGCAGCTCGGCTACGGCAAGACCTACACCTGGTCCGGCCAGGCGCAGGGCGCCGACGGCAAGAACCTTCCCATCGGCGGCGCGTTCACCACGGTCAAGCCGAAGCGTCAGGTGTCGGCCAGCCTGAACGTCGGCGACGGCCAGACGTACGGCATCGCGATGCCGATCGCGCTGACCTTCCCGAGCCGCGTCACCGACAAGGCCTCCGTCGAGAAGGCGCTGTCGGTCGAGACGACGCCGAAGACCGAGGGCTCCTGGGCCTGGCTGAACGGCGACACCTCGGTGCACTGGCGGCCGAAGGAGTACTTCAAGCCCAACACGCAGGTGAAGGTCAACGCCAAGATCTACGGCGTCAAGATCGGCGACGGCGTGTACGGCAAGCAGGACGTGTCGGCCAGCTTCGCCATCGGCCGCTCCCAGATCGTCAAGGGCAACACCCAGCAGCACACGATGCAGGTGATCCGCGACGGCCAGCAGATCGCCGACTACCCGGTGAGCTACGGCCTCGACGCCGATCCGGGCCGCGTCACCAACAGCGGCGTGCACGTCGTGATGGGCAAGCAGGCCTCGTACGCGATGAGCAACCCGAAGTACAACTACGAAAACGTCGTGGTGCCGTGGGCCGTCCGGATCTCCAACAACGGCGAGTTCATCCACGGCCTGGCCGCGTCGGTCTGGGCGCAGGGCAAGAAGAACGTCTCGCACGGCTGCCTGAACCTGTCGCCGGCGCGGGCCAAGGAGTACTACGACGGCGTGCTCACCGGCGACCCGGTCGAGATCACCGGCAGCACGCAGACGCTGGACGCCAGGGACGGCGACTACAGCGACTGGACCTACGACTGGGCCAGCTGGCAGAAGCTGTCGGCGCTCGCCCGCTGAACCACCGGCGAACACCGGGCGGCCGGGAAGCCCACCGCGGGCTTCCCGGCCGTTCGTGTTTCCGCCGAAAACCCGCGAAATCCGGTGCAACCCCGGTGATCACCCGCCGCATGACTAAGGGCAGAGGCGCGGCGATCCCCTGCCGCGCCCGCGAGAATGAGGAGCTGTCTTGCGTATCCGCATCGCCCTGACCCTCGGCGCGCTCGTGCTCGCCGGTGGCGCCCTGACCGGTGGCATCGCGCTGGCTTCGGAGGCGCAGGCGCCGGTCGCCCCGACCCCGACTCAGGTGACCCGGCCGGGCGAGCCGACCTTGGCCCCGACGCCGAGGAACGTTCCGGCGGTCTCGGCCGCGCCGCGCGAGACCCGGCCCGACCGCTCGGGCCGGATCCCGCGCGTCCCCCGGGCCGTCCCGGCCGGGCCGACCGGTGACCTGCACCTGCCGGCCATCGGGGTGACCCGGTAGCCCGGTGACCAACCGCTCCCGTCCGTCGACCGGGCCGGGCTCGCCGTGGGACGGCGAGTTCGCCCGGTACTTCGGCGAGCGCGCGCACAGCCTGCGGTCCACGGCTTTCCTGCTCTGCGGGGACTGGCACCAGGCCGAGGACCTCACGCAGGCCGCGCTGCTCAAGCTCTACCTCGCCTGGCCGAGGCTGTCGCGCCACGACGCCTTGGACGCCTACGCCCGCAAGGTCGTGCTGCGCACGTTCCTCGCCGAGCACCGGCGCAGCAGGTGGAAACGGGAGCGGCTCACCGACACCCCGCCGGAGCTTCCGGCGGAACCCGCCACGAGCGACCAGGACGTCCTGGTCCGGCAGGCGTTGGCCGTACTGGCCCCGAGGCAGCGGGCCGTGCTGGTGCTGCGGTACTTCGAGGACCTGAGCGTCGAAGAGACGGCGCAGGCCCTCGGCTGCAGCACCGGCACGGTCAAGAGCCAGGCCTCCCGCGGCCTGGCGACGCTGCGCACCCGGCTCGGTCCGCACTACGGTGCGCTGATGTTCAGCGCGACCACGGAGGGGAGGTGACGAACATGGACCCCGAAGACGACGTCCGCGTGTTCCTGACCGGCGCGGCCGGCGGCACGCAGCCGCCGATGCGCCTCGAGGCCGCCGACGTGATCGAGCGCGGCGGCCGGGTCCGGCGACGACGCAAGCGGTTCGCGGTCGCGGGCACCTCGGCCGCGACGGCGGTCGTCCTCGCGGTGGCCGGTTTCCTGGCCGGTCACCGCGCCGGGCCGCCGGAGCCGGTCATGCCGGCCGGCCCCGGGCTGTCCACGATCGGCACCACCGCCCCCCTCCCGTCGCCTTCGGACATCCCTGTCCCGGCGACGTCGATCCCGCCGCCGTCGACGGCACCTGACGGCCGCACCACGCCGCGGTCGGGGCGCACGCTGGTCCCGCAGGTGCCATCCGCGAGCCGGCCGACGAGCCGCCCGACGCAGTCGACCGCGGCACCCTCCTCGGCCCCGCTCGAAACCCGGCCGGACGCACCGAAGGCGACACCGACGCGCTAGCCCGTGGTGCGGATCACCGCGCCACGGTGGGTTTTCGACGAAATATCCGGCCGGTTCGTGGCGATATGCCCTGTGGCGTTCCGATCGGACGCCGGAACCCCGCTCAGCCGGACGCTCGGCGCCGGCCCGAGAACCCGAGGAGGAAGCACATGGTGCTCGCCGCACTGATCGTCGAAACCGGAATCGCCGTCGTGGCCGCGGGTGCGCTCGCCGCTTGGTCCCGCAAGCGCTTCGCTCCTCGGAACGACGCGAGCTGACCCACGGCACACGTGTGCCCCGCCCGGTGATCCGGACGGGGCACACGTATTTCCGGCGGCCGCTCAACGCTGAGCGGCCGCGGAGGTCACCTTCCCGCCGGCGTCCTCGGTGTCGATCTGGTCCATCGGCACCTGGGCCGTCTCCGGGATCTTGATGATCGGGATGATCGCGATCAGCGCCGCCGCCATCAGGTAGTACGCCGGCCAGTCCTCGTTGCCGGTGCTCTTGATCAGCGCGGTCACGGCGACCCCGGCCGTACCGCCGAACAGCGACGTCGAGATGTTGTAGCCGATCGCGAACGAGCCGTAGCGCACCCGGGTGGGGAACATCGCCGGGAACGTCGAGCCGATCACCGCGAGGATCAGGACGAGCAGGATCGCCACGATCAGGAACCCGACGAACAGCCACAGGATGCTGCCGGACTGCATCAGCTTGAGGCAGGGCCAGCTCAGCACCAGGAACCCGATGGCCGCGGTGAGCAGCAACGGTTTCCGGCCGATCCGGTCGGACAGCGCCCCGAGCGGGATGATGATCGCCATCTGGATGACTTCGACCGCGATGATGATCAGCGTCGCCGTGTTGTCGTTGATCTTCAGCGTGTCCGTGAAGTACGTCGGCATCGTGGTCAGCAGCAGGTAGTCCGCGACGTTCAGCAGCAGGACGATGCCGATCAGGTTGAGGATCATCCGCCAGTTGCGGACGAAGATCTCCTTGAGCGGCGCCTTCTTCGGCGCCTCGCCGGCGGCCTCCATCCGGCGGAACTCGGGGGTGTCCTCGAGCTTGTTCCGCAGGTAGAGCCCGATCAGGCCGAGCGGCAGCGCGACGAAGAACGGGATCCGCCAACCCCAGGCGTCGACCTGATCGGCCGACAGGGAGAGCGTCACGGAGAGCACCACGAGGTTGCCGAGCACGTAGCCGGCCAGCGTGCCGAGCTCGAGGAAGCTGCCGAAGAAGCCACGGCGCTTCGTCGGCGAGTACTCGGCGATGAACGTCGCCGCTCCGCCGTACTCACCACCGGTGGAGAAGCCCTGGATGATCCGCAGCAGCAGGATCGCGATCGGCGCCGCGATGCCCATGCTGTAGCTGCCGGCGTACGTCGGCAGGACGCCGACCAGGAACGTGCAGCCGGACATCAGCAGGATCGTCATGGCCAGGACCCGCTTGCGGCCGAGCTTGTCGCCGAGCGGCCCGAAGAACGCCCCGCCGAACGGCCGCACGATGAACCCGACCGCGAGCAGAGCCAGCGATTTCAGCACGGCGTTTCCCTCGCCGGGGAAGAACTGCGAGCCGATGCTCACCGCGATCGCGCCCGAGGTGAAGACGCCGTAGTCGTACCACTCGGTGGCGTTTCCCATGGCCGACGCCCACACGGCGCGCTTGACGGTTCTCTCGTCCACTGACGGTTTCCCCGTCGATGCTGCTGCTTCGCTCATGCTGGCGACGACCTCCTCCGTGCAGTGCCCACCGGGCCGTTCGAGCTCATCGGCCCAGTCTTGCCCGGCTCCCAGCGGTCGGCAGCATGAGCCGGGAATCCAATACGGTGGGGAACTTTCCGGCTACTGAGAGATATCCGTTGCCGACATACCGCACGGGGCGGACGCGGCCGGCGTCTACCGGCGAGTTAACGTCAGCGCATGAGTCGTGTTTCTCAACCGTGGCCGCCGGTGCCGGTGGAGCCGGCGGTTCCGCACCCGGAGGCGCCGTCCGCGGGCACCGAGCTCGGCGTGCACTTCACCGAGTGCTTCGGGTGCGGCGACGAGGCCGACGCCGGGCTGCACCTGCGCTCGACCGTCGGTGAGGGCCAAGTCGTGCACTCGCGCTTCACCGTGACCGCCGCTCACCAGGGCGCGCCGGGGCTGGCCCACGGCGGCCTGCTGGCCTGCGCGTTCGACGAGGCACTCGGCTCGGCGGTCGGCAACCTCATGCGCCGCCCGGCGGTGACCGGCAAGCTCGAGACGGACTTCCGCCGCCCGGTCCCGGTCGGCTCGACGCTGTTCATCGAGGCCCGGCTCGACGGCATCGCGGGCCGCAAGATCTACGTCAGCGCGGACGGCCGCCTCGACGCCGCGGACGGCCCGATCGCGGTGAGCGCGCGGGCGCTGTTCATCGTGGTCGGCTTCGAGCACTTCAGCACGCACGGCGACCCGGAAGCGCTGCAGAAGCTGGCCGCGCAGCACGAGAAGAACCAGCGGGAACGCCGCGAGCGCGACTGGGAGATCAACCCCTGACCCGGTCGTGAGTGCGTAACGGTGTTCGAACACTGTTACGCACTCACGACCTCTGGTCAGGTGAGCGTGCGGGGACGGATCGCGTTCGCCCGGTCCACCAGCTCGACGCGCTGTTCGATCGTGGTCGCCAGCCGCGCCAACCCCCGGTAGCACCGCTCCAGGCCGAGCCGCAGCTCGCGCTCTTCGAGCGGGCAACCCAGCACCCGCGCGCCCGGCGTCGGACCGCCCTGCTTGGGCTCGCGAAGCCACTCGTACGCGGCTTCGAGCACTCCCGCGCTGAGCCGGGTCTGACGTTCGACGTCGAGCCGAAGCCGTTCGAGGCGGGCCGACGCGTCGAGCAGGTCGTGCTCGGTGACCGGGGTCTCGCGGCCGTTGGCCTTGGTCGCCGTCGTCTTGATCCTGATCGCCGCGACCTGCGCGTCGACGTAGTGCGTCGAAGACGGCGGCACCGTCTCGAGCACCTCGACCGCGCCGGACCGCGCGCCCTGCGCGAGGTAAACGCGGGCGAGGCCGAAGGCGGCGCTGACGTAGCTGCGGTCGGTCCGCCAGACCAGTTCGTAGAACCGCGCGGCGGCGAAGTAGTCGCCGACGCCTTCGGCGCTGACACCCAGCGCGAGCTTCGGCGCGATCTCGCCGGGCAGCTCGTCGTACACGGCTTCGAACGCCACGTGCGCGACCCGCGAACGCCCGCCCGCCAGCTCGATCAGCCCGCGGTACCAGTCGATCCGCCAGTCGTGCGGGAACCCGTTCTTGATCGCCAGGTACTGCGCCGCTTGCAGCTGCCGCTGCGCCTCGGCCAGCTCGCCCAGCTCGATCCGGGCGCGGACGATCCGCAGCCGCACCTCGATCGACTCCCGCGGCGCGCCGGCCAGTGCCTCGATGGCGCCCCGCGGTTCGAGCGCGGTCGTCGTGGCGAGCACGCCCGCCGCCGGGTCGTCCGTGTCCACCTGCGGGATCGGCAGGCCGGCGACAACCTCGTCCGCGCCGGGCAGCGGCACGCTGGCCCCGGCCTCCGGCACCACCAGCTGCACCCCGAACGTGCGGCTCTCCGGGCCGAACACCGTGGACGCGCCGGGCCGCGGCTTGCCGGTGCCGAGCGCCATGATCTCGCGCAGCACCCCGGTGAGCTGGTCGGCCATCTCCTCGGCGGAGAGGAACCGCCGGTCCGGGTCGGCGTGCGTCGCGCGCTTCAGGAACCGGTGGTACGAACCGAACAACGCGAACAGCGGGACCGCGTCGGGGCCGGGCAGGGTGGTCTTGAACTTGGTCGTGTAGCCGGTGAACTCGAAGCTCAGCACGGCGAGCGTGCGCCCGACGGTGAACAGGTCCGACGCCACCGAAGCGCCCTGCGTCGCGAGTTCCGGCGCGCTGTAGCCGGTGGTGAAGAACAGCGGGCTCTCGTAGTCGTCGATCCGGCGGACCGCGCCGAGGTCGATCAGCTTCAGCTGCTCGTTGGTCTGGATCACGTTGTCCGGCTTGAGGTCGCAGTAGAGCAGACCCTGGCTGTGCAGGTACCCCAGCGCGGGCAGGATCTCCAGCCCGTACGCGATGACCTGGCCGATCGGCAGCGGCTCCGGACGGCGGCTCTCCCGGTGGTGCGCCAGCGCGAGCTGCCGCAGCGACTGGCCGCCGACGTACTCCATGACGATGTAGCCGACGGTCGTTTCGCTCTGGCGATCCGGGTGCTGCACGAAGTTGTGGATCTTGACGATGTTCGGGTGCTCGACCTCGGCGAGGAACCGCTGCTCGTTGGCCGCGGCCGCCAGCGCCGTCGGGTCACCGGTGTCGATCAGTCCTTTGAGGACGACCCAGCGGTCGCTGACGTTGTGGTCCTGCGCCAGGTAGATCCAGCCGAGGCCGCCGTAGGCCAGCGCGCCGAGCACTTCGTACTGGCCGCCGACCAGTTCGTGCGGCTGCAGCTTCGGGAGGAACGAGAACGGCGCACCGCAGTTTTCGCACTTGCCTTCCGGCGCACCGGGTTCCCCGTCCTTGCCCCGGCCGACCTTCGCACTGCACTGGCCGCAGAACCGCTTTTCCTCCGACACCACCGGGTTCGCCAGCACCGCCGACGCGGGGTCGCGCGCGGGCACCGGCGGGACGTCGACCAGCCCGGCGCCGAGCCGGCCGCGCCGCGACCGCGACGTGCGCGACGACGTCCGCCGCGAAGTGCCGGGGAACGCGCCGGGGCCGGAACCCGAGCCGCTGCCGGTTCCCGAGCCGGTCCCGGTGTGCCTGCCTTCGCTGGTGCGCTCGGGCAGCACGCTCTCGGTGCCCGGGTCCGGCAGTATTCCCGGGCCGGTCTCCGGCCGCGGCGCCGGCGGCATGATGCTCTGGGTCTCCGGCGCGGGCGCGGCGAGCACGCTGGTTGGTTGCGGCGCTTCCGCTTCCACGTCCGGGCGGACGGCCTGCGTCGGCTGGAGCGGCGGCACGACGGGGTTGATGCTGCCCGGCGGCCGGGTCGGGTCGTCCGCGCCCGGGATCGGCGCGACCGCCGGCCGGCCGCGCGGCGGCGTCGGCGGACGGCGGACGGGGGCGTGGAAGACGGTCTCTTCACCACCGGAACCACCCGAGCCACCCGACGGCTCGCCGTCGTCGAGGCGGCCGGAGATCGACGGTTCCGGTGTGTCCCACCGCACCGGTGGCGGCGGCTGCCAGCTCGGCGCGGCCACCCGCGGCTCGTCGTCCGACGCGGCGTGCCGAGGACGGCGCGGCTCCTCCGACACAGCTACCTCCCAGATCCCCGGCGCGCGGAGATCGATCCTAGTCGCGACGCGCTCACTGGTACTGCGGCGACGGCGGTGAAGCCGGTCCCAGCCGGGCTTCCACCCAGCGGCGGTAGCTCTCCTGCCACACGCCGCTGTTGCGGATGTTCTCGAGCACGGCGTTCACGAAGCGGACCATGTCCTCGTTGTCCTTCGGCACGCCGATGCCGTAGTTCTCCTGGGTGAACTGCTCGCCGACGACCTGCAGCGTGGGGTCCTGCGCGGCCATCCCGGCGAGGATCGTGTCGTCGGTCGAAACCGCGTCGACCTGGCCCTGCTGGAGCATCACCAGGCAGTCCGACCAGTTGTCCACCGAAACGGGCACCAGCTTGGCCGGGTCCGTCGCGATCTTCGCCGCGGACGTCGACTTCTTCGCCGCGCACACCTTCTTGCCGCTCAGGTCGGCCAGCTTGGTCGCTTTCGACTCCTTCGTGACCAGCAACCGCTGTCCCGCGACGTAGTACACGGACGAAAACTGGACTTCCTTCTTGCGCGCGCACGTGATGCTGTAGGTCCGGACCACGATGTCGACCTCGTGCTTCTGCAAGACCTCCTGGCGCTGCGACGACGTGATCGCGCGGAACTGGACGCGGCCTTCCGGCGAGCCGAAGATCGCGCGGGCGATGGCGTTGACCATGTCGATGTCGAAGCCCTCGATGTCGCCCGAGGTGGGGTTCCGGAACCCGAACAGGTAGGTGGTCTGGTCGACGCCGGCGATGAGCTTGCCGCGTTCCTTGATCTTCGCCATGGTCGAGCCGCCCGGGATCGACGTGCCCGCCGGAGCCAGGCTGGCCAGGGGGTTGCAGCCGGTGTCGCCGCCGGCGCCTGCCGATGTGTCCGGGCCGGCGACGTGCGCTGGCTGCGGCCACCCCGCGTTGCCGACCGGGGCCGGGTCGACCGGTTTCCCGGGGCTGCCGCAGGACGCCGCCAAGAGCGCGACGAGCGCCAGCACGCCCGTCCGGACCGTGTTCCCCCGCCTGCTCACCGGTACTCCCTCAGTCGCTCCCGGATCCCCATGGTGACACCCGCGGCGGCAGCGACCGCCAGCACGGCGAGGCCGGGCGCGAGGAGCGTCAGCGCGCGGTCGCCGCTGTGGGTGTCGTCGAGGAATTCCTGCCTGCCGACGTCGATGGCCGCCTGGAGGCTGTCGTCGAGCCGCCGGAACGCCGGCGCCGAGCCGTCGGTCTTGTCTTCCAGCACGGCGAAGTCGACGGCTTCCTGGTACTGCCCGGCCTTGTCCTGGGCGCGGACCTGCTGGTGCGACTTCATCCAGTCGTTCGCGGCCTTCGTCGCGTCGGCGACCTTCGCGACGCCGTCGCCGTCCTTGATCAGGCCGCGCGCTTCGCCGAGCAGGCCGCCCTGGCCGTCCGGGCCGACCAGCTGGGCCGCGTTGGCGCCGAAGTCCTGCTCGTACGCGGCGCCGTCGCCGCGCGCGACCAGCGTCAGCGTTTCGTCGGCGCGGGCCTGCAGCGCGGCGATCCGCGCGCGGACGAGCACGTCGACGCGGTGCGAACCGTCGTCCTGGCCGCTGCCGACCAGGCTGCCCTGCACGATCAGCGCGACCGCGCCCCACAGCAGCGAGACCACCACGGCGGCCGTCGCGACGACGAGACCGACGTTGAGCAGCCGATTGGTGCGGCGGGTCAGGTAGACCTGCGCCGCGATGAGCGCGACCAGCAGCGCGACCAGCAGGATGGTGGCGAGCCAGGGGAATCCGGTGGCGTCGTCCTGCTCCTCGATCAGCCGCTCGGTGTCGACGCGGTAGAGGTCCTGCGCGGCGGGCAGGATCTCGGCCCGCATCAGTTCGGACGCCTCACGGAGGTAGGACGCGCCGACCGGGTAGCCGAGCCGGTTGTTCGTCCGCGCCGTCTCGACGAGCCCGGTGTAGACCGGAAGCTGCCGGTTCAGCACGTCGACCGGAGCGGCCGCGTCGGCGACGTCGGCGGCGTCGGAAGCCGCCTTCGCGAGCGCCGCGCCGGCTTCGGCGACGTCCCGCTCGTAGCGCTGACGGAGCTCGGGCGGCTCGGTGCCGATGGAGAGGAACGCGCTGGCGGCGGTCGCGTCCGCGTCCGAGAGCGACCGGTAGACCTGCTGCGACGCGGCGGCGAGGGGCTCGCGGTGGTCGATGACGCCGGTGATCGTGTCGTCGCGGTCCTGCACCGACAGCGTCGCGACCAGCCCGGCGACGAGCGCCAGCAGCACCAGCCCGACGGCGATCACGGTCAGCCGGCCGGGCGTGGTCGCGGCGGACCGGACGATCGCGCGGACCCCCTGCCCCGGCAGGTCCAGGAGCCCCAGCAGGCCGCTGCGGCCCCCGGCGCGGTCGCGGCCGTCCGGTGGCGACGGTGGGAGTCCCGGCGCGGGCGCCGCGGGACCCGGGGCCGTCGCAGTGCTGGTCATCCCCGATTCCTCCCGGTGACATCCGGGGCTCCGCCCCGCGCCGGGGGCTTCGCCACCCGGACCCCCCAAACTCGGTATGAATCCGTACCCGCAGAAGGTAGCCGAGTCGTCCTAGGCACAGCCACCTGCACCGCCCGCTGTCACCAGCACGTGATCTCGAAAGGCGCCCCCGCGAGAAAGTCAGCCGCGGATGGCCGGGGCGAGCGAATGCGGCAACACGACTTCGGGGGCCGGTGGCCGCCGGACCAGCACCTCGACGTCGTCGGCGAACCGGTACGGCTTCGCGCCGAGGATGCCACCGAAATGGCGGCGCAGCCGGGACATTTCGGCGCGGACGGTGACCGTGCGGCCGGCGTCGCCGAACAGGTCGAACGACAGCTCGGACGCCGAGCGGCCGTCGCGGCGGCTGGCCAGGACGTACAGCATCTCCGCGTGCCGCGGGCTGAGCCGGTGCGTCCAGGTCCCGGACGCGCTCGACACCGTCAGCCGCGGCTCGCGCGACGACCGGACGTCGAGGACGACCTGGGTGGGCGGGGCCGCATCGTCGTCGGTGGGGTCGGTGGGCCGGATCAGCCAGCCGCCGGGCACCGGCTCGACCGCGCAGTTGCCGTACGCCGGCAGCCAGACCCGGCCGGGCGCGAAGCCGGTAGGCAGCGCGATCCGGTCGACCGGCGCGAGCCCGGCGGCCGCGGCGACCCAGCCGTGTTCGTCGGCCACCACGGCCCGCCCGCCGACCTTCGCGAGCACCGGGACGGCGAAGCCGCGAAGCCGTTCCAGCTCGGTGAGGTGGGTGGTGCGCAGCTGGGACTCCGCGAGCCGCGTCACGGCGTCGACCAGCGCCAACGTCGTCGCGTGGACGGTCGAGGCCGGGCCGGAGAGGTCGACGACGCCGAGCAGCCTGCCGTCCCGCGGGTCGTGCAGCGGCACCGCGGCGCACGTCCAGGAGTGGTGCGAACGGACGTAGTGCTCGGCGGCGTACATCTGGACCGGGCGGCGCGCGACCAGCGCCGTGCCGATCGCGTTGGTGCCGACGGCCTCCTCCCGCCAGTCGACGCCTTCGACGAACCCGAGCCCGTCGGCGTGGCGGCGGACCGCCGCGCTGCCGTCGCGCCAGAGCACCTTGCCGCCCGCGTCGACGATCACCATGATGTGCGCGGCCTGCTCGGCGAGGCTGATCAGGCCGCCGCGCAACGTCGGCAGGGCCGCCACCAGCCCGCTCGTGCGGCGGCGCGTTTCGAGCTCTTCGAAGGTCAGGACGGGCGCGGCGGCGCGGCTGTCCGGATCCATGCCCAGCCGGCGCATCCGCTGCCAGGACGCGCCGATGACGGCCCGGGGACGGCTGGGCAGCGCCTTGCCGGTCAGGGCCGCTTCGTGCACCTGCGCGAGGACACGGGCGTGCCGCCGGGGGTCCGCCCCGGCGGGCAACGCTGCCTCGAGGTCTCGTTGCCCCAACCACCGCTCCTTGCTCTGCCTCCTCAGTCTGCCTTTTCGATCCGTTGATCGGAAGATGGGGGCGATCTCGCGAGAGGGCTCTTCGCCGGCCAGGGAGGCGCCGGCGAAGAGCCCTTCGGCGGCCTCCGGCGGGGCCAAAAACCACCGGAGGCGGGACCGGGGTCAGCGGATCATCGCTGGTACTCCACGACCGCCTTCGCCGCGTTGAGCACCTTCTGCGCGTCGGGGAGGTAGAGGTCCTCGAGCGCGTCGGAGAACGGCACCGGCGTGTGCGGCGGCGCCACCATTTCGATCGGGGCCCGCAGCGCGGCGAACGCCTCCTTCGCGACGAGCGCGGAGATGTCCGTGGCGAGGTTGCAGCGCGGCGACGCCTCGTCGACGACGACCAGCCGTCCGGTGTGGCCGACGCTGTCGAGGATCGTCTCGGCGTCGAGCGGGCTGGTGGTGCGCGGGTCGATGATCTCGGCTTCGATGCCGGACGTCGCAAGCTCTTTCGCGGCTTCTCCGGCCACCGCGACCATGCGCCCGATCGCGACGATCGTCACGTCGCCGCCGTCACGCACGATGTTCGCCTCGCCGAACGGGATCGTGTAGCTGTCCTCGGGCACCTCGCCTCGGGTGTCGTAGAGCGCCTTGTGCTCGCAGAAGATCACCGGGTCGTCGTCCCGGATCGACTGGATGAGCAGGCCCTTCGCCTCGTACGGGTTCGACGGCACGACGACCTTCAGCCCGGGGATGTGCGTGAAGATCGGGTACAGGCACTGCGAATGCTGCGCCGCGGCCCGCAGCCCCGCGCCGTACATCGTGCGGATCACCACCGGCGTCCGGGCGTTGCCGCCGAACATGTACCGGAACTTGGCCGCCTGGTTGAAGATCTGGTCGAAGCAGGCCCCCATGGAGTCGATGAACACGAGTTCCGCGACCGGCCGCTGCCCCCGCGTCGCGGCGCCGATCGCCGCGCCGACGACGGCCGACTCGGAGATCGGCGTGTCGAGCACCCGGCCCGGGAACCTGGGCACAAGCCCCTTGGTGACGCCGAGCACACCGCCCCAGGCGTCGTCCCCGCCCATGACGATGACCGACTCGTCGCGGGCCAGCTCCTGCGCCAGCGCCTCGGTGATCGCCTCGCGGTAGCTGATCGTGCGTGCCATGGGCGTGCGCTCCCGTCAGTACGAGACGTAGACGTCGGTTTCGAGGTCCTTCAGCGTGGGTTTCGGCGCGGCTTTCGCCGCGGAGACCGACTCCTCGATGAGCTTCGCGACTTCGGCGTCGATGTCGTCGAAGTCCGGTTCGGACAGCTCACCGCTGTCGATGACGCGGGCGCGGAACCGCTTGAGGCAGTCGCCGTCGGCCTCCACGGAGAAACGAGTGGATCTGACCTCGATCAGCGTCGGGCCACCGCCTTCGCGGGCACGGCCGATCGCCTCGCCCGCGGCTTCGTGCACGGCGAAGAAGTCGAATCCGTCGACGATCACGCCCGGCACGCCGAACCCGGCGGCCCGGTCGGCGATGTTGTCCGACGCGACGGACCAGGTGCTCGACGTCGCTTCGGCGTAGCCGTTGTTTTCGGCGACGAAGATCGCGGGCAGGTTCCAGACGGCGGCGAGGTTCAGCGCCTCCAGGGTCGTCCCCCGGTTGCCGGCGCCGTCACCGAAGAACGCGACGCCGACACCGCCGGTGTTCTGCTGCTTCGCGGCGAGCGCGGTGCCGCAGATCAGCGGCGGGCCACCGCCGACGATGCCGTTCGCGCCGAGCAAGCCCTTCGAGAGGTCGGCGATGTGCATCGAACCGCCCTTGCCGTGGCAGGAGCCGGTCCGGCGGCCGTAGATCTCGGCCATCATCGCCTTGACGTCGACGCCCTTGGCGATGCAGTGGCCGTGGCCGCGGTGGGTGCCGGCGATCGCGTCCCGGTCGCCGAGGTGGAGGCAGACGCCGGTGGTCGAGGCTTCGTCACCGGCGTACAGGTGCGCGAACCCCGGGATTTCGCCGGTCGCGAACTCCTCGCGGACCCGCTCTTCGAAGGTCCGGATGGTGCGCATCACGCGATACGCCTCCCGCAGGGTGTCCGTCATCTTCGACGCTCCTTCCCCAGCTCGGTTTCGGCGCGCAACAGCCCCTTCCGCGCCGCCTCCGCCATCGCCGCCCGGACGTCGACGCACCACGGCCCGTCCGGCTTGAGCTCGACGAAAGCGCTCTCGCCGGTCTTCAGCTCGAGTTCGCGCTCGCCGTCCAGCGCGATCACGCCGCCGGCCGCGGCGAGCTCGACCCGCACGCCCGGCCTGAGGACGCCCCAGGCGCGCACGCCGACCGGCCGCACCAGCCCGGGCGCGATCGGCGCGTGCACGACGTACGGCGTCTCCCCGGCCGGCCCGAGTTGCAGCGCGACGCCGTCCGGGCTCGACCGCGGGCTCGGGCAGAGCTGGCCGGGCACGCTCGACAGGCCGATGCCGTCCGGCTCGGCGAAGGTGCAGTACAGCTCGGTGAGCGACGTCGGATCCCACAGCGCCCGCGCCCCGATGTGCTTGCTCAGCGACACGCAGACGTCGACGAGCGCGATCTCGCGGCGTGCCTTCGTGACGACCTCGAGCACGCTGACGCGGTGGGTGACGAGGTCGGGATCGATCTGCCCGGTGGCGATCAGCCCGGCGGCCAGGCCGGCCACGGTCGCCTCCCGCTTCTGCGGGAAGGCGTTGTTGGTCCCGGTGGAGAGGGCGAGGATCGGCACGTCTTCGCAGGCCGCGGCGGCCACGCGGGCGGTCCCGTCCCCGCCGAGGACGACGATGACCCCGGCACCGGCCTCGACCATCCGGCGGACCGCGTTCGTCGTGTCGGCGGCGGTGCCGGTGAGGGGGTCGTCTTCGCAGAAGCCGACGGCCGGCCAGGTGCCGCCCCGGCCGAGAGCTTGCCGGACCGTGGCGGAAATCCCACCCAGATCGGTCGACACCAGGGCCCGGTCGAGCCCGGTCACCGCGAACGCGGCCAGCAGCCGCTGGACCATGTTCGCCTTCTCCGCGGTGGGGAACACCGACGCCTGTGCGACCAGCCGGCGGATGTCCCGCCCCGAAGCCGGGTTCGCGACGATCCCCGCCACCGTTTCACCCACCTGACCTCCCGGTACCTCACCGGAGAACAGGAGACTCCGCGGTCGGGCGGTCACGGAAGGGTTGCAGGGCGTTGCAGTGTCCGCTCGGGATCACCGTCGTGGGCGCGTGCTCGAGGCGGCGAAGATCACACCGGCGATCTTCAGTGGACTGTCCAACGACGACAGTTAAGAACCAACCGGGGCCGGACACCGGGAACCGCTACGGGACCAGGCTGACCGTGCCCCCGTAGGTGAAGCCCGCCTCCTCGACCGCGGTGCGGACGTCGCCCTCGGCCAGTGCGGCTTCCGCACGCACGACCACCCGGCCGGACGGGACGTCGACGGCCACTCCGGTCACTCCGGGCAGGGACGTGAGTTCTTCGGTGACCGACTGGGCGCAGTGGCCGCAGCTCATCCCGGAGACGAGGTAACCGTGCTCGATCATGGTGTGGAGCATACGAAAAGGGCCGTCACCCTGAACGGGTGACGACCCTTTCCCAAGATCAAAGTCAGATAACGGTGACCGACGTGGCCTGCGGGCCCTTCTGGCCCTGGCCGATCTCGAACTCGACGCGAGCGTTCTCTTCCAGGCTCTTGAAGCCGTTACCCTGGATCTCGCTGTAGTGAACGAAGACGTCGCCGCCACCGTTGTCGGGGGTGATGAAGCCGAACCCCTTCTCGGAGTTGAACCACTTCACAGTGCCCTGAGTCATCAAAATCTCCATGCTGTAACACAAAAAAACAGGAAGCCACTTCGGCGTCCCAGGTCAACACCCGGGCGGTTTGCTTCCTCGGCGAGGAGACACTACGCCCGCTGAAATCTGCGAGCGTGACTCAACACGAACACAAAAATCAAGACCAACTGCAGTAAAGCACACCTTGACCAGGGCGGACAAGCCGTCTTCACCCGGAAGGGGTGAGCTATTCGCCACTCGCCGGTCGCAGACCCTCCGCCGAGAACGGCGAACGCCAGTCCGTGTCGTGCTCCGCGGCGACCACGGCGTCGTCGTGGGCCTCCGCGCTGGCGCTGAACAGCACCGGTACGACACCGGAGGACTTCCGCGCTTGTTCGCGTGCGTGCTGGTGATCGGTCACGTCGAAACTCCCCTCGTTCCCTGCCCGCTGCGGCGGGTCATGACCGTGATGGTGCCGTGCGGCACCGGCGGAAAACCCGGTTGTCTCCCGCCGGGACCCGGCCGGGAACGGTTCAGCGGCGAACCACCACCGGAACACCGCCAGGCTACCTGAGCCAAGGCCGTGCTACCACACGACATTCCCGACGTTTTCCGAATGAAACCGGCCGAAACCCTTACTGGGCGGGCGGTTGCGGACGGGCCTGGCCGAGCAGGGCCGACAGCCGCACGTCCGGGGTCACGACGTCGGGGTCCGTGCGCACGTCGATGACGCACGGCCGCTGCCGCACCAGCGCGCTGGCGATGATCGGCTCGAGCTCCTCGCGATCGTCCACCGTGTACCCGGCCGCCCCCAGCCCACGCGCCCACGAAGCGAAGTCGGTCAGCGGGATGGAGACCCCGGAGAGCCGGCCGTGTGTGCGGGCCTGGTGCATGGCGAGCGCGCCGTGCACGCCGTTCTGGAACACCACCACCATCACCGGCGCCCGGTACCGGACGGCCGTTTCGATTTCCTGCCCCGTCATCAGCGTACCGGCGTCCCCCGCCATGGCCACCACGGTCCGCCGCGGCTCGACCAGCTTCGCCGCCACGGCGGCCGGCACGGCGTAGCCCATCGCGGCGTTGCTCGGGCCGAGCTGGCTGCGCGGCGCCGTGAAGCACCAGTAGCGGTGCATGAACTGCGCGAAGTTGCCCGCGTCGCTGGTCACGATGGTGTCCTCGGGCGCGAGCTTCCGCAGCGCGCGGACGACGTCGACCGGGTGCACCCGGGTGTTGCCGCTGGTGTCGGGCGGGGTCATGAAGGTGTGGACGGCCGCGTTCGCCGCCGAAGCCCGCCTCGTCCGCGGCGAAGCCACCGCGCGCAGCTCCCGCAGGAACGGCTCGACCTCGGAGTCGACGCGAAACGTCAGTCCTCGCCGCTTCGGGCTGACGTCGATGCCGGTACCGACCATGACCAGCGTCTGCTGGGCCGTCGGGTAGCGGTAGGCCTGGGTCGTCACCTCGTCGAGCTGGGTGCCGAGCGCGAGGACGAGGTCGGCGCGCTCGAGCGCGTCCAGCTGCCGGGCCGGGATGCCGAGCCCGAGGTGACCGGCGTAGCGCGCGTGGTTCTCCGGGAACGCGTCCTGCCGCCGGAAGGCGTTGTAGACGGGCAGCGCGAGTTCGTCGGCGACCAGGATGAGCTCGTCCCGCGCGGACCGGGCCCGGCCGCCGACGATGACCACCGGGTACTTGGCCTCGTCCACCAGCTGGGCCACGGCGTCCGCCGAACGGCCCAGTGTGCCGGAAGCCGGCGGCCGGACCCGCGCCATCGGCTTCGCCGCGTCGTAGGGCATGCCCCAGACATCGCAGGGCACGCCGAGCACGACCGGCCCCGGCCGGCCCTCCTGCGAGGTGGTCAGCGCGTGCGCGAGCAGCGCGGGGAGGCCGTCCGGGTCGGTCACCCGCAGTGTCGACTTGGCGATCGACTCGAACATGGCCGTCAGGTCCGACGTCGGCAGTTCGCCGGACGACGACGGCATCGGCTCGGTCGCCGGCGTCTCCAGCAGGACGATCATCGGCGTCTCGTCCTGGTAGGCCGTCTGGACGCCGATCGCCAGGCTCGCCGCGCTCGGGCCCCGGCTGGCGAGCAGCACGGCGGGACGCTCGGTGAGCTTGCCCTCCGCCTCCGCCATGAACGCCGCACCCGCGTCGTGGCGCGCCGAGACCAGCGTGATCTCCCGCTCGCGCTGCAGCGCGTCGAGCAGATCGAGGAAGGACTCACCGACCGCCGCGTACACGCGACGGACACGCGCCTCGGTCAGGATCCGCACGGCCGTCTGGGCGACGGTCGCTCCCAGTTGGTATCTAATGAGGAGAGCTTAGGCGGGCACCGTTCAGTGCAGTCAAGTGATCTTCGCCGAAACCCGGCAAGGATGGACCGAATGTCCGCTTTGACCGACCGCCGATCATGGGAGCGAGGACTTGGCCACCACAGAACATGAAACAGTTTTTACCTATGGCGCACCAGGGTTGAAGTACGGCACCGGCGCCAGCGACGAAATCGGCTACGACCTGACCCAGTACGGCGTGCACCGCGTGCTCGTCGTGACGGACCCGCAGGTGGCCGCGACCGGCTGGCCGCGCCGCATCGCCGACGGCATCGCGGGCTACGGCATCGAGGCCGAGATCTTCGACGGCGTACACGTCGAACCCACCGATGTCAGCATGCAGAAGGCGGTTGACTTCGCGCGCGGAACCGGTCCGTACGACGCCTTCGTCGCCATCGGCGGCGGGTCCAGCATCGACACCGCCAAGGCCGCGAACCTGCTGACCAGCAACGACGGCGAACTGATGGACTACGTCAACGCGCCGGTCGGCGGCGGCCGCGCCCCGGACCGCCCGCTCAAGCCGCTGGTCGCGGTGCCCACCACCACCGGCACCGGGTCCGAGAGCACCACGGTCTGCGTCCTGGACGTGTTGTCCCTGCGCGTCAAGAGCGGGATCAGCCACCTGCGGCTGCGCCCGACCCTGGCCGTCGTCGACCCGCGGCTGACCGTCAGCCAGCCGGCCGGCGTCACCGCCGCCAGCGGCATGGACATCCTGTGCCACGCCGCGGAGAGCTACACCGCCAAGCCGTACACCGAGTTCGCGCGCAAGCGCCCGGAGCAGCGCGTGCCGTACTGCGGCTCGAACCCGCTGGCCGACATGTTCGCCGAGCAGTCGCTGCGGCTGCTGTCGTGGGCCCTCCCCGCCGCGGTCCGCGACGGCGCCGACTTCAAGGCGCGCGAGGCCATGGCCTTGGCCGCGACGTTCGCCGGGCTCGGGTTCGGCAACGCCGGCGTGCACATCCCGCACGCGAACGCGTACCCGATCGCCGGGCAGGTCAGAGACTTCCACCCGGACGGCTATCCGGGCGAAGAACCCATGGTGCCGCACGGCATGGCCGTCTCGCTGACCGCACCCGCCGCGTTCCGCTTCACCTTCGCCGCCGCCCCGGACCGCCACCTGCGCGTCGCGCGCCTGCTGGCGCCCGACTTCGAGTGGCCCGGCGACTTCGCCGACCACCTGCCCGCGGTGCTGATCGACCTGATGCGGCGGATCGGCATCCCGGACGGCATCGGCGCGGTCGGCTACACGGAGTCCGATGTGGACTCGCTGGTCGAGGGAACCCTCAAGCAGCAACGGTTGCTGGCCACCGCGCCGCGCGAGGCGTCCGCGGAGGACCTGTCGGGCATCCTGCGCGAGTCGGTGTCACTGTGGTGAACGGGTATCCGCACTGGCAGGCGATTCCGTTGCGCTGGAAGGACAACGACGTCTACGGGCACGTCAACAACGTCGTGCACTACTCGTTGATGGACACCGTGATCAACACCTGGCTGATCGAGCAGGGCGGCCTCGACATCGAAACCGGGACGGTGATCGGGCTGTGCGTCGAGTCGCGCTGCGGGTACCACTCGTCGGTTTCCTTTCCCGGTTCGCTGCGGGTGGGATTGCGCGTGGCACACCTCGGGAAGTCCAGCGTGCGCTACGAAATCGGGATGTACGCCGCCGACGAGTCCCTGGTCGCGGAAGGACACTTCGTGCACGTCTTCGTGGACCGCGAGACACGCCGGCCGACGCCGGTCTCCGGCAAGCTGCGTGCGGCGCTGGAAGCACTACAGCCCGGCTGACGGCATGCCGCCCAGGAAGGGCAGCGCCTCCTTGCCGTCCAGGAGGGCGGCGAGGGCGAGGAGGATCCCCGCGCCGCCGGTCTTGACGTCCATGGACAGGCGCAGCAGCTGGTGGCCGGGGAAGGCGAGGCCGCCCTTGAACGGCACCGCGTACCAGGCCAGCCACGCCAGGTGCCGGTCGATCGCCGCCCGGGTCGGCGCCGCGGGGTCCGGGTCCAAGCCCAGCGCCACGGCCAGGCCGCACCGGCCGTGGAGCAGACCGGGATGCGTGACGAACTCGCCGCGGCACGCTTCGCGCAGGCCGGGGCGGCTTTCGCCGGCGGCCGCGTCCGGGCGGTGCCGCGCCAGCTGCTCGGCGACCAGGAGGATCCCGGCACTGCCGATGCCGGCGTAGGGCAGCGTGCGGGCCGAGCCGTCGCGGACCCGCAGCGACCCGTCGCCGGCCTCGACGCATTCTTCGAGGTCACGGCGCAGTGCTTGGTCGGCGAAGGACAGCCACGTGGGTTCGCCGGTGCGCTCGAAGAGCCGGACGAACAGCAACGCGGGCCCGGACCAGCCGGACAGCAGCCCGGCGCGGCCGGAATCCCCGGGCAGCGCCGCGGTTTCCAGCGCCTCGGCCAGCCGGACGGCCGTGGTCAGCGCCTGGCGGCCGTACTCGTTGTCCTGGCGGACCGTCGCGAAGTGCAGCATGGTCAGCCCGATGCCGGCCAGCCCGCGCTCCAGCGAATGGTCGGTCGTCTGCTCGACGAGCCGCGCGGACGACGCCAGCAGCTTGCTCGCCTCGTCGTGGTAGCCGAAGTTCTCCAGCACGTAGGCGATGCCGTAGCTGCCGTCGTAGAAGCCGGGCCGGGCCGGCGGGTCACGGCGGACCGACTCGAGCAGCCAGCGCTCGTGCTCGGGAAACCGGCCGGCGCCGATGACCTCGAGGGCGTGCAGCACGCCCGCGGCACCGACGCCGAAGCAGGCGCCGCCGACCCGGAACTGCTCGATGTCGCCGGGGAACAACCGGTCCTGCCGCTGGGGCGTCGCGCCGGCCAGAATGGCCTCGGCGATCTGCTTGCGGACCAGCGGCCAGTCCGGTTTCTCTTGGTCGAGCCCGGTGTGGATCGGTGCCGGCTCCCCGGAGGCGGCACGCGGAGCCAGCACCGCGACTGCGGCGTCGACGTACCCCTCGGGCAGCGCGAACCGGCGTCCGACGAAGCCGGCGATGCCCCGCAGCTTCGCCGGGGCGAGCTCCGTCAACGGGAAAAGCGGCAGGAACAGCCACAGCCGCAACGCGGCGACGGCGTGCTCGTCGATCTCGAAGCCGGTGCGGTCGGCCGGGGCGCGGAACCCGGGCGCAGCGAGCGCCGGGTGGCCGCCGGACTCGACGTCGAAGGCCGTCTCGAAGCCGATCAGCGAGATCCGGTCGTCGTGGTCCTCGTCGATCAGGATGTTCCGCGGGCACAGGCCGCCGAAGACGATGCCGCGGGCGTGGACGGCCTCCATCGTCTTCTCGACCCGGGCGACCACGTCCAGCGCGCGCCTGGCGTAGTCGGCGAGGTCCGCGTCGCTCGCATCCTTCCTGGTCAGCGGGTAGTGGCGGGTCAACCAGGTGTCCAGCGAGTTGCCCGGCATGTGCTCCATGGCCAGGTAGTGGTGCTCCCGGACGGTGAAGCGCTCGAAGGCCCGCGGCACGCCGGGGACACCGGCCAGCCGGTCGAGCACCTCGTGCTCGCGGCGCAGCCGTTCGACGGCGTCGATCCGCGCCGGGTCGAGGCCGGCGTACGGCCGGGCCTCCTTGAGGACGACCTGGTCGCCGCCCGCCTCGGGGTCGGCGAGGTGGACGCCGCCGCCGTTCGAAAGGCGCGGGGAACTCGTGATCCGGTAGGGGAACCGGGTCGAGTCGCCGCTCTTGCGCGCGGCGATGCTGCTCCGCAAACAGGCCGGAATCTTGACCCAGCCGGGAACGGAGAACGTCGGCTCCCGCTTGTCGGGCACGATTCTGCCGTCCGGCTTGCGGATCGCCGGGACGCGGCGGCCGCCGTGTTCGATCCACTGTTCGCCGAATCCGCCGTAACGGACGTAGAGTGGTCCGTCGCCGTATCGCAGGTCGCCCGGGATATCCGCGCCGTGCTCGCCTTCCAGCCGCGCCGACAGGTCTTCGAGAACTCGCTCCAGTTCGTTGTCGTCGGCCGGGTAAATGGTCACCAGCTTGGCGCCGCCGTCTCGCGGCGCGTATTTCGAATTCCGCGCGAGCAGCGTCAACGCCGAGCGGAGGTGCTTGTAGGGGATCCGGTGCTCGACGCAGTACTCGTGCACTGGCACGAGTACGCGGCGGGCGTTGTCCGGACCGGCGGAAACGTGGATTTTCCACCCCTGGCCGGGCAGAGCGCGACCTTCGGGGCGCAGCACGCGCCAGCCGCCGCGGTCGGCGCCGCCCCAGCCGGCGGCCGGCAGCGGCAGCGCCGTGGCGAAATCGTCGATCGGCGCGCCGGTTTCCGGTTGTTCGTCGTAGAACCACGGGTCGGCGAAGCAAAAAGCTTCATAGCGCGGATCCATCCGAGATTCCCCCTCCGTACGATCCCGGCACGTCGCGGCGCCAGGATGAGGAATATTCCCTCATACCGGCCGCGTCTGAGCAAATCCGCCAAGCCGGGGTTTCAACTGGGCTATCCGAGGTAGGCAAAAACGTCGCTTACCGCCCAGTAGTCGAACCCAGAGTGCTTCCCCGGCGGCAGCCACCACCCTGTAGAGGGGTAACACGAAGGTTCTTCCGGCATCCCACCGCATTGGCAGAATGCCATCAAAGCCCGGCTCGTGATCACTCTCTCCGATCGGCCCTGGCCCCGTGACCACCACCGGGCCGGATGGCCCGCGTCACGCCCCGGCCCCCTCGGCGGACGGCCCCGCCGGTTCCACGGAGTAAGTTGGCGCCCGGCGGACCGGAAGGAGGAACGCGTGATCTTCGGATTCGCCGTGACGGTCGCCGTGGCTGCCACGCTCGTCGCGCTTTGGAGCTTCGTCCAGACGGCTCGCAACCGGCTGCCCGACAACCCGCTCTTGGTCGCGCTCACGGTGCTCGAACTGCTGCTGGTGGTCCAGCTGGTGATCGGGATCGTGCTGCTCGCCGGCGGCGACAAGCCCGGCAGCCTGGCGACCTACCTGGCCTACCTGATCGGCAGCCTGGTCGTGCTGCCGGTCGGCGCCGCCTGGGCGCTGGCCGAGCGGAGCCGGTCGAGCACGGCGGTGCTCGGCATCGCCTGCTTGGCCATCCCGGTGATGGTGCTGCGACTGAACGAGGTGTGGAGTGGAGCGACAGCGTAGGACGGCCGGCGGCCCCGGACGGGTGCTCGTCGCCGTGTACGCGATCTTCGCGCTGGCGGCGACGTCGCGGGCGGGCGTCCAGATCAGCACGAAGTTCCACGAAGCCCCGCTGGCCTACCTGCTCTCGGCGTTCGCCGCGGTCGTCTACATCGTGGCGACGATCGCGCTCGCCCGGCGCGGTGACGGCTGGTGGCGCGTGGCCCTCGCGGCCTGCTCGATCGAGCTGCTGGGCGTCCTGACCATCGGCACGCTGAGCCTCGTCGACGCGGCCGCGTTCCGCCACCCGACCGTCTGGTCGGTCTACGGCGAGGGCTACCTGTTCATCCCACTGGTGCTGCCGGTCATCGGGCTGTACTGGCTGCGCCGGACCGCCCCGGCGAAGGTCGCGGTCTGAGCGTCGCCGCAGTCACGCCGCCTCCCCTCCGTGGGTCGAGCGCGGAACAGTACGGGAACTGCACGTAGCTGCGACTCGGGCGGCCCGATGTTCGCCTCCGGCCGCCAGGTCGGCGTCGCTTCGACCAGCGACCGGTCGAACAACACCGCGTACACGAACGTCACGCGTTATCGCAGCTGGATTTCCCAGGTCGCCGGGGTCTGAATTCCCGGGCCCGATTCACGGAAAGGGCCCGGCGGCGCGGCCGGGCCCTTTCGCCGTCGTCGTCAGGAATCTAGTCGCGCGGCCGGAAGAAGGCGACGAGCCGGGCTTTCGTGAGCGCGTCCCAGCCATCGGTGGTCTCGAGCACGGCGGCGGCACCCGTGGGGAACTTGGCCTGGACGTCCCGAGTGTCCTCGCCCTCGCCGGCGAGGTGCAGGGTCAGCTCGCCGACACCGGGCTCGTGCGCGATGAGAGCGAGGGTGGCGACTCCGGGCGGCGTCCGACGTACGGCGTTCAGCAGATCGGGGACGTCGGCGCCGTAGAGGTCTTCGTCGTACCTGACGGCCGGCGCGGCGGGAAGTTCGCCGGTGACGTACTGGCAGGTCTCCCTGGTCCGGCGGGCGGTGGAACAGAAGACCAGGTCGGGAACGTGCCCGGCTTCGGCGAGCCAGCGGCCGAGCCTCGGCGCATCACGAAGCCCACGAGGCGATAGCGGGCGTTCGTGGTCGGGAAGGTCGTGCGACCAGTCCGACTTGGCGTGGCGGACAACGATGAGCCACCTGGTCGAGTCCATGTTCACCGCCTGTCCCCTGGGCCGACTCTTCCGTCACAGTAGCCGAGGGGCCGAGGTGCCCAGCGCCGCTGGGCACCTCGAACTCACTAGCACCAAAACCAGAACCAGTGGAACATCTACTTCCTCTCGAAATTCACCACATACGCGAAACATTCAGGCGAGGACGAAAGAGCAATCCTCTGTTGACGCGGAGATTAAGGCAAGGAAGAGCCCAGCGCAAGCCTCTTACGAAGATCCAGTTACTTACAGTCGTGTCCGTAAATTCCTTCGAGGCTGCGACCCACTCGACAGTGGGCAACACCTGCACGTTCGCCCACCGACAGCTAGTGAGAGCCCACGAACGTTCAGTGATTCACACTTTAGTGCGCTATGAGGAGTGACGACGGGGTGGGGCAGGAAGGGAGATCGTGTCCTCGTCGCTGACCCGGGAGGCCGGGACGTCGGGCGCGTCGGGCGCGTCGGGCGCGACGCCGAGGTCGGCCAAGAGCCACTCGACCCGCTCGGCCCGGCGGTGGCGCTCCCGGTCACGGTACAGCCCCGCGGCGCGGTTCCAAGCGGTCCGCGCTGGTTCCAGGTCGCCGCGACGCGCCAGGACAGACCCGAGAGCGGTCAGCGCCCGCGCTTCTCCAGTGGCGGTATGCGACCGCTCAGCGAAGACCACCGCTTCCCTGGCGAATCGCAGTGCGTCGTCGAGCCGGCCTTCGGCAAGTGCCAGGTTGGCCCGCGCGGTGTGGAGCCGCATTACCGCCGACAGATCACGCACTTTGGCCAGCAGCGGGAGTGCCTCACGGCAGTGCGCGTGTGCCGGACCGAACTCGGCGAGATCGGTGTGGACGCCGACCAGTTCGGTATGCGTTTCGACCAGACCCGACGCGTCGTCGAGCTCACGACGCAGGAGCAGGGCCTGCTGCAGGTGCTCGAGCGCGCGATACGGCCGGTCGAGCTCGGCCAAGGTCTTGGCCAGGTTGTGCTCCGCTTTGGCCTGCCGCTCCATGTCACCGATCTCGTGGGCGGCGAGGGCGCATTCCTCGTACAACGCTGCCGCCTGACCGAGCCGGCCGGCATGCCGGTGGCGGTGCCCCATGTTGAGCTTGACGGTGAGCACGGCGAACGGGACGTCGTGCGCCGTCGCGAGTTCGAGAGCCTGCCGCAAGTGGGTCTCCGCGATCGCGTCGCGGCCGGTCAGCAGGTGGATGTAGCCGAGATCGTTCAGGCAAGCCATGCGAGCGAGCTCGTTTCCCAACGCGGCGGCGGACCGCGCGGCGACAGCCAGGCCCGCGATGATGTCGTCGAAGTACCCGAAGCGGTTCAGGATCCCACCGGTGACGTGCGGGAACCGCCAGGCGAGCTCGTGCAGGCCGTGTTCGGCCGCGTAGCCGACCATCGCGGTGAGGTTCGCGCGCTCACGCAGGCACCAGCGCATCGCGGCGAGGGGATCCGTGAACCGGTCGGGCCGGCAGCCCGGTTCGACAGGCGGCATCTTCGGTCCGATCCCGTGCGGGTGGACGATCCGGTGCGCGTTGTGGGCGGTGTGCAGATAGTAGGAGACCATCCGCCGGCGCGGCCCATCGACCGGCACGCCCGGCGTGTTCAGGGCCCGGGCGAAGTGGTGGAACAGGTCGTGAATGCGGTAGCGGTCGCCGTCGCCGGGTTGCTGGACGAGATGAGCCGCGACGAGCAGGTCCAGTGCCCGCCGGCCGGCCGCCACCGAGACACCGGCCGCCGAAGCCAGTACCTCGACGCCGGCCTCGGGGCCTGGATGCAGGCCGAACACCCGGAAAGCCTCCTGCGCGGCCGATTCAAGGCACTGGTAGGACCAGGAGAACGCCAAGAACAGGTTCATCTCCTCGCCGTCGCCGTCATCGCTGATCGTCAGCAGGGTGTCGGGGTCGCTGACCTGCTCGACGATGGTCTGCAACCGGCTGCCCGCCCGGCTGGCGGCCCGTTCGGCGACGATGGTCAGGGCCAGGGGAAACCCGTTGCACAGCAGCGCCAGGTTCGCGACCGCCTCCGGTTCGCGCACCGACCGGTCGCCCAGCCGCCGGCGGAGCAACTCGGCCGACATCTCGCGGGAAAGCGGGGCGAGGGTGAGCGTCGGGCACTGGTGACGCCGGACGAGGGCTTTCAGCCGCCGCCGCGCGGTGATGATCACCGCGCAGTCGGACAGGACACCGAGCAGCGGCTCGACGTGCGCGGTGTCCTCGGCGTTGTCCAGGACGACCAGCATCGGCCGATCACTCAGGAGACTGCGCAGCCGGGCGGCCCGCCCGGCCGCGCCGACGATCTGGTCGACGGGGTAGTTCAGCGCGGACAGGAGCGCGCCGACGACGTCGGCGGACTCGACCCGCGGCGCGGGACCCACCCCGTGCAGGTCGATCACCATGACGCCACCAGGGAAGCGCGCTGCGGCCCGCGTGGCCCAATGCACGACCGTGCTGGTCTTGCCGACGCCTGGGGGACCCGTCACCGCGACGACGGTCGGCACGAACGCCGCGCCGGCGGGGGTCAACGCGGCGTCGAGGTCCGCGAGGATGTCGGCGCGGCCGGTGAAACCGGACACGTCGCGTGGCAGTTCACGCAAGGGCACAAGGTAAGGCCGATCGGCCGGGCCCGGGTCCGTGCCCGCGGGAAGGGGCTCGGGCGCCCGAAGGTGGTCCTGCAGCGCACGGAGGTCCTCGGCGGCCTGGTCGTCGCCGGTCTTGCGGAAATACCGATACATGTCGACGTAGTACTCGTTGCGCGCTGCGTAGCGGCCGACGGCGGTGAGCGCCTGCAGACGCAGCTTGGCGAACCAGAGTTCGGTGGCGTACTCGCGGCTCAGTTCGTCGAGCAGCAGCAGGGCCTCGTCCGGGCGCCCGACGATGAGCAGCTCCGAGAGCAGGAACGTATTGGCGGGAATCCAGTAATTGACGGTAACGGAAGTCCGCCAATTCTGCGCCGGTTCGGAGGTGATCCCGGCGAGCGGTTCGTCGCGCCACAACGCCAGCGCCGCGCGAGCCGCTTCGCACGCTTCACGGTGCTCGTCCTGGTCACTCAGTTCGTGCGCACGCCGCATCGCCGAGCGGAAGGCGTGGAAATCGATCAGCTCAGGGTCGATCTCGAGCTGGTACCCGCCGCTGATCGCGACGATCTTCGCGGGCGCGCCCGCCTGGTCCAGCGCTTGACGGATCCGCGCGACACACTTGTAGAGCGCGCCTCTCGGTGCGCGCGGCCGGACTTCGTCGTCGTTCCAGGCCCAGGTGACCAAGGTGTCGATCGACATCCGCCGGCCCGGCTGGGTCAGCAGCGCGGCGACGACGTTGCGTTCGCGCCTGTGGGTCCACCTCACGCTCAAATTCCCGTGCATACGCATCGTTGTCTGCCCGAGAATTCCGAACGTGATCTCCATTCTGCGTCCCCTCTCCGCAGAGTTGGCACGGCGGCCCGCTCCTACTCCCGAGTTTTGCATCCACCGGCCGGAAACGCTATGACGACCGGATAACAACGGGCGCCGGAAACGTCCGGTCGACTGGTTGTCAGTTTTTTGTCCAATGTCCGGATGTGCCTTGTCGAACGGTCGTTGCACGCTGGTCGCATGGTCGCGACGAATACGGGAGGGTGCGCGAACATGGACAGGTGGATTCGTGGGCCGATCGGACTGGACGCCGATCGGCGGATCACCAGACCCGGATGCCGGAACGCGGTCGTGGTCGTGCCCACCATGACCGCGGGCACCCGGTTGCTGGACGTGCTGCCGTTGCTGGAGGCGGATCACCGGGTGCAGACGGTGTTCACGGTGCCGCACACAGGCGACGGCTGGCACGGCGTGGAGGAGTTCGTCCGGGCCCAGCACGGATTGGTCCTGCCCTGGCACCAGGCCGTGCAACACCGCTTCGACCTGGTGCTGGCCGCCAGCCACCGGCACCTCGACGAGCTGCACGGCCCGATCCTGCTCCTCGCGCACGGCGCGGGGACGGCCAAATCGCGGCGCCACAGCCGGAAGGCCGGCGCCGCGACGAACCCAACGACCGGGCTCGACCGTGAGCTGCTCACCTATCGCGGGCGGATCCTGCCCGCCGTCCTGGGGCTGGCGACCGACGCGGAGCTCGCGGCGCTTCGGCGGTCGTGTCCGGAGGCGGTACCGCGGGCACTGGTGGCCGGGGACATCTGCCTGGACGAGATGCTCGGCAGCATCCCCCTGCGGGAGAACTACCGGCACGGGCTGGGCGTCAAGCCAGGGCACCGGCTGGTCACCGTCAGCTCGACCTGGTCGACCGACTCGGTGTTCGGGCGGCTTCCCCGGCTGTGCCGCGCGTTGCGAGACGCACTTCCACCCAGCCGCTACGCCGTCGCGGCCGTCCTGCATCCGAACGTCTGGACCGTGCACGGACGGCGTCAGGTCACCGCGTGGTTCGCGGATTGCCTCCGCGACGGTCTCCTGCTCATCCCGCCCGACCAGGGCTGGCAGGCGACCATGGTGGCTTCGGACTGGGTGATCGGCGACTACGGCTCGACCACCGCCTACGCGGCGGCGCTCGGCCGCCCGGTCACCGTCGCGGCGGATGGCGGCTCGGCGATCCGCACCGGCAGTATCGCGGATCTGGTGTGTCGCAACGCTCCTGGGCTGAGGTGCGACGTAGCCCTGCCGCTGCAGGAGGAAATCGCTTCGAGAGCGAGTGAGCGTCTTGCCCGGGTTGTCCGGGCGGCGATCACCTCCCGGCCCGGTCAGGCCGCCGCCCTCCTCAGGTCGGCGATGTACGAGCTCCTCGCGTTGCCAGAGCCGGACGGCGAAGCAAGCGCGCGATTGCTGCCGTCGCCAAACCCGCTTCGGGACGTCGCGTGACGGGCCCGGACACGCTTGGGGTCGTGGTGTGGCGCGAACGCCGGGTGCCGGGTGTCTGGCACCTGCGGCTCACCCGGCCAGGCTGGGCCGCCGACGTGCTGGTCGTCGCGGACGAAGCGCCGGCCGCTTGGTGCGAGGCCGGCGACGTGCTGGTGTGCCGGAACTCCACTGATCGCGCGGCGGCGGTCTTGGCCGCGAGGCGGGCGTTGCGATCAGCGGCCGGAGCCGAGACCGCGCTCGCCGGCTTCCCCGGCGGCTGTGCCTGGGCCATCCGTGGCCGCGGCGGGTTTCGCGATTTCGCCGGCCCGTGGGTCCCCGAGCCGGACGTAGAGTTCGCGTGCCTCGGCGCGGTGACGGCGGCCGTCCTCCTCATGGCCGGCTTCCTGTTCGGCCTGCCCGAGGGCCGACAGCACTTCGGCCGTGTAGTAGGGCGAGTCGAGATCGCGGACGACCCGTAACGCCTCCTTGAGGACTCGGCGGGCTTCGTCGTGCCGGCCTTGCCTCGAGCGCAGCGTGGCGACGGCCGTGGCGGCCCTGGCGTGCTGGACCGGATCGCCGAGCTCGGCCATCGCCGTCGCCGCCGCGGTCAGCTCGGTGATGGCCTCTTCGTCGCGCCCGAGCATGGCCAGGACCTCGCCGCACCGGCGCCGGCACAACGCGACCCCGCGGGGGATGCCGAGATGCTCCTGCAGTTGTGCGGCCTGCTGGTAGTACCCGAGGGCGGCCGGCAGATCGCCCTGGCCGCGCGCCGCGCGCCCGAGCTGGGCGAGCGCGGTCGCCCGGGTGGAGCCGTGCGCCTGCTGCTCGCCGAGGCGCAACGCGATCAGGTTCTGCGCAATGGCGTCGTCAAAGCGGCGCAGTTTCGCGTACGCGAAACCGAGCTGCGAACGGAGTCTCGCCTCCACCAGCGGAACGTCGCAGCGCTGGGCGGCGGCTACCCCCGCGGTGTGCATCGCCAACCAGGGCTCGTAGTCGCGGTGGTGCAGGAAGAATCCCCAGGACGCCTCACAGAACTGCCAGAGTTCTTCGTCCCACTGCCGCCGCCTGGCCTCGGCGACCGCCGCACGGATCGATCGGAGGTCACGCCGCCACCAGGCCACCGCGGCCGCCCGGTCCGGAAACGCTTTGCCGTGTTTGCCCGGTGGGGTGACGCCGAGTCGGGGACGCTGTGGATGGATCAGGTCGTCCGCGGCCTGCGCCCGGGTGAGATACCACCGAGTGAAGCCGCGGACGACGACGGCCTGGTCCGCGGGTTCGAGCTCCCGCTCCGCGCGCAGGCGGGCGTCCCGGCGCAACAGATCGTGCTGGGCGACGCGGTCGTCCGCGGCGTCGGCGAGGAGGTTGACCGCCACGAGCGCGTCGACGGCGTCCTCGACTTGCGCGGAAGGCTCGCCGAGGACGTCAGCGAGCGCGTCGACCGAGACGTCCGGGCCGGGATGCAGGCCGCAGGCGCGGTACACCCGGGCGGCCCTGTCGGGCAGTTCGGCGTACGACGTGTCGAAGACGGCCTGCATCTCACGCACGTCATCGGGCGCGCGGGTGCCCGCACCGAGGTGACGCGCGTACGTGTTCGCCTCCCGGGCTATACTCCGTAACGGACGGGTGCGCAACCGTGCGCCGATGATGCCGAGCGCGAGCGGCAGGCCACCACAGATCTCGATGATCGTCCCGGTCGCGTCCGGTTCCGCCGCGAGTCGGCCGGTTCCGACGAGCTCGCCGAGCAACCGCCGCGAGTCGTCCGGAGTCAACGGAGCGAGGTCGAGCAGTTCCGCACCGTCCATCGCGAGTCCGGTGAGCTGCCGCCGGCTCGTCACCACGACCATGGCCGACGCGGTGGCGGGCAGTAGCGCGCGCACTTGCGCGGCGGATACTGCGTCGTCGAGCAGGATGCCGACGAACCTGTCCGCGACGGCGGCCCGGAACATGGCCGACCGCTGGCCGGGGTGCGGCGGGATCGTGTCGGCGGGGATGCCGATCGTGGCGAGGAACCCGAAGAGGATCTCGCCGGTGGGCACCGGATCGCCGCCGGGTTCGGACAGGCGCGTGTAGAGGAGCCCGCCAGGGAACCAATCGCGGCGATCACTCAGCCACCGCACGGCGACCGTCGTCTTGCCGACCCCGCCGATGCCGCTCAGCACCACGATCGGTGGCCGATCCGCCCGCCGCCGCCACGTCCGGTCCAGGTGGCTCAGCACGGCCTCCCGGCCGACAAAGCCGTCCGCCGGAGCCGGGATCTGGACCGGCGGCGTTCGCTCCTGTGTCTCATCCATCCGAGATCTCCCCGTGGGTCTCGAACTTTTCTTTCTACCGTCGGTCCGCCTAGGTGAGGCGGTTCGCCCGCAATTCCACTCGAACGCGCGTGCACGTGCACGCGAACTTTACGCACAGCGCCTAAAGAGGCCAGAAAGCAATACGGATTGCCGGTGATCTCATGCACATTCATCGGGCTTCGGGCTTGGCGCGGGTCGACGGGCGCAACTCGACACCTTCGCGGAGCAACAGTTCCCGGACGCGCTTGTAGTACAACCCGTGCGCCTCGGCGAGAGTGAGGATGCTCGCCCCGGCGCGGTACTCCTCAGCAAGCCTTTCCGGTGGAACGGGAGATTCCCGCGGACCCGGACGGGAGCGCAGCTCGACACCCGCCTTCAGCAGCCGCCGGCGCAGCCAAGAGTAGCTGAGGCCGCTCAACCGGGTCAATTCGGCGAGCGAAGCACCGCGCGCGTAGACCTCGGCGAGGAGGTTGTCCTGTTGATCGTGAGTAAGATCGGCGAACGTCCGGTAGGGCGACGTCCTTTCGTCCATGATGCCCCCGTCGCATCGTGGCTGGTGAGGAGGATCGCGTTCAGGCACAGACGACAGTCTGTGTGTCACATCGTCTTGACGAAGCTTTTGGTTACCGCACGTTGTGGTGAACCAACGGGAAATCTCTACGAAATCGTCGGCCACACCCCCGCGGATGATCAACGGAATTCGTTACGGAACCCCGCGATGCGGCAGGAGCACGCAGAACCACACCGGTGGTGCAGCGTCAGGGTGACGCGAACAGTCGGTCGACCGCTTGTCATCGGCGATCGATTCATCCACACTCGACGCGTACTGAACGTGTTCGAGGGGGATGGTTTCAGTAGTGGACGGTCCTGGGTTCCACGTCGATGTAGGCAAGGTCGAGGAAGCGGCGAACGGCATCAAGCGAAGCGTGACAGACCAGTCGAGCTTCGAACTGCGCGACCTGTGCGGTGACACCGGCCTGTACGGGCACGACAGGATCCATAACGCGCTGATGAACTTCTGCGTCCGCTGGAGCGACGGTCTCGATACCTTGACCGACGACGCGGAGGCGATCGGCGACGTCCTCGCCAAGGCAGCTGCCGCGTACCGGACAGCGGACTCCGTCGCTGCTGGCTCGCTCACCACCGACCCGGGCCAGGGACCGGTGGACGATGGCTGAGCTCGGAGACACCGACGATCCGATGGCCCTCGTTCCCGGCAAGCCCGAAGCGGTCGAGGAGAACGCGCGCGTACTCAAGGCTCGTGGCGACCTCGCCGGCCAAGCCGCCGACGGACTCAAAGCCATCGACACCGGAGCCTGGGTCGGTCCTGCCGCCCGCGCGTTCCATGACAAGTTCAGCTACGAACCGAACAAGTGGTTCGACGCCGCCGACGCCCTGCACCGCGGCGGATCGCTGCTGACCGACTACGCGCGCACGCTGCGTTGGGCACAAACCCAGGCCGGTGAAGCCATCGCTCAGTGGAACAACGCCCAAGCCCTCACCCAACAGGCCAAAGCCCGCCACGACGTCACTGCAGCCGAAGCGCAGGCGAACAGCCAACCCCCGCCACCGTTCACCGATCCGGGTGAAGCCGGACGGCAAGCCGCCCACGACACGCTGAACCGCGCCCGAGCACAGCTGACTGAGGCCGGGGACACCATCGCCGGCATGCTCGACACCGAAGCGGACGTAGCACCACAAGAGTCCAGCTGGCTCGACGACGCCGGCAATTTCCTCGCCGACTTCGGCGCCCATGCGGCGAACAGCCTCGCCTCGTTCGGCAACGCCATGCTCAACCATCCGGTCGACACCGCCGCCGCGGTCGGTGGAATCGCGCTGACCTACATCAGCTCGGCGGGCGAAGGCGCAGGACTCCTCCTCGACGCCACCGGCGTCGGCGCCATCGCCGGCGTACCCCTCAACGCCGTGTCCGCAGCCGGCATCGCTGTCGGCGGAACGATGACCGTCGGCGCCGTCGGCGACCTCGCCCGACACGCCATGACCGACGACCACGTCGAACCCGTCAAGCCACGAGCCAACCCGACCAAACCCACCAAGACGGACCGGCTCAAGGAACACCTCACCGACAAGGACCTCGACGGCGCCCGCCGCGAGCTGAACGGCGAAGTCGTCGCCCGCAAAGGCGACGGCACTCCCTGGGACCACGTCACCGAAGTCAGAGAAGCCCAGAACGGGCTCTCGAACCAAATCAACCGGCTGAAACGCCAGCTCAGCGACTCACGACTGGCACCAGAAGACCGCCCCGCCATCGAAGCCGAGCTGTCCGAGGCCAGCCGGCTGCTCGACTACAGTGAGCAGTGGGTACCACGCGGATAGCAGCCTCAGGTACACGACAGCTGACACGAGGAGCCATGGGGACCAGTCCTGACGTCGACGAATCGCTCACCCTCGAGCAGCTCGAAGACCGCCGCTGGGGCAACCCACCAGCCGACGCGACCCGGCTGATCAAGACCGTCTACGAGCTGCGTCACAAGCCGATCGGCGTCATGGACACCGAAGACCTCCGCGTCCTGCTGCTCCAGCAAGAGAGCGTCGACGTGCTGATCCCCCTTGCGCTGACCCACCTCGAGCAGAACCCCCTCGCCGAAGGCGACTTCTACCCCGGCGACCTCCTCACCGCCGTATTGAAGATCCCGCAGTCGTACTGGCAGCGGCGCCCCGACCAGCATCGTCGGGCATCAGCCGTGATCACAGCAGTCGAGGGCCTTGGCAACCTCGACGACCACGACGCACCACACGACACCATTTGGCAGCAGATCAACACGTTTCGCGGCTGACCCGCTGACGACTCATAAGTCGCTTCTGACGTCGTCGGAGACGTCGAGGTGACGGTTCACCGATCCTGTCAATGGTGTCGACCGCCGCTACATCGGGAATTCCTTCCGGAGGGCGGTTGAGATCGGTTCGAGGTCGGTGACGAGGCGGTCGAGTTCGCTGGCGTCCAGTGCGTTGTACGGCGCCTCGGCGAGCCGGTCGGTCAGCGCCTCGACTCGTTCCTTCGTGGCTCGGCCGGCGGCGGTGAGCCAGCCGTCGGTCCCGACCAGGCCGCGGGCGCGCATGCCGTCGATCACCGCGGTCAGTTGTGCGGCCGGGAGATGCCAGACCCGGCCGAACTCCTGCGCGGGCATGTCGACGGACAGGGCGTGGAGCACGTGGGCCTCCGTCCCGCCGATGCCCTCGGCCAGCAAAGCGACGGTGTGGCCGTCGCCGCGGTGCTCGCGCAGCATGGTGGCCGTGTGCCACAGCCGGGCCACGGGCTCCTGCGGCACCGGAAGCGCGCGCAGGGCGGCGTAGAGGGCGCGTCCCTCCACCGGTGCGCTGGTCGCCGCTTTCAGCAGGAGGTCGCCGGCGCGCGCGACGCCGGGTTCGTCGGCGAGTTCACCGAGGATCCGCCGCAGCCCCGCGACGCAGCCCCGCTCACGGGCGGCCAGCGCCGCCTCGGGCGTGGTCAGGTCCCAGACCCGGGGGATGTGGCGTGCCACCTCGCCGGGCGCGAAGTTGTAGAAGACCGCGTGGACCACCTCGGCCGGCACCGACCGGCCGAACGGCGCGGCCCGTCCGGCGAAGTAGGCGTCCCACTGGTTGCGCAGGCCCAGCGACATCAGGGCCTCGTCCGACTCGTCGGCGAAGTAGGGCACCAGGCCGATGGGCTCGACCAGGTCGTACATCAGGCGGGCTACGGGTTCCGGGTGCGACATCTCAGCCCCTGCGGGTCCTGGCGGCGCCTTCGTGGCGACCGCTCACCTACTCCACGAACGGCTCACACCGGATCCGACACCCAGCTTTTGCCCCACCGGCGGAATACCCCCGGACACGGGGGCGATTCACCCGATAGGGTGACCCCCGCACGAAGTTGATCTAGAAGATGTGGATGGTTAACGTGGGGAAAATCCGACGTCTGGCAACGATCACGACCAGTGTTCTGGCAGGTGTGGCGATGGCGGCCGGGCCGGCTTCGGCGGTGACGTCTTCGGTGGACCTGCCCGAGGGGATGACCGCCAGCTACCTCGTCGTCGATCAGCAGACCGGCAAGACCTTCGGCGCCGACGAGCACAAGCAGTACCGCTCGGCCTCGCTGGTCAAGCTGTTCATCGCCCTCGACTACCTCGAATCGCACGGCCCTGACTACGAGATCCCGGCCGGCGACCTGGCGCTGCTCGAGCCGATGCTGCGCTCCAGCAACGACGACGCCGCCAGCACGCTGTGGGTACGCGACGGCTGGGAGGAGATCGTCAAGCGAATGGTCGTCAAGATCGGTCTCACCGACACCGCGCCGCCCGCCTCCCGCGGCAAGTGGGGTTACACCGCGATCAGCGCCGCGGACATCGCCAAGACCTACCAGTACATCCAGCACGACGCGAACCCGAAGTACCGCGACTTCATCATGGGCAACCTGGCGAAGTCCACCAAGTGCGGTTCGGACGGTTTCGACCAGTCGTTCGGCATTCCGAGCGCGGTGCCCGGGGAGAAGGCGGTCAAGCAGGGGTGGTCCGGTTTCGGCGCCGCACCCGCGCCTGGTGAGGAATGCACGCAGACCGACGCCCGCGTGCTGCGCATGCTGAGCTCGCCGGAGGTCAAGGCGGCCACCGCGGTCGCGTCCAGCGGGGAGGGCACGGTCAGCGCCCAGGACGACATCGACCTGACCAGCCGTGCCATGCACACGAGCGGCACGGTGGGCGCGGACAACGACAAGATCGTGGTGGTGCTGACCCTGGAGCCGACCACGCTGTCCTGGCGGGACTCCGCCGGCCGGATCACCAAGCTCACCCGGGACATCTACAGCGAGTTCGCAAGCTGAAGCCCTTGATGGAGCTGTGAACCAGTTCCCTTCTTGGGAGTGGCGGCGGTCGCTGACCAGCGGCCGTCGCCACCGGCAGCTGATCGACGCCAGGTGGCACGGGGTACCGTGCGAACGTGTCAGCCAGTCAGTGGGCCAAGGTTCCCGTCGGACCACAGAGCCGGCGCTGGAACACCGCGTCGACCGAGCGGACGGTCCTGATGGTCGTCCACACGGTCACCGCACTGAACCGGTTGCACGACCTGGTGACGGTGTTCGATTCCGACCGTCGGATTCAGCTGGTCTACACCATGCCCGGGGCCTCGGCCGTCGAGTCCGGAGTGGAACGCGAACTCGCCGACCTCGGTGTCGCACAGCTTCCCTGGCACCAAGCTCTCGCCACCGAATTCGACCTCGCGATTTCGGTACACAATAGCGGGAATCTGCACGACATCGCCGCGCCGCTCGCGGTGCTGTCCCACGGAATTGGCTACACTAAATACTCGGCCCGGAAGCCCGGAAGCCCGGAAGCCCGGAAGCCCGGAAGCCCGGAAACCCGGAAACCCGGAAACCGGCGACGTATACGGACTTTCCGCCCAATGGCTTGTCCAAGGTGGCGCGGTTGTTCCCAGCGCGATCATCCTGGCCCATGACGAAGAAATCGCGCGCCTCGCTTCCGCTGTACCGGCAGCGGTCGCCAACGCGGTTGTGGCCGGAGATCCCTGTTTCGACCGGCTCGTCGTCAGTTCCGTGTCACACGACGCCTACCGCGACCGGCTCCGTGCCGGCCCGCAGCACACCGTCGTGTTCGTGTCCTCGACCTGGGGTCCACGCTCACTGTTCGGCCGGTTCCCGGACTTGATCGCCCGGGTGCTCGCCGAACTCGATCTCGACCACCACGTCGTCTGCGCGGCATTGCACCCCAACGTCTGGTACGCCCACGGCCCCGCGCAGATCGAACTCTGGCTCGGCGACTGCCTGCGCGCCGGGCTCCGCCTCATCCCGCCCGTGCGAGGCTGGCAGCAGGCGCTGCTCGCGGCCGACGTCGTCATCGGCGACCACGGCGCCGTCACCGGCTACGCCGCGGCACTGGGCAAGCCCACCGTCCTCGCGACCTTCCCGGAGCAAGACGTCGTGGCCGACTCCGCCATCGGCGCCCTCGGCCGGGTCGCCCCACGGCTGGACCGGCAGCGCCCATTGGCGCCCCAGCTTCGTGACGTCATGTCGATCGGGCGAGACCAACGGGAGGTCCGCCGTCTCGCGACCTCCCTGCCCGGTGAGTCGGCGGCGCTCCTGCGTCACACGTTCTACGCCTTGATGGATCTTCCGGAACCGGCGACGGCCGCGCTGCTCCCCAGCTACCGCGCCGAGGACCTGGTGCCGCTGAGCGGCGACGTCCGGGCCTGGTGGGCCGCCGCCGACGTGCTCGGCCCCGGCACCCTCCGGCTGAACCGCTGGCCGGCCGACGTCACCTCGCCCCAGGGTGGCCCTCCGGAGCCGTTGGACGGTCATCTCGTCGTCGCCGTCGACCATCCCCGGCGAGACCTGTACAGCCTCGCTGCCGTCGTGCTCACGACCGTGAACGGCCCCGCGCCGGCCGAGGTGTTCGCGAATCAACCGGTCTGCCGGCTCGTGGTGCAACGCCTCGATCCGGTCCGCTGCCGAGTCACCACGCGCGACGGCGACACGGTGTTCGCCCGGGCCGGCCACCCCGGCTTGGCCGAGGTGGCGGCCGCCGCCCTGCTTTCCCGGCTGGACGCGGGTCAACGGCTCGACGCCGCGATCACCGTTCAGCTCGGTTCGCAGGCGGTCGACCTCACGGTGACGCGTCAAGATCAGCCGTGACGTCGTCCTCCCGGGCGTCACCCAGTGCGGCATAGAGTTCGCGGGCTCGTTCGAGAGCCGACTTCGCCGCATCGGAGCCGGTGTCGCGCCGACCGACCCGATGCCACGATTCGGCTTCCAGCCGACCGAGCCCGTCCGCGGCGAACAGCTCGGCCGCCTCGCGATGGGCGTCGACACCGGCCGCCCGATCTTCCAGCACGTCCCCGAGGACCAGCAGGCACTTGGCCCGGTTCTCCCGTTCCTCCGACGCCGAGCCGAAATACGCCAGGGCACGAGCCGCCGCCGCACGGGCTGAGGGCGCGTCGCCGGCTTGGCGGTGTGCTCGGGCGCGCTGCAGATCCAGCAAGGCGCGCATCCGAGGCGCCTGGTCACCGGGGATCGCCGTACCGGACATGTCGATCACGCGCTCGGACTCGTCGTAGCGGGCGAACGCCTGCGTGAGGTCACCTTGCCGAGCCGCCACCTTGCCGAGCCACTCCAGGTTCGACTGTTTCCCCAGCGCGTGCCCCGCGGACTCCGCCGCGCCGAGGGAGGCCGTGAAGTCGGCACGCGCCGACTCGAGATCACCGACCGCGATCCACGCCGCACCTCGCTGGTTGGTGAGCTGCATGATCGCCGCCTGGTCACCGGTCCGCTCCGCGGCGGCGACACCCACCCGGTGGGTTTCCAGCCAGGCCGCCGTGTGTCCGTGCATGTGCAGGAACTTGAACAGCGCGACGCACAACTGCCAGGCCACATCGTGGCGCTCGACGCGTTCGGCGGCGGCGACGCAGGCCACGACGGTGCGCCACTCCGCCTCGAACCACGCGATCGCGTCATCCCGCGTCGACACGGGCCTCGTGTGGGTGGCGAAGACGGAGCCGACCCGCCATCGCCCGGACAACGCCGCGTCCCGGGGCACCGCCTCGTGCAAGAACCACTCCACGATGCCGGCGATGATCGCATCCCGGACTTCGCTGTCTTCGTCGTCAAACGCCCGCAACCTGGCGTGCTCGCGAACCACGGCGTGGAACGCGTAGCGGCCGGAGGTCTCGTCGTGAGTCAGCAAGCACGCGTCGACCAGCTCGTCGAGCAGCTCCGTCGCGGTCAGCACGTCGGCGTGACAAGCGATGGCGGCCGCGGCCGACGTGAAACTGGGCCCGGGAATCAGCGCCACCCGCCGGTACGCCCGGCGGTACGGCTCCGCCAGCCCGTCGTAGGCCAGCTTCAGGGACGACGCGACCGGCTGCGCCACGTCCAGTTCCAGCAGCGCGGCACGGGACCGCCGGACCCTGGCCACCAACGGCTCGGCCGCCCTCGCCCGCCCCAGCAGGTGGGCCGCCACCAACCGGATGAGCAGCGGATGCCCGTCACACAGGGCACACAGCTCGTCGATCACGCCGGGCTCGAGCTCGCGACCGGTCGCACCCAAGCTGGCGAACATCAGTTCCCGCGCGTCCCGCTCCGGCAGGCCGTCCAGCGCAACCGCGAGGAACCCGTGCGGATAAAGCCTGCGCAGCGCGCGGCGGCTGGTCACCAGCACCACGGCGTCCGGCGCGGCGTGCGGGATGAGCGGCTCGACCTGCTCGGCGGCGACCACGTCCTTGACCAGCAGCACGAACCGACGACCGGCCGATTTCCGCTGGTAGGCGTGGGCCCGCTCGGCATCCGAGCCGGGCAGATCCGACTCGGCCAGCCCAAGGCCGCAGAGAGCCTGCCCCAGCAGTTCCCCCGGCGGCACGGCCTGACCGTCCACCGCGGTCGCCTGCACCTCGACATACGCGCAGTCGCTGCCCAGCTCGTCCTCACACACTTCGGCGACGAGGCTGTAGCTGCCCAACCCCGCCCTCGCGTGCACGCACACCAACCCCGGATTCCCCGGTGTCCGACGGCTCTCGAGGTGGTCACGGATCAGCTGCCGCGGAACCGTTCGATCCAGGAACGGCACCGCCCGGCGCGGCCTGCGCCCACCTCCCACGACGAGCCCCCTCGGCTGCCCGATCGACTTCCCGTCCCCACCGTAGCGATCGGCGTACCGGCTGTCACCGCCGGTCGTCACCACCACGGACCCTTCGAGAAGTTCAGCAAGCCGTGGGGGTCTCAGCCACAGGCGGCCGCGCTGCAGTTGCTCGGCACCGCGATACGGAGACGCGACGGAGCCGCCAACTACCATTCACAGCGGCAAAGGATGCGCGCATCTCAGACAAACGCGCAGGTGAAACGCACGGACGGTAGTGGGCCGCCTGGGGCTCGAACCCAGAACCTACGGATTAAAAGTCCGCAGCTCTACCAATTGAGCTAACGGCCCGCTCCCCCAGTTTAGCCAGGCCCCCGTCACCTCCCCGCACACCGGGTCCCGGCTGAGGCCGCACGGAAGGTCAAGGCTGGTCCTCGACGGGCGGGCTGCCCATGCGTCCATGCCCACCGAACCTGGTTCCCTGCTGATCCTCACCGGGCCGCCCGGTGCCGGGAAGTCCACCGTCGCGCGGCTGTCGGCGAATCGCGACGGTCTGGACCTGTTCTACGTCGTGCTGCGGCCGAGAACGTCATGGACACCTCGGCGCAGACCGTCGAAGACGCCGCCAATACGGCGGCGTGCCCCAGTCGGCGGCGTTCGCGCTGTGACGCTCCTCTGTGGACGAACGCGCGGGGCCCCGGCCAGGCCCCGCGCGTCAGTTCGTCAGCACTGCACGTAGAGGCCGGTGTAGGCCGTGCACTTCTTCGACGCCGTGTCGTTGGCCGCGTTCGGGTCGGCCGGCGTGCTCGCCGCTCGCTGGGCCGTGGCCGTGAACGCGCCCCAGGCGAAGAAGCCGCCCTCCGACGTGAACTTCGCCTTGGCCGAGGCGCCCGGGGCCAGTGTGGCGATCGCGCAGGTCAGTGCCGTTCCCGAACGGGTACAGCCGGTCGTCGAGACGATGGTGCGGCTCGAGCCCGGGTTGGCCGTCACACGGATGCCGGTCGCGGTGGCCGGGCCGGTGTTCGACACCGTGACCACGTAGTCGACGCGGGCGACCAGGCCGGGGCGCGGGGTCGCCGTCAGCGCGACCTTGACGTCGGCCTTGTCCGGCGCGGCGATCGTGACGGCCGGGCCGTCTTCGACGGCGAACGCGTAGTTGTCGCCGGCGAACTGGTGCTGCAGCGTGAACTGGCCGGGCTGGACGTCCTCCTTGACGCGCAAGGTGAACGTCACCGTCCGGCTTTCGCCCGCGCCGAGGTCGCCGACGGCGCCTCGGAAGCTGCTGAGGTACGGCGCGCACGACAGGGCCGAACCGGCGCAGGAGACCAGGTCAACCAGGTCGACGATCGGCTTTTCCTTGGTGTAGAGCGCCGCCTTCGCGCCGGTGACCGTGAAGTCCGTGGGGTTGTACAGCTGCTCGGTGACCGTGATGGTGCTGCCCGCGCGCACGGTGGTCGCGCTGACGTCGATCGTGCTCGCGGGCGGTGCCGCGGCCGCGACGGCGGGCGCCGCGAACAGGACCGCCGTGGTCAGCGCGGCCAGTAGAGCGGTTCTTCGTCCGGTTCGCTGCATAGTCGTGATCTCCTGGTTCCGAACCGAGGGGGATGCCGCTCCGACAGTGGACTGGCGTGCGCAGCAGGGTGACGAAGATCAGATCGACGGACCCGAAGATTCGTTACCGGCTTCGGGAATCCGAGTCTGAACTGGGTTTCGAGCTGGTTGCCCGGCCACCGGCCACGACGGCGAACCGAAATTGTCGGACCCCTGTGGCACGCTCCGCACATGACCGGTCACGCGGCTCAGGCGTCCGCCGCCGGGCGGCTGCGGAAGCGGAACAGGAGGTTGACGACGACAGGAACGACGATCCAGCAGGCGTAGGCCCAGTGCGTGAAGAAGGCAACGGGCATCGAGATGGCGAAGGCGGCGACCATCGCGGCGATCCCGCGGTAGACCGCGCCGAAGAGCTCCGGCGGGGTGTCCGCGCGGTACAGGTGGTCCCGCTGGATCTGCCAGGTCATCAGGAGGAACAGCGTCAGGGCCACGACCTGCACGAGTGAGTAGAAGACGAAGCGGAATTCGAACGCGCCGTCCTCGGCGATCACCTTCGTGGCGAAGGGCATGATCACCTGCATCAGCAGCCAGCCGAAGCTGAGCCGGATCAGCCCGCCGCCGACCGTGGTGACGTAGTGGAACAGGCGGTGATGGGCACGCCAGTGCCCGCCGATCACGACGAAGCTGATCAGGAAGGAGATGTATTCGGACCGATGATCCCCTAGCGACCGCAGCAGTTCGGCGTTGCCGGCGCCCTCCGGCAGCGGCAGCTCGAGCGCGAGCAGCGTGATCGCGATGGCCACGACGGCGTCCGAGAAGAAGGTGAGCCGCTCGGCGGCGATCGCCCGGGCTTCGGAGCCGACGGTGTCTTCGTCGGACGTGACGCTGCTCATGGCGGAGAGCGTGCCAGACCCGGCTGCGCGGCCCGTCGCCGAGGGCGGACGCGTGCGATGCTGACGCCATGACCGTCGACCCCGATTCCGGACTCCTTTCGCCCGTGCGGGCCGGTACTCCGGCCGAGGCGTCGACCGGTGACGAGGCCTGGTTGCGGGCCATGATCGACGCCGAGGCGGCGCTCGCGAGGGCGCAGGCGCGGCTCGGGACGGTGCCGTCCGAGGCCGCGGAGGCGATCACGGAGGCCGCGGGCAGCGTGCGGATCGACGTCGTCGAGCTGGCACGCGGGGCGCGGGCGACCGCGAACCCGGTCGTCGGCCTGGTCAAGGCGCTGACGTCGGCTGTCGGCGAGATCGCGCCCGGCGCTGCCGAGTACGTGCACCGCGGCTCGACCAGCCAGGACATCTTCGACACGGCGATGATGCTGGTCGCCGACCGGACGCTGCGGCTGCTCGTCGCGGACCTCGACGCCACCGGCGAGGCGCTGGCCGAGCTGGCACGCGCGCACCGGGACACGACCATGGCCGGGCGGACGCTGACGGCGCACGCGGTGCCGACCACGTTCGGGCTCAAGGCCGCGGGCTGGCGGCAGCTGGTGCTGGACGCGGCCGTCCGGATCCGGCGCGTGCTCGACGGCGGGCTGCCGGTCTCGCTCGGCGGAGCGGCCGGAACGTTGGCGGCGTACGTCGAGTACGCGCGCCTCGCCGCCGACGCGGGCCTCGACCAGGCCGGCTACAGCGAGCGCGGCGGGGGCGGGGGCGGGGGCGGGGGCGGGGGCGGGGGCGGGGGCGATGCCACCACACCGATCGAGGTCTCCGGGACCGCGGGGGGTGCTCGCGACGCTGCCGTCGACGGTTATGCGGAACGGCTGACCGCCGCGTTCGCCGAGGAAACCGGGCTGGCCGCGCCGGTGCTGCCGTGGCATTCGCTGCGGACGCCCGTCGCGGACCTCGCGGGCGCGCTCGCGTTCACCGCGGGCGCGCTGGGCAAGCTGGCCGTCGACGTCGAGACGCTGACCCGGACCGAACTGGGCGAGGTCACCGAGCCGGCCGCCGAGGGCCGGGGCGGCTCCTCGGCGATGCCGCACAAACGGAACCCGGTGCTCGCGACGCTGATCCGTTCGGCCGCGCTGCAGGTGCCGGTGCTGGCCGCGGGCGTCACGCAGTCGATGCTGACCGAGGACGAGCGCTCGGCCGGGGTCTGGCACGCCGAGTGGCAGCTGATCCGTGAATGCCTCCGGCTGACCGGCGGCGCCGCGCACACCGCCGTCGAGCTGGCGCGTGGGCTCACCGTGCAGCCCGGGCGGATGCGGGCGAACCTGGCGTCGACGCACGGGCTGATCGTCTCCGAACGGCTCTCCGCCGTGCTCGCGCCGCTGCTCGGCAAAGCGACGGCGAAGGAACTGCTGGGTGAGGCGTCCCGGCGGGCGGTGCGCGAAGACCGGCCGCTCCGGGAGGTGCTGGACGAGCTCCCCCCGATCACCGAAGTCCTGACCCCGGCCGCGCTGGACGACCTGCTCGATCCCGCCGGCTACACCGGCGCGGCCGCCACGCTGGTCGACCGCGCGCTCGGCGGCGGCAGCGAGCCCAGGTCGGACAACGCCGCGGAGTAGCGCCTGCGGCGGCCAAGCCTCCGACGACGAGCTGAGCCGCGAGCAAGCACAGTCGGCAGCCCACGGGAACACGGCCAACAGCCAGCCACCCAGGGCTGCGTCCCGACCAGGCTTCGGGGCCGCTCCCATGGTCCGTCGCCCAGGCGGGCGGGGCCCGTGGTGGCCGGCTGCCGCAAGGTCCGCCGGGCAACTCCGCAGCTCAGCCGCGCCTGGGCGGCGTCCACCCGGCCCAGGCGAACCGCGGGAAAGTTTTTTGAACCGCCTCCGCCGGGGGTCCGTGTATTGGGTATCAGGCAGCCGCACCGAGCGGCGGGAATCCCAACGGACACAAGGAGAACTTCCATGCTTCGCACGCGCATCGCCGTCTCCGTCGCCGCTGCGGCAGCCGGGCTGGCAGTGCTCACCGCTTGCTCGGGTGTCGAAACTGCGCAGCCGGTCGTCGCTCCGGCGGCGGCGGGCGGCAACGGCGGCGGCCAGGTCGGCAACGGCCAGGCCGGCAACGGCCAGGTGGGCAACGCCGCTCCGGCGTCGAACGAGTCCAAACTGGTCGTCGCCGACGTCAACGGCGTCGGACAGGTGATCACCGACCAGAACGGCATGACGCTCTACCGGTTCGACAAGGACACGGCGAAGCCGCCGAAGTCCAATTGCGATGGTGACTGCGCCAAGGCCTGGCCACCAGTGCTCTCCACCGGGGACGTCGAAGTGCAGGGCGTCGACAAGAACCTCGTCGGGAAGGTGACGCGCTCCGACGGCACCGAGCAGGTCACCGTCGGCGGCTGGGCGCTCTACCGCTACGCCAAGGACACCAAGGCCGGTGACGCGACCGGCCAGGGCGTCGGTGGCGCCTGGTACGCGGCGAACGCCAAGGGCGGCAAGGCCGGGCAGGCCGCGAGCACCGAAGCCGGCACCGTCAAGCTGAGCGCCAGCGAAATCGAGGGTCTCGGCAAGGCGATCGTCGACCAGGACGGGATGACGCTCTACCTGTTCCAGAAGGACGGCAAGAAGGCCAAGACGTCAACCTGCAACGGCGACTGCGCCAAGACCTGGCCCCCGGTCCTCTCCAACGGCAAGGTCGAACTGCAGGGCATCGACTCGAAGCTCCTCGGCAGCATCAAGCGCGCCGACGGCACCGAGCAGGTCACCATCGGCGGCTGGCCGGTCTACAAGTTCGCGAAGGACCTGAAGCCGGGCGACGCGAACGGTAACGGCGTCAACGGCACCTGGTTCGTCATCGAGCCCGCCGGCTGCAAGGTCGGCGCCAACCCCGCCACCGCCGCCAACCAGGCTCCGGCTCCGGCGGCCGACAGCGGTGCGGGGGCCGGCGACTCCTCTGGTGGCACCACCTACTGAGCCACCCCGAAACTGCTAGTGGGCGAGGCCCGGCGGACGCTCTTCGTGAGTGACCTCCGGGCCTCGCCCCTTGTGGTCACGACGCAGGAACGACCGGCGACGCGGCTCGGCGCGGTCGGTGCCGTCCGTCCGGTCGATGCGCTCGGTGCGCTGCTCGGCGACCGTCGGCTCGTCGACCGTCTCGTCCTCGGGGACGAGGATGGTGCGGCGGGCCGGCATCGCGGCGATCAACAGGCCGAGCGCGGCGACGCCCAGGTGCAGCCACGTGTCGGCGGGGCCGAGGTCCATCGGGTTGCCGGCGTTGGCGAACGGGTTGGTCGAGATGAGGCCGTCGATCATCAGGCCCCAGACGAACAGCAGGCCGTAGCCGATGAACAGCAGCCAGCCGAACGTCCGCGCGCGGCCCGAACCGAACGCCAGCAGCAGGCCGACCACGCCGGTCACGACGCGGACCAGGCTGGTGAGGGGATTGGCGGAGAACCGCCAGAACCCGGCGTCGTTGTGGCCGGCGAAGTTCCCCAAGCCGGTCCTGGTGAATCCGATGATGCCGACCACGAGGAACGCGATCCCGGTCAACCCGGCCAGCACCTGGGCAGGCTGCAGGCCTCGGACCCGGATGCGGGCCCCATTCGCGTGAACCATGACTCAAGTCCTTCCCAGCGGGTGGTGACGACCGTCACCGGACACTGGTACCCAGTTACTACGGGGAGCGAAACGACGTTGCTTGCCCGCAGGGCCCCCGCGCGTCACCGGATCCGCCCCGATCCGAGAGCTATCCCACAAATTCACCTGATTCGACGAACACCGGAGCGCTCTCCCGGCAATCCGGGTTATGCGCAAGCTGAGCAGCATCTTCCTGGTGGGGCTGTGCCTGGGGGCGATCGGCGCGGTGGTGGTGACGGCCAGTCATGGCCGGGCCGCGACACCCGAGCCGATCGCGGTCGCCGAAGAGATGCCATCGATGTCGGATTCTCCGCCCACCGCGGCTTCAGCAAGCGCGACGCCGACGCCGACGCCGCCCCCCGCCTCGGCGCCGGCCAAGGCCGATCCCGGGTCCGGGGTGGACGCCGCCGAGCTGGACCGGCTGGTGCCCGGGGGCAACGTCAGCGCCGTCGTGTTCGACCGGCAGCGCGGCGCGGCGACCGTCTCCGCGCACGCGGATCGCGGGTATACCTCGGCGTCGCTGGTGAAGCTGCTCATCGCCCTCTCCGTGCTCGATGGCGGCGGTCCCACGACGCAGGTGCAGCGGATGCTGTCGCGCAGCGACGACGACCTGGCGAGCCAGTTCTGGACCACGTACGGCGGGCCGTCGATCGTCACGCGCTGGGCGAAGAAGATGGGGCTCACCGGCACCCGCCCGCCCGCGGATGCCGGCCGGTGGGGCGACACCCGGATCACGGCGAAGGACGTCGTGCGGATCTACCAGTACGTGCTGGGTCACGCGCCCGGCGCGATCCTCGCCGCGCTACGCGGCGCGACCGAGCGCGGTTCCGACGGGTTCCGGCAGTACTTCGGCATCCCGGACGCCGCGGGCGGGCGGCCGTGGGCGGTCAAGCAGGGCTGGTCGTGCTGCATGCCGACGCGAATGCTGCACACCTCCGGTGTCGTCGGCGAAGACGACCGGTACATCGTGGTCGTGCTGAGCGAGCACCCGAGTTCGGTCGACTACGCGACCGGCTCGAGGCGGGTGACGGCGGTCGTCAAGGCACTGCTCGGCTGAAGGACCGGCCCCGCCGGACCTACTGGTCGATGTCGGCCAGGGCCCCGTGCGCCCCCGAGTGCGGCAGCGGCCACGGCGGCACGCCGCCGGCGGTGTCCGCATGGCGGGCGGCCGGGGCGGGCGGGGTCGTGTGGGCGCCGATCCACGAGAGGACGTCCGGGATCTGGGACTTGAAGGTGTTCATGTTGTGCCCGGCGTCCGGGACCCGCCACGACGAAACCTGCGTCGGCGGCCGGGCCGCCTGGCGGATCTGGTCGGCCGCGAAGCTCTCGTACTTCTCCTTCTCGCCGGAGACGGCGAGGATTTCCACCGGCGACGGGTGCAGGCCCACGTTGATCCGGACGTTGTTGGCGTCGTTGATGTCCTGCCGCCCGCGGAAGAGGTCCTCCGTCTCGGAGTCGACCTGGGCCTTGTCGTAGCCGCTGACGCTGACCGCCTGGCCGTACCACTGCGGGTGGCGGGTCACGAGGTTCATCGCGCAGTACCCGCCGGACGACCAGCCGGCGATCGTCCAGGCCCGCCGGTTCGGCGAGACGCCGAGCTTGTGCAGCGCCCACTCCCGCAGGTCCGCGGTCAGGTAGGTGTCGCTCGCGCTGCCGTTGACCTGGTCGACGCACTCCGTGTCATGGCCGACCTTCGGCACGCCGGTGGGGTCCGGCACGATCACGACCGTCGGCGGCAGCACGTGCTTGGCGATCGCCGCGTCGAGTTGCTCCGGCATGTGGTAGCCGCTGGTGAACACCTCGGGACCGGACGGGTAGTTCGGGATCCACTCGACGGCCGGGAACCGAAGTTCCTTGTACGCCGCGTCGAAGTACTGCGCTGGCAGGTAGACCGTGACGTCGCGGGTGAGCTTCGTCCGCCGTCCGGTCACCTTCATGTGGACGACGGTCCCCTTGCCGTCGCGGGCGTGCGTCACCCCCGTGTCACGCAGCTTTTCCAGGTCCTCGCCGTTCTGCGCCGCTTCGGCGTCGGTGCCCTGCGAAGAGAAGCTGCCGGTGCCGAGCAGCGATCCGACCGTCGGGAAGAACCCGCCGATCATGTTGCCCGCCATGCCGGTGGTGACCACCAGGAGAACGACCCCGAGCAGGATCGTGGCGCTGCGCCACAGGCGCTTGCGCTTCCACCGGTCCCAGAACCACGGGACCGCGATGATCGCGAGCAGCGTCAGCACGACCATGACGATCATGTTGACCGGCGAATCGAGCCGGATGCCGCTCAGGTGCATGGCAACAGTCCTTCCAGGCGGGCAGAAATGCGCGCCCGGATCCACGGGACTCGCCTCTATAGCACGTTTGGGCGACCGCGCACGTTGCGACCCTGTGAGTTCTGTCATAGGGCCGCAACGTGGTGCGTACTCAGCGTTTTCTCAGTTATTTCCCCAAAGCCCGCGACAGCACCGTGATCGCCTGGGTGATCGCGGCCTCGGCGGCGTGGGTCTCGCGAAGCGCGTTGACCATCACGAAGTCGTGGATGATCCCCTGGTACCGCACGGCGGTGACGGGCACACCGGCCTGACGCAGCTTCGCCGCGTACGCCTCACCTTCGTCGCGAAGCACGTCCGCCTCGGCGGTGATCACGAGGGCCGGCGGCAGCCCGGCGAGCTCGTCGAGCGACGCGCGCAGCGGCGACGCCGTGATCTCCGCGCGCTGGGCGGGGTCGGTCGTGTACTGGTCCCAGAACCACTTCATGCCGTCGCGGCCGAGGAAGTAGCCCTCGGCGAACTTCAGGTACGACTCGGTGTCGAAGTTCGCGTCGGTGACCGGGTAGAAGAGCACCTGCTGCCGGAAGGTGACGTCGCCGCGCCGCTTGGCCAGGAGGGTCAGCGCCGCGGTCATGTTCCCGCCGACGGAGTCGCCGGCGATCGCGATGCGCGAGGTGTCGAGCCCCTTCTCGGCGCCGTGCTCGGCGACCCACTTCGCCACGGCGTAGCTCTCCTCGATGGCGATCGGGTAGCGCGCCTCGGGCGAGCGGCTGTATTCGGGGAAGACGACGGCGGCGCCGACGCCGGCCGCCAGTTCGCGCACGAGCCGCTGGTGGGTGTGGAAGTCGCCGAAGACCCAGCCGGCGCCGTGGATGTAGACGATCACCGGCAGCGGGCCGGTGACGCCGGCGGGCCGGACGATCCGGGTTTCGACGTCGCCGTTGGGTCCACCCGGGACGGTCAGCACCTCGATCTCGGCGTCGGCCATGGTGACGTCGCCGTCCTGGACGCCGTCGACGGCCTTGCGCCCCTCCTCCGGCGGCAGCTGGAACAGGTACGGCGGCTGGTCGGTGGCCTCGGCGAACGCCTGCGCGGCCGGTTCCAGGGCGAGGTTGTGCGGGTTGGCGGTCATGTCGTCCTCCTCGGGGAAGCAAGCTGACGCCACTGATGCTAGACCTCAACTGAGTTGTGCACAACTAAGTTGAGTCCAATGAGATTTGTGGCACTTTAGTTGCGGCATGCACCGCGACCGGGGATCATCGAAAGTTGTCGAGAGGAGACGCCATGACGGACACCGGCTCACCGCGACTGGACGACCAGCTCTGCTTCGGCCTGTACTCGGCGTCCCGTGCGGTGACGTCCCTCTACCGGGTCGTCCTGGCGGACCTCGACCTCACCTATCCCCAGTACCTCGTGATGCTGGCGCTCTGGGAGCAGGACGACCGCCTGGTCAAGGAACTCGGCGCCGAGCTGAGCCTCGACTCGGGCACGCTCTCGCCACTGCTCAAGCGCCTGGACGCGGCCGGCCTCGTGCTGCGGAACCGTCAGGCCGACGACGAGCGTTCGGTCCGGATCAGCCTCAGCGACGCCGGGAAGGCGTTGCGCGAGAAGGCCGTGGGCATCCCGGACGTGATCGGCGACGCGATGGGCCTCGACGCGGCCGGGCTCGCCCGGATGCGCGACGAACTCGACCGGTTGACGCAGTCCGTGAACGCCTATCGGGAGGCCTTGCCGCCGGCGTGATCGTTCCCGTGGCAGCATGGGTCACGAAGGGATGGTCATGATCAACCACGACGACGCGCTCAAGGCCGTCGAGAGCAGCCTCGACCGCCCGTCGGCGGCCCGGATCTACGACTACTTCATCGGCGGCACCACGAACTACGCGATCGACCGCGACTTCGCCGAGAAGGTCCGCAAGCGGCTGCCGCTCATGGGCGACTACTGCCTGACCAGCCGCCAGTTCCTCGGCCGCGCGATCCGCGAGTGCGTGCGCGCGGGCATCCGGCAGTTCGTCGACATCGGGTCCGGCCTGCCGACCGCGGGCAACGTGCACGAGGTCGCCGACGAGACGCGCGAAGAGCTCGACACCCGTGTGCTCTACATCGACAACGAGCCCATCGCGCTCGCGCATTCGACGTTGCTGCTCGCCGACACCGCCGACCCGGAGCGCCACCAGGCCATCGCCGCGGACTTCCTGCGGCCGGAGGATCTCTGGGACCGGGTGTCCACTTCGGACATCATCGACGTGCGTGCGCCGATCGCGCTGGTGATCAACGCCGTCATGCACTTCGTCAAGGACGAGCAGAACCCCGACCGGCTGCTCGCGTACTACCGCGAACGGCTGGCGCCCGGCTCGCTGCTGGTGCTGTCGCAGATGACCAACGAGAATCCGGTCAACGAGGACGAGCGACAGGCGCTGATCGATCTGCTCGAGTACTACGAGAGCACGACCAATCCGGGTTTCCTGCGGTCGATGACCGAGTTCGAACGCTTCTTCGGCGGCTGGCCGTTGGTGGAGCCCGGGCTCGTCTACGCGCCGGCGTGGCACCCGGACGAGCACACCGTGTTCGCCGGTTCGCCGTCCGAGTCACGCGTGATCGGCGGCGTCGCGCGCAAGCCTTAGGACGCCTCGCGTAGCCCTTCCAGCACGTCGAGGACGGCGCTCTTACCCAGGTCGACGGCCTTGCGCAGGACCTCGGGATCGCGCTCCAGCACCGCCACGTCCGGCGCGCCGGCGGGTGGGCGGATGCTCAGGATGCGAGGGGCGGCCGCCAGGGTCTCCTCGTCTTCGACGTCCCGGCGGTAGGTGTCCTGCCACGCCGGGATGGCGCCGGGGGCCTGGCGGCGCAGGAACCGCGGCACGACGACGTCGTGGACCCGCGGCGGCGGGACCGGAAGTTCGTCGGCGCGGCGGGTGCGCAGCACGAGCACATCGGTGGCTCCTTGGGCCAGCGCCGTGCGGTAGGGGATGGGTTCGGCGACGCCCGCGTCGACGAACCGGCGGCCGGAGAGGGGGATCGGCGGCCCGGCCAGCACCGGCATGCAGGACGACGCGGCGAGCGCGAGCTTGATCGCGTCGACGTCGGCCAGAAAGGGGTGCAGGTCGGTCGACTCCCCCGTGTCGGCGTCGGTCGCGAGGGGGTGGAAGGTGACCGGGTTGGCCAGGATCGCCGGGAAGTCCATCGGCTCCAGCACCGAGTAGACCTGGTGGACGAGGTATTCGAGGTCGATCACCGCGCGGCCGCGCAGGGTGTGCAGCGGGTTGATGATGCGGCGCATGACGATCGGGTTCCACCAGGTCCGGACGCCGGTCGACGACCGGCCGCAGAGCAGCCAGGCGCCGTTCAGCGCGCCGGCCGACGAGCCGTAGACGGCGTCGAACGCGGGGGTGACGCCGAGTTCGTCCAGCGCGAGGACCATGCCGCTGGAGTACGTGCCGCGGCTGCTGCCGCCTTCGATGGCCAGCGCGAGGCGCCTGCCGTCGGTGCGTTCTCCCGGGACGCTGCCGGTCGCCATCCGTTCGGAGATCAGTTCGAGTACCGGGTGCACCTCTCCCATCCTGGTCGTTTCCGCCCGTTCGTCGACCCGTTTTGTGAAGGACGCTGTGTGAAGGCCGCCGCAGAGAGTGACTTGCGCCTCGTTGCACTGCAACTGGGTGCATATGAAACTGGGCGCATGGCACTGGAGCACGCGATCCTCGTCTCGCTGTCCGAGCGCGCCGGCTCCGGCTACGAGCTCACGCGCCGCTTCGAGAAGTCGATCGGGCTCTTCTGGAGCGCCACCCACCAGCAGATTTACCGCGTGCTGAAGCGGATGGAAGAGGCCGGCTGGGTCGCCGTCGACGTCGTCGCGCAGGCGGGGCGGCCGGACAAGAAGGTCTACACGGTCAGCGACGAGGGCCGCACCGAACTCGTCCGCTGGCTCGCCGAGCCGGACCCGTCGGCCGGGCCGGTCGAGCTGGCCGTGAAGATCCGGGGCGCCACCTTCGGCGATCCCGGCGCCGTCGCCGAGGAGATCGCCCGGCACCGCGCGAAACACGCCGAACGCCTCGACGTCTACCGCCAGATCGAGAAACGCGACTTCCCCTCGCCCGCGGGCCTCGACGGCCGGCACCTGCACCAGTACCTGGTCCTGCGCGGCGGCATCCGCGTCGAAGAGGGCCAGGTCGAGTGGTTCGACGAAGTCCTCAGCGCCATGGATGCCGCCCGCCACCACGAGAAGGACGCCCGATGAGCCCGTACCCGCACCTGCTCGCGCCGCTCGACCTCGGCTTCACGACCCTGCGCAACCGCGTGCTGATGGGGTCGATGCACACCGGCCTCGAAGACAAGGCCGCGCACTTCCCCGAACTCGCCGAGTACTACGCCGAACGCGCCCGCGGTGGCGTCGGGCTCATCGTCACCGGCGGGTTCGCGCCGAACCGCACCGGCTGGCTGCTGCCGCTCGCGTCCAAGCTGACGACGTCCGCCGAGGCCCGGCAGCACCGGCAGCTCACCGCGCCGGTGCACGAGGCAGGCGGCAAGATCGCGCTGCAGGTCCTGCACGCCGGCCGGTACGCCTACCACCCGCTGAGCGTGTCCGCGTCGAGCATCAAGGCGCCGATCAACCCGTTCCGGCCCCGCGCGCTCACCGGCGACGGCGTGCGCCGGCAGATCCGCGCCTTCGCCGACTGCGCCGCTCTCGCGCGCGAAGCGGGCTACGACGGCGTCGAGATCATGGGCTCCGAGGGCTACCTGATCAACCAGTTCCTGGCCGAGCGCACCAACAAGCGCACCGACGCCTGGGGCGGCACGCCCGAGAAGCGCCGCCGGTTCGCCGTCGAAATCGTCCGGCAGACCCGCGCGAAGGTCGGCGACGACTTCATCATCATCTACCGGCTCTCCATGCTCGACCTCGTCCCGGGCGGCCAGCGCTGGGAAGACGTCGTCGCGCTGGCGAAGGAGGTCGAAGCCGCCGGGGCCACGATCATCAACACCGGCATCGGCTGGCACGAGGCCCGGGTGCCGACGATCGTGACGTCGGTGCCGCGCGCCGCGTTCACCTGGGTGACCGGGAAGCTCAAGCCGCACGTCGGGATCCCGGTGGTGACGTCGAACCGGATCAACATGCCCCAGGTCGCCGAAGAAGCACTGAGCGGCGGCGACGCCGATCTGGTGTCGATGGCGCGGCCGTTCCTCGCCGACCCGGAGTGGATCCGGAAGGCCGAGAGCGGCCGCGAGGACGAGATCAACACCTGCATTGCCTGCAACCAGGCCTGTCTCGACCACGCTTTCAAGCGCAAGCTCGTGTCCTGCATGGTCAACCCGCGCGCCGGCCACGAGACGACGCTGACGCTCGCGCCCACGCGGCGGTCGAAGCACGTCGCCGTCGTCGGCGCCGGGCCCGCCGGGCTGTCGGCCGCGACCGCGCTGGCCGAGCGCGGCCACCGCGTCGAGTTGTTCGAAGCCGACGACGAGATCGGCGGCCAGTTCGGCATCGCGCGCCGGATCCCCGGCAAGGAGGAGTTCGCCGAGACGATCCGCTACTACCAGCGGCGCCTCGAGGTGACCGGGGTGAAGCTGCACCTCGGGAGGCGCGTCTCCGCCACGGACCTGACCGGCTTCGACGAGGTCGTGCTGGCCACCGGGGTCGCGCCGCGCGTGCCGTCGCTGCCCGGGATCGACCACCCCAAGGTGCTGTCCTACGTCGACGTCGTCCGGCACGGCAAGCCGGTCGGCGGGCGGGTCGCGGTGATCGGGGCCGGCGGCATCGGCGTCGACGTCAGCGAGTTCCTCACGCACACCGCTTCGCCGGCGCTCGACCTCGACGCGTGGATGGCCGAGTGGGGTGTCACCGACCCGGCACAGGCGGCGGGCGGGCTCGCCGAGCCGAAGCCCGAGCCGTCACCGCGGCAGGTTTATCTGCTGCAGCGCAAGAAGAGCGGGATCGGGGCCGGGCTCGGCAAGACGTCCGGCTGGGTGCACCGGGCGGCGCTCAAGGCCAAGCGGGTCGAGCAGCTCTCCGGCGTCACGTACGAGCGGATCGACGACGCCGGCCTGCACCTCACCGTCGACGGCGTGCCGCGCGTCCTGGAAGTCGACACGGTCGTCGTCTGCGCCGGTCAGGAACCCGTGCGGGACCTCGCGGACGAGCTGTGCGCCACCGGGCTCCCGGTGCACCTCATCGGCGGGGCCGACGTCGCCGCGGAACTCGACGCGAAACGCGCGATCGACCAGGGAACGCGGCTCGCGGCCGCGCTGTAGCGCGGCTCACCCGGAAAGAAGTTCGAGTCCGCGGCGGCTTTGGCCGCCCTCGAGCACCGAGAAGACTCCGGATCGCGGTCGCGCCGCGGCCCGGGAAGCGTCCGGCACTGGCAGGATGAACCTCGTGCGAGACGTATGCGTGATCGGGCTGGGGCTGATCGGCGGATCGGCGCTGCGCGCGGCGGCCGCGAGCGGCCGCACGGCGTGGGGTGCCGCGGTGTCCGAAGGGGATGCCGACGCGGCGAGCAGAGCGGGCTACGACGTCACGACGGACGTCGAAGCCGCCCTGCGCCGGGCCGCGGCCGAGGACGCGATGGTCGTGCTCGCCGTGCCGCTCCCGGCCGTCGAGGACCTGCTGCGCCTGGTCTCCCAGCACGCTTCGCACTGCCTGCTCACCGACGTCACCAGCGTGAAGGCGCCGGTGCTGGACGCCGTCCGCCGTCGCGTGCCGTACACCCGCTACGTCGGCGGGCACCCGATGGCCGGGACGTCGAACTCCGGCTGGCTGGCCGGCGACGCGTCGCTGTTCCAGGGCGCGGCCTGGGTGGTCACGGTCGAGGAGGACACCGACCTCGACGCCTGGGCCGAGGTGGCGAAGTTCGCGCTGGACATCGGGGCGCACATCATCCCGCTGCCCGCGGAGTCGCACGACGAAGCCGTCGCCCGGATCTCGCACCTGCCGCACCTGTTCGCGGCGATCCTGGCCACGATCGGCGCCGAGGGCGGCCCACTCGCCATGTCGCTGGCCGCCGGGTCCTACCGCGACGGCACGCGGGTCGCGGGGTCGAACCCGCAGCTCGTCCGCGCGATGACCGAAGGCAACCGGGACGCCCTGCTGCCGATCGTCGACGAGGCACTCGGCCGGCTCGGCGCGGCCCGCGGTTCGCTGGCGTCGACCGGCGGGCTGGCGGCCACGATCAACGCGGGATACGAAGGGGCGCAAGCGCTGGCGGCCGCCCTCGACCTGGAACGGGCGGGCGTTCGGATCAGCCTGGCGGCCCCGGACGCGCGGCAGGGCCTGATCGCGCTCGGCGAGCGGGGAGGCCGGATCACCGGCCTCTCCGACGGCATCGCGACCGGCGAGGTCCAGTAGAAGGGACTACTGGGCCGGGGGTGTGTCCGGCTTGTCGTCGAACTTGTTCAGGAAGTCCTTCGCCTTCTGGACGCCGCTGTCGATCTGCTCGTCGTGGCCGGCGATCTTCGACTTCGCGAAGCCGGCCGCCTTGTCGAGCCCCTCCTCGATCTTGTCGTTGTGCTCGCGCAGGGCCTCTTCGGCCTTGCCCTTCAACGCGTCGAAGTCGATTCCCATGGGTCAATCAAACAGCACCGGCGTCACGTGCGCCGGTGGTAGGGCAGGAATCGCCGGACGAGCCGCAGCGGCGCGCGTTCCACCAGGTCGGGACCGCGGACGGCGTCGAACGCCGACTCGAGCTGGTCAACCACCCCGGACAGCCGCGGGGCGTCCGGCAGCGGCATCGACCGCGGGTCGCGCTGCTCCCGGACCGCCGCGGCGAGCTCGTCCAAAGCGGCCGTCAGCAGCTCGATGTCGTCGGGGTCCGGTGGTGGCGCACCCCGCCCGATCGTCACGCCGACCTCGGTGACGGCGTCCGCGACGCGTTCCTGGGCGGCGATGACCGGCCACCACGCGACCGCCTGGCGGCCGTTCGCGGACGGCTCGACGACGACCTGCTGGAACGCCGTCCGCAGGTCGGCCAGCGCCCGGTAGGCACCGCGCCGGGCCCGCGACCGCGCCAGCCGCGCCTCCGCCGTCGACGTCTCGACCAGCGCGCACCGGACGTACTTCGCGACCGCGTCCAGTCCGTCGGCCAGCCGCCCGCCGACCTGCGGCCGCCTGCTGCCCGGCCACAGCAGGTAGCCGAAGACGAGGACGATCACGCAGCCCACCGCGGTGTCGACCAGCCGCGCCAGCACCACGCTCCAGTTGCCGTTGTTGGCCAGATCCATCTGCAGGATGATCAACGGCGTCACGAAGGCGCTCTGGACGCCGTAGTTGCGCACCTTGCCGACCGCGATACCGCCGGCGAACACCGCGATCAGCGCCACCAGCACCCAGCCGTGCGCGCCGAAGCCGAGCACGGCGGCCCCGATCCCGACGCCGGCGACCGTGCCGACCCCGCGCAGCACCGCGCGCCCGAAGACCGAGCCGAAGTCGGGCTTGAGCACGATGCCGACGGTCAGGGTGATCCAGTACGACCGCTCCAGCGGCACGAGCAGGCCGACGGCTTCGGCGATCGCGACGCACAGCGACAGCCGCAGCGCGGCGATCCACGTCAGCGGGCCGGACGCGAGCGAGCCCGCCCACTCCCGCACGCGCCGGTGCCAGGGCGTCGGCTCCCGGCGCTTCCGGTCGTCGCCCTTGCCGATCCGGACCAGCCCGGCGTACAGCGCGGTGAGCAGCGGGTCGGGGTCGTCGGACGGCGTCGGCGGCGGTGCCGGCAGCGGCTGGCTGCCCAGCACCGACGCCGACAACGCGACGAAGTGGTCGATGACCTCCTGGGCCGGGCGGCGGCCGGCGTTGACCATCGCCACCGACGCCTCGACCGCGGGGGTGGTGGCCGAGAGCAGGTTGAGCAGCTGCCGGTAGGCGGCGTCGCGGCCGGACAGCCAGGACCGCGCGGTGAGCAGCTGGTCGTAGGCGGTGTTCATCGCCGTGGTCAGCCGGTGCCGAGCGACCCGCGAGACGGCCGGGTCGCTCGCCGAGAGCATCGCGGCCAGCTCGACGTAGACGTGCGCGACGGCGGTGCGCTCGGGGCTGGTCGCCCGGACGGTCCAGGTGACGAGCGCGACCAGGAAGCTCCAGGCGGCGCCGAGGCAGAAGAAGCCGAGCAGGACCTCGACGCGCATGCCGGTCGTGTGCTGGCCGGTGCCGAGCACGGCGAAGACGATCATCTGCAGCCCGGCGACGGAAGCGTTGCTGCCGGCCGCGCTGATCAGCTCGGACACCGCGGCGATCAGGATCACTGCGGGCACGGACAGCGCCGGCGTGCCCCCGGTGAGCACGCCGACGAAGTACCCGGCGGTCGCGGCGAGCGTCGCGCCGCCGAGCCGGCGGGCGCGGTAGCGGTAGGGCCCGGCCGATTCGGACAGCACGGCGGGCAGGGCGCCGGTCGAGATGAGGGCGCCGACGGCGATGTCGCCCGCCGCGTACGCCACCGCGAGCGGCACGGCCAGCGCGGCGACGGCGCGGGCGACCATGTTCCACGGCACCGGGACCGGCTTGCTGCGGAGGAGCTGGACGAGCCAGTGCGGCGCGGCGAGGTCGGGGCGCGGCGTGCTCACGCCCCCATCTTGACCTACGCTGCCGGGAGCGCTTAATTATCAGCCTGTCAACAACGCTGCCGTGCAGGAGGTCCCGATGCCGGGCCGCAAGTACTCGTTCGAGGTCAACCGCACGAGCTCGGCGCCGCCGTCGGCGCTGTTCGCGCTCGAAGCCGATGGCCCGCGCTGGGCGGAGTGGGGAAAGCCACTCGTCGTGCAGGCCCGCTGGGCGCGGCAGGGCACCGAGGAACCGGCGGGCGTCGGCGCCGTCCGCGAACTCGGCCTGTGGCCGGTGCTGGTCCGCGAGGAGACGGTCGAGTACGAGGTCGACCGCAAGCACGTCTACACGTTCTTCGGCGCGAACCCGATCAAGGACTACCGCGCCGAGGTGCTCTTCACACCGACCGCCGACGGCGGGACGCACCTGCGGTGGACCGGGTCGTTCACCGAGCCGGTCCGTGGCAGCGGGCCGCTACTGGTCGCCGGGTTGCGCGCGACGATCCGCCTGATCTCGGCCAAGCTGGTCAAGGCGGCCGAAACCGGGCGCTGACCTGCGTGCGCCGGGCCACATCAAGATCGCCCGGCGCAACTTCGCGCTCCTCCTGACGTCACCCTTTCGGGTGGTCTTCACGACCACCAGGGCGAAAGGGGACGCGGCGGATGAAGCGACTGGTGGCGGTGGTGGCCGCGGTGGCGCTGACGCTCACGGCCTGTTCGGCGGACGAGCCGGACGAACGCGTGTTCGGGAACAGCCAGCCGAACCCGGCGCCGGGAGGTCTGAGCCCCGACGCGAGGACGTCGGCGCCGTACGCGTTCGGCACGGTCCAGCAGCAGGCGCCCGCGATCGCGAACGGCCAGGTCCCGCTCGTCCGCCGGATCACCACCGACAAGCCGTACGTCTTCCTCACCATGGACGACGGCGCGGTGCAGGACCCCGACGCGCCGAAGCTGATGCAGCAGAACGGGACCCACCCGGTGCTGTTCCTGAACCAGAAGTACGTGAAGGGCCACGAGGCCTACTTCAAGCAGATCCTCGACGCCACCGGCGCCACGCTCGGCGACCACACGGTCGACCACCCGAACCTCAAGGGCAAGCCCTACGAGTTCCAGCGCAGGGAAATCTGCGACGACGCCGACGACTTCCAGGCCGGGCTCGGCGTGCGCCCGACCCTGTTCCGGCCGCCGTTCGGCAACTACGACCAGAACACGCTGCGCGCGGCGGCCGCGTGCGGGATGCGCGCCGCCGTGCTGTGGACGGCCGCGGTCAACGACGGGCACGTCCAGTTCCAGGCCGGCGACAAGCTCAAGCCCGGCGACATCGTGCTGATGCACTTCCGCAAGACCTTCAAAGAGGACTACACGGCCTTCGTCGAGCAGGCGAAGAAGGACGGGCTCACGCCCGTCCCCCTGGCCGACTTTCTCGGCTGACGCTGACGCTGACGCCTAGAGCACGACCGTCGGCGTCACGACGGTCCGGCGGCACGAAACGTCACCGAGGTGCACGAGGATCTGCGTCGTCCCGCGGGGCACGTTGTCGAGCACGAACCGGCCGCCTTCGTCGGCCGTCGTGGACGACGTGCCGTGCTCGGCGACCCGCACCTCGACGCCGTACTGCCCGGCCGGCACCAGCCAGCCGTCGATGCGGTGCAGCTTGCCGATCTTCGTGAGGTTGATCATCACCGTCAGGTCGCTGACGGTGAACGTGATCGTGCCGGTGCCGCCGCCACGGACGCCGGCGAGGTTGTCCATCCGCTCCCACCGCGCGACCTCGACGTCGAGGTCCTCGAGGGCGAGCGCGAACTGGACCCGCTGCACCAGATCGTCCGGTGGCGGGTCGAGCTCGTCGAGAAAACGGCCGATGTCGGCCAGCAGGATTCCGTCGTCCGGGGAGGCCAGGCCTCCCGACGCCCCGACGTCGTTCATCGGCTTCCCCCTTCGCTGGTGAGGAGATCGCGCATCTGGTCGAGGCAACGCCCCCTGGTCGGGCCGATACTGCCGCGCGGAATGCGCAGCGCCTCGGCGACGAGCTGATACTCCGCCCGACCCGCGAGCACGGTCAGCCGGAGCAGCTCCTGACAGCGGTGGGGCAGCCGGACGAAGGCGCGCCAGACCCGGCGGTCGCGGTCGGCGCGGACGGCTTCGTCTTCGGGTGCCGGTTGGGTGCTCGGCATGGCTTCGGCGACTTCGTCGCTCAGCGGCACGGGCTGCAGGCGACGGCCGAAGGGGTGCGTGGCCTCGCGCCGGGTGGTGGTGATCAGCCAGGCGGCGAGGGCCTTGGGATCGCGGAGCTTGCCGAGCTGGCTGAAAAGAGCCAGCCAGACGGTCTGGACGACGTCTTCGGCGACCGAGCGGTCGAGGCCGTTGGCCCGGGCGACGTGCCAGACGAGCGGGGTCAGCTCTTCGACGAGGCGGGCCATCGCCTGGCGGTCACCCTCCCTCGCGGCATGCATGCAGGCGGCATGCAGCTCGGCGCCGGTCAGGCCCTCCCAAGGAGGATCTACCTCTGCTGTTCGCACGTCGGTCACGGTATCTGCCCCTCTTCGGAAAAGCATTCGAGTCGGCTTCGGCAGTATCGCGGGTCCTTCGGGGGGAAGGAGCGTGCAGGTGGATCTGGGATACATCGATCACTTACTTCGTCGGTCGTGCACTACCGGTCAAATGGCGGCGAGGGGGAGGTACCGGCCGACGCGGGCGGGTGGACCCACGCCGACCGACACTCCCCTCCCTCAACAGACCCGCTCCCCAACGGGCCCCGCCGGATGACCCCTCCCCCGAAGGGCACCCGGCCGACGGTGTCCGGAAGCCCCCTCGGCTCCCGGCCACCGCGTTCTCTCCGAACGCGACACCCCCTGTCGTGTTCCTCCGTGCTTGGCTGCTCCACAGGACGCAGTAGGGGCACCGCCAGATACCCGAACCGGCGAACTTTCTTGAAGATCGACGGAGGGCGGCTAACCGATCACAGGGAGTGCGTCGGCGAGGGTTCGCGCCCACCTCGCGTAGCCGGCCGGTCCCGGGTGGAAGCGGTCCGAGGCGAAGGCCGCGGGGTCGAGGAGCACGGGGTCCATCGGCACGTGGGTGACGCCCGGGACGCGCGCCACCGCGGCCGCCGCCGCGTCGAGGGCGGACGAGCGCGCCGCGAGGACGTCACGGAGGGGCCTGGGCAGGGCCGGGAAGCGGGACATCGGCGGCACCCCCGCCAGGAGGACGTCGACCGGGCCGAGCCGCCGCCGCAGGTCGAGCACCAGGCTCAGGAGGTCGCGGCGGTAGGCCGCGGCCGTCCGGAGCTCGATGGTGTCGTTGACGCCGAGGGCGATCACGACGAGGTCGGCCGGGCGGACCAGCGGGGCGAGCTCGGCGCGGACCGTGCGGGCGTTGGCGCCGGTCCGGCCGACTGCCTGCCAGCGCACGGCCCGGCCGTCGCGGGCCAGCTCCCGGGCGAGGCGGCCGGTGAGCGCTTCCTCGTGGTCCGCCGCACCGACGCCGTCCACTGTGGACTCGCCGAGGACGGCCAGGCGGAACGGCTCCCCTTCGCCGGGAACGAGCCCCTCGGTCGGACCGGCCGCGCCGGGCAGCCGCGGAGTCGTCCGCTTGACGTACAGAGCCTGAGCGAGGATCACCATGGCACGACGCTAGCCGTGGGCGATCGAGACTTTCGCCCTGATCAGCGTGGGCTCCGCCACGGCGTCGAGCAGGTACGCGGCGACATCCGCGCGCCGGATCGTGTAGCTGCCGCGCACGTTCCCGTCGAGCCGGCTGGCCACGACGCCCGTGCGAGGGCCGTTGAGCAGCATCGGCGGCCGGACCACCGTCCAGTCGATTTCGGTCGCCATGACCAGGGCTTCCATCGCGCGCATGTCCGCGTAGCCGTGCTTCAGGACCGCGTTGAGCAGGGGCTTCACGAGCGTGCGGGTGAAGACGCCGTCGCCGTCGGCGTCCAGCCCGCTGGCGCTGACGACCAGCAGGCGCTTCGCCCCGGCCTCGATCGCCGCGCGGGCGCCGTCCACGCAGACGGTGGTCGGCTTGCGCTCGCGCGAACCCAGCGCCGACAGCACCGCGTCCCGGCCTTCGACGGCGGCCGTCAGCTTCTTCTGTTCGCCGAGCCCGGCGACGACGACGTCGAGGCGGTCCTGCCCCGGCACCGCCAGCCGCGCGGGGTCGCGGACGACGGCCGTGACGTGCCAGCCGCGGCCCAGCGCCTGCTTGACGACCTCGCCGCCGACGCCGCCGGTGGCTCCCAGCACGGTGATCTTCATGGTGATCCTCCTCGGTTAGTGAACACTCACCAGGTAGAGTGAGTGTTCACTAACCCCGCTGAGAATCCACTGAGGAGTGCGCATGGGTAGCCGCGAAGAGATCGTCGCCGCGGCCGCGAAGGTGATGCGCGAGCAGGGCTACGCCCATGCGACGACCAAGGTCATCGCGCGGACCGCGGGCTACTCCGAGGCGATGCTCTACAAGCACTTCCGCGACAAGACCGACCTGTTCCTCAGCGTCATGGCCGAGGAGCTGCCCGCGCTCGGCGCCGCACTGGGCGAGCTGACCGCGAACCCCGGGCAGGCGCCGCTGCGGGACAACCTGGTCCGCATCGCGCGGCTCGGCCTCGCCTTCTACCTCGAAGGGTTCCCGATCGCGGTCTCGGTCTTCTCGTCACGGGAGCTGCTGCGGTCACACCGCGAACGGCTGGGTGAGCACGGCCCCCACGTGCTGCTGAAGGGCGTCGTGGACTACCTGCGTGCCGAGCAGGAGCTGGGCCGGGTCAAGGCGGACACCGACGTCGAGGCGGCCGCGGCCCTGGTGCTGGGGGCGTGCTTCCAGCAGGCGTTCCTGGCCACGTTCGAAGAGCGGGAGCCGGCGGACCGCGCCGACCGGCTCGCGGACGTCCTGCTCGCCGGGCTCTAGCGGTTCTTCTCTTCCCGGAGCTTGTGCCAGCGCTCGTACATGCCGTTGAGCTCCGTCAGCATGAAGGTCAGGAAGTCCCGCATCTCGGCGAGCCGCTTGCCGGCGGGAGTGTCCTCGCCGAGCGCGTCGATGCCGTTCTCGGCCGCGTCGCGCCACATGGTGATCATGCGGTCGCGCTTCATGAACGTCGCGTACCAAAGATCGTCGTAGAGGCGGTAGTGGTCGCGGCGCTCGCCGGGCTCGCGCTCCTTGGCGACCAGGCCGACCTGCTCGAGGTAGCGCACGGCGCCGGAGACGGCGGCCGGGCTGACCGACAGCTGCGAGGCCAGGTCGGCGGCGGTCAGCCGGCCTTCGTCGGTCGTCATCAGCGCGGCGAACACCCGCGCGGACATGCGTTGCATCCCGATCTGCGAGAGCACGAGCCCGAGGCTCTCGACGTACCGGCGGACGGCGTCTTCGTCCCGCTTCGTGTCAGGCGTCGTCATCGGCCCATCCTCCCGTACCCCGCCCTCCATGATCACTCGATCTAGACATTTTCTTAACTTCACAACTTCATGAAGCGAGTGTAGCTTCCGAAACATGGAAAATGCCATTTCGGTCACCGACCTGCACAAGTCGTTCGGCCGGACGAAGGCCCTCGACGGCCTCGACCTGCACGTGCCCGCCGGGGAGGTGCACGGCTTCCTCGGCCCCAACGGCGCCGGGAAGTCGACCACCGTCCGGGTGCTGCTCGGCCTGCTCCACGCGGACTCGGGGGACGTCCGGCTGCTCGGCGGCGACCCCTGGAAGGACGCCGCGAGCCTGCACCGCCGCCTCGCCTACGTGCCCGGCGACGTCAACCTCTGGCCCAACCTGTCCGGTGGCGAGGTGATCGACCTGCTCGGCAGGCTGCGCGGCGGGCTCGACGAGAAGCGCCGCGCCGACCTCATCGAACGGTTCGACCTCGACCCGAAGAAGAAGGGACGGACGTACTCGAAGGGCAACCGGCAGAAGGTCGCCATCGTCGCCGCGCTCGCGTCCCGGGTCGACCTGCTGATCCTCGACGAGCCGACGTCCGGGCTGGATCCCTTGATGGAGGCGACGTTCCAGTACGCCATCCAGGAGGAGCGCGAGCAGGGCCGCACCGTGCTGCTCTCCAGCCACATCCTCGCCGAGGTCGAGGCGCTGTGCGACAAGGTCAGCATCATCCGCAACGGCCGCACGGTGGAGTCCGGCACCCTGGCCGAGCTGCGCCACCTGACCCGGACGTCGATCACCGCCGAGCTGGCCGGACCGCCGAACGGGCTGGCGAAGCTCGACAACATCCACGACCTCAAGGTCGAGGGCAACCGCGTCCGGTTCGACGTCGAGACGCGCTCGCTCGACGAAGCCCTGCGCCGGCTCACCGAGGCGGGCGTGCGGAGCCTGGTCAGCCAGCCGCCCACGCTCGAAGAACTGTTCCTGCGCCACTACACGACCGAGGCGGGCGCGAAATGACCGCGACGCTCGAGCGATCCGCCGAGGTCGCGCCGGCCCACGAACTGGCCGGCACCTGGCACCTCACCCGGCTCGCGCTGCGCCGCGACCGCGTGATCCTGCCGATCTGGATCGTGCTGCTCAGCATCGTCCCGGCGAGCACGGTCAGCACGTTCACGCAGTTCTACCCGACGGTCGCCGACCGCCTCGCGCTGCAGGCGGGCGCGAACGCCAACCCGTCGTACGCGCTGCTCTACGGGCCGCCGTTCGACCTGACCACCGCCGGCGGGTTCATCGCCTGGCGCATGTGCGGGTTCCTGGCGCTGCTCACCGGGCTGATGGTGGTCTTCACGGTCACCCGGCACACCCGCGCCGAGGAGGACACCGGGCGCGCGGAGCTGCTCGCGTCCGCGGTCGTCGGCCGGTACGCGGCGCTGACGGCGGCCCTGCTCGTCGCCGGCGGTTCGAGCGTGGTGGTCGGCCTGATCCAGGCGGGCACCATGGTCGGCGCGGGCCTGCCCGCGGCGGGATCGGTGGCCTTCGGAGCGTCGGAAGCGCTGGTGGGGCTGGTGTTCACCGCGGTCGCGGCGGTCGCCGTCCAGCTCGCCGGGTACTCCCGGACCGCGAACGGGATCGGCACCGCCGTGGTCGGCGCCGCCTTCCTGCTGCGCGGCGCCGGAGACTCCACTGTGGACGCTCGCTGGCTGTCGTGGCTGTCCCCGATCGGCTGGGTGCAGCAGCTCCGCGCGTTCGCGGGCGAACGCTGGTGGGTGCTGCTGCTGCTGGTGGCCGCCGCGCTGGTGACCGGTGCGGCCGCGTACTGGCTGCTGCCCCGCCGCGACGTCGGCGTCGGCTTCCTCCCGCCGCGGCCGGGCCCGGCGACGGCGGCGCCGGGCCTGCGGACGCCGTTCGCGCTGGCGTGGCGGCTGCACCGCGGCCCGCTGCTCGGCTGGACGATCGGGACAGCCGTCGTCGGCGCCGTCTTCGGCTCGATCGCGAGCGGCATCGGCGGCCTGGTCGGCTCCAGCCCGCAGGCGCAGGAGATCATGGCGCGCCTCGGCGGCAGCGAGGCGCTCACACAGGCGTTCCTCGCCGCCATGGCCGGGATGTTCGCGATGGTCGCGTCGCTGTACGGGATCCAGGCGGTGCTGCGCATGCGCGGCGAGGAGACCGCGATCCGGCTCGAGCCGGTGCTGGCCACCAGCGTCGGCAGGCTGCGCTGGGCGGCGGGCCACCTGGTGTTCGCGTTCTTCGGCACGGCGCTGCTGCTGCTGGCGGCTGGGCTGTTCATGGGGCTGGCCAACGGATTGCGCACCGGCGACGTCGGCGGGTCGGTCGGCGACTCCCTCGCCGGGATGCTCGTCCAGCTGCCCGCGACGTGGGTCGTGATCGCGCTGGCGGTGACGATCTTCGGGCTGCTGCCGGGCTTTTCGGCCGCGGCCTGGGCGGTCGGCTCGCTGGCGCTGCTGATCAGCCTGTTCGGCCCGGTCGTCAACCTGCCGCAGGCGGTGCTCGACGTGTCACCGTTCCAGCACCCGCCGAAGCTCCCCGGCCAGGAGTTCGCCGCGACGCCGATGGTCTGGCTCCTGGCGGTCACGGTTGTCGCCCTGGTCGCCGGGCTCGCCGGCTGGCGCCGTCGCGACGTCGGCTAACGCACCCGGAGTTCGCGGTCCGGGCCGGCTTCGAGCTGGACCTGCGGCCCCGCCTTCCCGCAGGCGGGGCCGTTCGGCTCGCTGAAGCCGGGATTCACGTCGATGGTGTGCGGCTTGCCGTCGTCGAACCGGACGGTGACGCGGACGGGCTCGGCGGGCAGACCCGGCACGGCGGCGAAGCCCCGGAGGCCGCCGGTCGGGACCATCGACGCACCGCAGGCGCTGTCCGGCCCGGTGCCGGCGCAGGTCGTCGCCCCCACGGTGGTCTCGGGCTGAAGGTCGACCGGACGCGTGACGCACTGCCCGCGCCAGCACGCGTCGAGCGTGGCCCGGGAAATGCCCACGGGTGCCGGGACCGTCAGGCCGATGCCGGTGAGGAAGCCGATCGCCGGACAGGCGGTCTCCGGCCCGGCACAGCCGGCCGTAACCGCTGTGCTGGCCACGAACACCGCGAACCACGAGAAACAGCGCATACCGGCCAGACGGAGCCGGCGGCCGGGCGGTTGCATCGTTCAGTCACGCCACCCGCTGGTGAGCGGCAGGGCGGGGTTCGTCGAGGCCGGCGTGGCCGAGGTCGCGGACGTCGTGGGCCGCACCGTCACCTCGACGACGCTGGTGGTGGTCGTCGGCGGGGCCGTCTCGACCGACGTGAGGGTGGACGGGGGCACGGACGCGGTCACCGTGACGGGCACCGCCGGAACGGTCCTGGTCGGCGGCGCGGTGGGGTCGGCGGGCCGCGGCGTGCTCCGGCCCGCGATGAGCAGTGCGGCCACCAGCAGCCCGGTGGCGAAGCCCGCGAGCCCGGTCACGCCGGCGGAACCCCAGGTAGGTCGGCTCATCCGGGCACCCCCTCGCCACGCGTAGCGCAGGTTCGAGGACTGACTCGCGTTGATCTTAACTCTTGTTACCGGCCATTTGATGTGCTCGCAGCCCGTCGACCACCACGCGGACCAGGTGCCGGCTCTCCGGCGCGTACCGCTCGACGGCCAGGCAGCCGACGATGAGCGCGCGCAGGTCGTCCCCGTCGATGTCGGGCCGGACGGCGCCGGCCGCCTGGGCCCGGGAGAGCAGTTCGGCCATGGCCGCGCGGAAGTCGTCGCCCGCGCCCGCCTTGAACGCGTGCCCGCTCGACTGCGCGAGGGCGTCACAGATGGCGCGGTTGAGCGAAGCCTGCCTGATGACGCGGACGAAGTAGTCGACGAAGGCCTCCCCGGGATCCTCGGCCGTGGCGAGTTCGCGGGCCTCTTCGGCGAACTGCTCGAGGCGCTCCAGGACGACGGCCTGGAAGAGCGCCTCCTTGCTGGGGAAGTGCCGGTAGACGGTCCCGGCGCCGACACCGGCCAGCCGCGCGATGTCGTCGAGCGGCACGGCGAGCCCGTCGACGGCGAACGCCTCTTCGGCGGCGGCCAGGACCTTGGCCCGGTTGCGCCGCGCGTCCGCGCGCATCTTCTCCATGACGTCTCCTCGTTGACAACCGGAACGCTCGCTCCGCATCGTCGTAAGCGGGTGCACCGTTCCGATTCAACGCCCAGTCTTCCAGGAGAATTCCGATGCCCGAAACCCCGCGCTTGGTGTTCGACCGCTTCCTGACCGCCTCGGTGAAGAACCGGTGGGACGACCTCGCCGACATCTACGCCGAGGACGTGACCGTCGAGATGCCCTTCACGCTGCCCGGAGTCCCTCGGCTCACGCGCGGCCGCGAGGAACTCCGTCGCCGCTTCCACGCCGCAGGCCAGGTCCGTCGGCTGGTGAAGGCCGAGAACGTCGTGGTCCACGAGACGACGGACCCGTCGGTGCTGGTCGCGGAGTTCGACCTGCACGGCGAGCTCAACGACTCGGTGTTCGTGTCGTCGTACGTGATGGTGATGACGATCGAAGACGGCTTGATCACGTACTCCCGCGACTACACCGACACCGCCGCGGCGGCGCGGCGGCTCAAGGCGTTGTCGCCTGCTGGCTCGCCGGCGGAATGAACAGCCGCTGGAAGGTGTCGACCGTGTAGGTCCACACGCCCGGCACCAGCAGCACCCCGAGCAGCGCGAACACCGGGAAGATCAGCCGCGTCTCGACCTTCTTGCCGGTCCGGAACCGCAGCGCCTTGGGCGGCCGGATCTCGTACCAGGTCTCGCCGGCGATGGGGACGGGAAAGAGGAACGGGCACCCGGACTCGGTCAGCGCGTCACCCAGGCAGTGGGTCACGCACCCGGCCGCGACGGCGATGCCCAGCCAGCCCGAGATCGAAGCCAGCTCGCCGGCGCGGTCCGGCGGTGCCGTGAAGAACCACCAGGCCACCGCCGCGCCGCTCACCGGCAACAGCCAGTCGCCCAGTGCGCCTTCCGCCAGCATCAGCCCGAAGATCACGACGCCGACCACGGCCCAGGCGCCACCGGCTTCAGTGCCCCACGACGTCAACGCGCCCAGACCCGCCGCGAACAGGACCGTGTGGGAGAGGTGACGGTGCTTGCCGGTGACCTTCTCGTCGCGCGGACCTTTCGTCAGCGCGTAGAACGCCGCCGAGACGCGTCGAAGCACCCAGGACAGCGCCCCGGTCAGCCAGCCGAGGAGGCGGGACGCGCTCGCTCCGGGATGATCCAGGTCGGGCAGCAGGGCGAACCCCGCCGTGGTGGCCGCGAAGACCACCGCCTGGTGCACCGAACCGGCCCCGACCACGGGCGCCAGGGCCAGGCCCGCACACCAGCCGGTCAGGGCATGCGTCCGCCCCATCATCGTGCCGCCCCCAGGTCCGCGAAGAATCAGTCCGCAGGACCGTAGCGGGCGGTCAGGCTTGGGGGTCCTCCGACACGCTCAGGTGTTCGGCCACGCCAGTGAGCTCGATCACCCGGCTCACCGCGGGGCTGGGGACGACCGCGAGTTCGACCTCCTGCTCGCCGGCCTGGCGTTGTGCGCGGAGCACCACGTTCAGCGCGGAAGAATCGAAGAAGGTCACCCCGGTCAGATCGGCCACGACCCGCTGCGCGCGCTTGTCCGCGATCAGCCCGGCCAGGGCCTCCTGCAGCTGCGGGCTGGTCAGCAGGTCGAGCTCGCCGGTGACCACCACCCGGGGCTCCGTCGCGTCGGTGTCCAGCGTGATGCCGAACCCGGGCGGGGTGGCGTTCTGGTCGGCTGCGGGCATGCAGTTTCTCCTCGTCAGGCGCTGCTCCTGCGCCGGGTACGCGCCTGATGTCTCAAGCGGCATCCGTGTCACCGTGCCTTCCACAACGCGGGGCAGACCCCGCCCCGGACACGGTCAAGGCAACTCCGGGGCCAACCCTAACCCAGGACGCGACCGAGCCCGCCACGGCCGCCGTCCTTTCGCGCGGACTACTCACGTGCGACCAAATCCTGCCTGCTCAGCGCCGTGTTCAGTGCGCACTCATCGCCTTCCGCGCCGCCCTGCGCTGCCGCAGGAACAGCTGTCGCCGCTCGATCTCGCCGAGCCCGCCCCAGATGCCGTACGGCTCCTGGACGGTCATCGCGTGCGTGCGGCACTGGGCCAGCACCGGGCAGGCCTGGCAGATGGCCTTCGCCCGCGCCTCCCGCCGCTCCCTCGCCGAACCCCGCTCGTTGTCCGTGTGGAAGAAAAGGCTGCTGTCCGCACCCCGGCACGAACCGCGCAGCTGCCATTCCCACTCTTCAGCAACCACGTTGGGCAGCCGGCTCACGTCAGCCATGTCGTCCCTGCCTTTCCCAGGATCAGCATGTCGACCGCTACATGCCCGCCGGTGGAGCGGATCAAACCCGGGTTTGGTTTGCTCACACCCCGGGCATCTCGCAGACCGGGCGTCGGAGGACACCGCAGGACATCTGGAGCGCGAGCCGGAGAAAGGAACAAACGTGGAGGACAACGCCCCGCTCGTGCCGGAAGGCGCACAGGTCATCGAGGTGCGGACGGCAGCGATACCGCACGTCGTGCCCACCCTGCGGACCATCGTGGCGGACATCGCGATGCGCCAGGACTTCGACCTCGACGCCGTCGAAGACCTCCGGATGGCCGTGGACGAAGCTTGCTCGCTGCTGCTCCCCGCCAGCGCGGACGGCCGGCTGACCTGCGTCTTCTCGTGGAGCGGGCCGCGCATCGAGGTCTCCGTTTCGGTGCTTTCGGACAACCCCGGGCACGACGACGACGCCGGCCTGTCGTGGCAGCTGCTGACCGCGCTCGCGACGTCGGCGCAGCGCACCGTGACCCCCGAGAACGGCCGTTACCTGTCCCGGGTCGACCTCGTCCGGGAGAGCCAGGCGGCGGGGTCGTGACCGATCCCGCCGGGAGCAGCGGGGACGACCTCGACGTCGGCGCGCTGTTCACCCAACTCGCCGCGCTGCCGGCGGACGCCCCCGAACGGGACCGCGTCCGGGACACTCTGGTGCGCGCCCACCTGGAGCTGGCGCGCAACCTGGCCAGGAAGTTCCGCAACCGGGACGAGGCGATGGAGGACCTGGTCCAGATCGCCACGGTCGGGCTGATCCACGCCGTCGACCGGTTCGACCCCGAGCAGGGGACGGACTTCCTCGCGTTCGCCGTGCCGACCATCTCCGGTGAGCTGCGGCACCACTTCCGGGACAACAGCTGGTCGGTGCGGGTGCCGCGGCGGCTCAAGGAGCTGAACGCGAACATCTCCGCCGCGCGCGAAGAGCTCACCGTGCAGCTTTCGCGCGCGCCACGGCCGAGTGAAATCGCCGCCCGGCTCGGCGTGCCCGTCGAAGACGTCTTCGAGGGCCTTCGCGCGGGACAGGGCCGATACGGCGCGTCGCTCGACCACCTGCTGGAGAACGCGGCCCACACCCGGTTCGGGGCGCCGGACGCCGAGCTGGGCCAGGCCGAGCTGCGGGAAGCGCTACGCCCGATGCTGGAAAGCCTGCCGGAGCGGGAGCGCAAGATCGTCGCGCTGCGGTTCGGCTCGGGGATGAGCCAGTCGGACATCGCGCGCCGCGTCGGGGTCTCCCAGATGCAGGTGTCGCGGTTGCTGGCCGCGACGCTGAAGAAACTGCGTTCCGGTTTGGACGAATCCGAGCTGGCCGACGGCACCTGATTAGCCGCGCACGCGCTTGGGTACTTCGCGGGCGGTAGCGAACTCACTGGGAGGGGGACCAGATGACGACGTCGAGAATGCCGCGGACGACCATGCCGGCCGCGCCGCTCAAGGTGTTCCTCCCGGCCGACATCACGGCCCCGGCGCTGGCCCGGAACGAGGTCCGTTCGGCGCTGCTGGACTTCGGCCTGCGCGAGCGGCAGGTGGCGGACATCCTGCTGGCCACCTCGGAGCTGGTCACGAACGCCTTCGAGCACGGCGAACGTCCTCAGCGGCTCGAGCTGGAGTTCGCCGACGGGCGGCTGACGCTGCGGGTGCACGACACCGGACGGCGGCTGCCCGAGCTGCGGTCGCCGGCCCCGGCCGAAGCACGCAGCCGCGGGCTCGTCCTCGTGCAGGCGCTTTCGCTGGACTGGGGCTTCGAACGCTGCCCCGGCGGCAAGTACGTCTGGGCGGTCTTCCGCGTCCCCGGCGCCTGATCAAGGTTCCAGGAGCTCCCTGGCGGCCTCGGTCTCCCCGATCCGCTGCCGGAACGGCTTGCGCTCCAGCGCTTCGACGATCGCGTCCAGCACCCCGCGCAGCGGGTAGGGCAGCTCGGCTTCCAGCGCCTCCGACGCCTCGGTCGTCGCCGTCCACTCCGCCTCGATCAGCGGCAGCAGGTCGCGCGCCTTCGCGGTGAGCGACACGATCCGCTGCCGGGCGTCGGCACCCGGTTCGAGAGCGACGAGCCCCGCCCGGGTCATCTGCGCCACGGTCTGGCTGGCCGCCGAGCGTGTCACGCCTATTTCCCCGGCGAGATCGCGGATGGCCAGCGGGCCGCGCGCGAGCAACGCCCGCACCACCGGCGAGTACCGCGGCCGGTAGTCGGCGAGGCCGATGTCGGCGAGGAACCTCGCGACGTCGCCCTCGAAGATCTCGAGGACGTGCCGCATCCGGGTCCCCAGTCCGTCCGGACCCGATGTCATGGCCATGACGGCCGATCATAGGCCGGGGCGTGTGCTTGGATCGCGGCATGGAGAACCGCGAGATCACCCGCCTCGGCCGCGAGGTGTCCGTCGTCGGGCTCGGCTGCTGGCAGCTCGGGGCGGACTGGGGCGAGGTCGACGAGAACGACGCGCTGGCCGTGCTGCACGCGGCGGCCGACGCCGGCGTCACCTTCTTCGACACCGCGGACGTCTACGGCGACGGCCGCAGCGAGCGGCTGGTCGGCCGGTTCCTCGCCGAACGCGGCGACGTCTTCGTGGCGACCAAGATGGGCCGCCGGGTCGAGCAGGTGCCGGAGAACTACGTCGCCGCGAACTTCCGCGAGTGGAACGACCGGTCGCGGCGCAACCTCGGCGTGGACACCCTCGACCTGGTCCAGCTGCACTGCCCGCCGACGCCGGTGTACTCCTCCGACGCGGTGTACGACGCGCTCGACGCGATGGTCGACGAGGGCCGGATCAAGGCGTACGGCGTCAGCGTCGAGACCTGTGACGAGGCGCTGACCGCGTTGGCGCGGCCGAACGTCGCTTCGGTGCAGATCATCCTGAACTGCCTGCGGCTCAAGCCGCTGGAGCGCGTGCTGCCCGCGGCGGCGGAGGCGGGCGCCGGGATCATCGCGCGGGTGCCGCTGGCGTCGGGCCTGCTGTCCGGGCGCTACACGGCGAGCACCACCTTCGCGGCCGACGACCACCGCAACTACAACCGCAACGGCGACGCGTTCGACGTCGGCGAGACCTTCTCCGGCGTGCCGTACGAGGTCGGGCTCGAAGCCGTCGAGCGGCTGCGCGGACTCGTTCCCGAGGGCCAGACGCTGGCGCAGTTCGCCTTGCGCTGGATCCTCGACCAGCCGGGCCTGAGCACGGTGATCCCGGGCGCCCGCAACGCCGAGCAGGCGACGGCGAACACCGCGGCGGCCGCGTTGCCGCCACTGTCGGTGTCGTCTTCGGAGGCGATCGCGGGGGTCCGCGAAACCTACGACGAGCTGATCCGCCCGCTGGTGCACGATCGCTGGTAAGCCCGGCATGATGGGCCGATGATGACGCCCGAAGAGCTGCTGACGACCACCCGGACCGTGCGCAAGCGGCTCGACCTGGACCGGCCAGTGCCGCTCGACCTGGTGAAGCACTGCGTGCAGGTCGCGCTGCAGGCGCCGAGCGGATCGAACACCCAGCAGTGGCAGTGGCTGGTGGTCACGGACGCGGACCAGCGCGCCGAGCTCGGTCGGCTCTACCGCCGGGCGTGCCGGGAGTACCTGGATTCGGACGGGGCGGCGGGCAAGCTGTTCGCGGACGACCCCGCGCGGTCCGAGGTGCAGCAGCGCGTCGGCGACAGCGTCGCGTACCTGGCCGACCGCATGGGCGACGTCCCGGTGCTGGTCGTCCCCTGCCTGGAGACGGCGTCCGCGGAGCTGCCGGCGGGCAACCAGGCGGGGCTGTGGGCATCGCTGCTGCCGGCGGTGTGGAGTTACATGCTGGCGGCGCGGTCGGTGACGCTCGGGACGGCGTGGACGACGCTGCACCTGAAGTACGAGCAGGAGGCGGCGGAGGTGCTGGGGCTGCCGAAGAACGTCCACCAGGCGGCGCTGATCCCGACGGCGTTCTACACGGGCGCGACGTTCAAGCCCGCGGCGCGGCAGCCGCTGGAGGAGGTCCTGCACCTCGACCGCTGGTGACGGCTCGGCGCGTTCCCGAAAGCCGTGAATGTCGCATTGAGGGACTTAGAGTGCCGAGATGGGGGATAAAAGCGGTTAGGAGGAGGGTAGGGAACGAGGGGGGGGGCCCGAGGGACCGGGGGGCGGAGAGGGGC